>CANJRC010000095.1 GCA_947476535.1 Betaproteobacteria bacterium
CTGCCGCTTTGTTACTTTTTGACTTTTCCCGATGTCATGTGGCGGATCTGAACGCCGCACTATAAGCCGACCTGAAGTCGCATCGCGCTACGTACCAGCATCCCGACTTGAAAATTTATATACCCCCCCGGCCCAAGCTATTTCAAAAACGAAGGGGGGCCTTTCCTATATCGAGGGGGGGTCACCCTTGTAAAACATTGGACAAGACTCTACCTGCTTTTGCAATTACGCGAGACAAACAGTGTTCCTGCCTAGTCTGTAGATGACTGGGCCAAAACGCTTGGTACGGGGTGGGTGGTGTCTTGATCTGGAGAAATGCGGAATCGTTCGTGCAGATCAAGCTGTAGAGGCTGAGGCGGGACTCCTGAACCTACAGCGGGGGTGGCCCCGTGGGTGGGGGGCTGACTGGCAGGATTTGGCTTGGGGTTCGGTTTGGCCGAATTGAATCGGGTGGTGGCTAGGCCCATACACGGTGGTCTTCAAGGCTTGGTTACTGAGAACCGGTTCAACCAGATATGGGACTACGTAAATCTAAAACTATCTGGCTGATCCGCGCAGCACTACGCTGCCGCGCTGAAAGATGTCCTCATACAACAAACAGTTGATTGAGGCAGTGTTCCACACACTTGAGCCTATTTTACGTGCCGTTAGGGGAGAATCCAATATCTCCACCAATAAAGTTTGTACCTTTTTCGTCGAGAACTTCACTGAACTGCGGGATGTCTTTCCTGTATTCCCCCTCTTGGCTGCGTGGTTTTGTTATAACTTTTTCTCTGTGAATATTTGACATCCCGCCCGCCACTGCTTCCAATTGGGTGTCGGACAGCTCCCCGCTCCCTGCTGCTGTCCTTTCAGCGGCCATAAAAGCGTGGAGTTCTTCCTCCGTGAATTCGAGACCGTGGGCTTTTGCTTCTTTGACGGCGTTGGTGATGAACGCAGCCGCGCTGACTGATGCTGCAGCCGCGTCCGCATTGACTTTGTCCAAGCCAAGCTTTGCCAATAGCGCGGGGTCTTTACCTACGAGTTCTGCGAATTTCTCTACGTGCGCTGTAGTCATTTCTTTTTCCTTATCGGACTAGCGTTAATTATTTCGGGTATGGCAGCTGGGGGCGTATAGGTAAATCTATCTGGCTGAAACCGGCAACGTGAGCTGAAGCTTCAAAGGCTGCTCATATATGTCGCACTTGGCCCACCCGAGACCGCATCTAATTCCAGATCGCTCATCTCCCCTTCCGCCGCCGCTATGCGGATATCCAACACGAACCTAATGAACTCATCTGCCGTAAAAATAAGTCCCAGCGTCTTGCCTTCCTGTACGGCGGTAGATGCATAGACGCTCATATTTTCTTTGTGCTTCGTGAGCCTTGCCTTCAACGTCGGATCATTCAAGAGCATTTCTGCGAATTTCTCAACGTGTGCAGTAGTCATCGCATTATCCTTTGAGAGGGGGTTGGATTGCCCGATTGAGGATATAACGGAGGGTGTGGAGGCGTCTATATTAGTCCTACCATTTTTTGTGCATTACTGCCGTTTTAAATACTTATCGCAGTTTGCGTCAAGTAGCTGATGCGTGTGTGGTAGGTCTGACCGCCGCCTTTTAAGCCAACCTGAAGGCGCACCGCGCTACGTGCCAGCTTGCCGACTTGAAAATTTATATAACCCCCGGCCCAAGGCATTTCAAAAACGAAGGGGGGGCCCTTCTGTATCGAGAGGGGTGGGGTCTTGAGTTTCAGAAATCGAAGCGTCGTTCGAGCAAAACCCAGTGAAGGGGGTGAGGAGGGACTCCTCAACGCACAGCGGGGGAGCCCGGTGGGTGGGGGTCGAACTGGCAGGTTTTTGGCTTGGGGTGGGGACTGCGCCGAATTGAATCGGGTGGTGACTAGGCCAGTATGCGGATGGGCCGCGCGTCGTGCATTAAGCCAGTATGAGTACGGGCTGCGCCCTACCGGTTAGAATCATCATGACGACAGGCATGGGGTTTGTCGTTTGACCGGATTACTGACCGGTTTTTAACTGAAATCGTTCGGTCAAGCTGTGAAGAGGGCTCACTGTGCCTACTGCTGGGTGCAGCGAAGTTTGGCGACAACTTGATTTAAGTGTTTGAAAAGCTAAGGGCATGAATTGGTGCCCTGATGAAGTGGTTGGTGCCGGGTAGAGGAGTCGAACCCCCGACCTTCGCATTACGAATGCGCTGCTCTACCAACTGAGCTAACCCGGCCTGCATTGCGCAGGGGGAGAATTATAGCAGGCGAATCCGGGCCCAATTTACTGCGGGGAATGCGCAATGCGCGGGCCCGCGAGCAGAAGACAAACCACGGGCCCACTACACCGGCTGCGACAGCCCGCCAGATGCGGGCGCATTCTGCGGCCGCGTGCGCACGATGATCTCGACCCCCTCGGCCACCATGCCCGGCGGCAAGGGCGGCAGGCCCATCACACGCACGTCATCGGCGGGAATGTCGGTCAAGGCGCCGCTCGCCGCATCGTAGAAGTGATGGTGCGGGACGGTGTTCGGGTCGTACACCACGCGCGAAGGATCGATGATCAATTCGCGGATGAGATTCTTCTCCACGAACAGCTTGAGCGTGTTGTACACCGTGGCCTTGGACGCCTCGGCAAAGCGCGCGTTGACCGTTGCCAGGATCTGATCGGCCGACACATGCTCTTGGCGCTCGAGCAACACGCGGGCAATTTCGATGCGTTGGTGCGTCGGCGAAATGTCGTGGGCACGCAGACGCTCGGCCACGGCGTCACGCGGCGCCTCGGTTCTCAATGAACTTGAACCTGCAGGGTATTGATTCATATTCACATTTTACCCAGCAGACTGGCCTCTGTCTAATCCAGGCAGCAACCGCCATTTCGCCCCCAAGCCCCATTGGTGGCTGACATCGGAAGCCATGCCTGCCTGCGACCGCCCTTGCTGCCTGGCGCGGCCCCAATAGCACGTGAATTATTCACGTTTAGGCCCAGCCCGGCCCCGTCCGTCGCGCAAAATCGCCCATTCGTCGGCAATTGCGTGAGAATACTGCGCACCTGCCTATCATTCACGTCCATGAGGAGAAGAAATTGAAAACTGAGTTGCAATCCCGGCCCCAAGCACAACGCGGCTTCACCCTGATCGAGCTCATGATCGTCGTGGTCATCGTGGCCATCCTCGCATCGATCGCCATCCCCTCCTACCAGGACTACATCCGGCGCGGACGCATCACCGAAGCGGTGTCGACGCTGTCGGAGGCGCGCGTCAAGATGGAGCAGTTCTTCCAGGACAACCGCACCTACGTGGGCACCTGCGTCTCCAACACCGTTGCGCCGCCGCTCACCAACACGGCCAACTGGACCTTTGCCTGTTCGGGCCAGAGCACCACGGGTTATCTCATGACCGCCACGGGCATCAGCGGCATGGTGGACTTCGTCTACACCATCAACGAGGCCAACACGCGCACCACCACGAGCTTGCCCACGGGCTGGGCCGGCACCGGCAACACCTGCTGGGTCATCCGCAAGGATGGTTCGTGCTGACGGGCACCGCACACTTGCAGGCAACCCCGCGCAGACGACCGAGTTTGACGCCTCGCGCGGGGCGGCTCGGCTTCTCGCTGATCGAGCTCATGATCGGGCTGGCGATCTTCGCCTTCCTGATGGGGATGGGCGTGCCCGCCTTCACCACTTACATCGCCAACGCCAAGATCAGGACGGCCGCCGAAGTGTTCTACTCCGGCGTGCAGTCGGCCCGCGCCGACGCCGTCAAGCGCAATGCCTCGGTGCAGTTCGTCCTCACCGACGACCTGGGTGACTCCACCAACGTGCAGACCACCAACCTGAGCACCACCGGCAAGAACTGGATCATCCGCGTGCAGGACCCCACCACCTTGATCTACACCTACGTCGAAGGCAAATCGATGCTGTCGGGCTCGGGCCAGACATCGTCGCAAGGAGCCACCGTCACCGGCACGGTTTCCTCGATCACCTATAACGGTTTTGGCGCCACCGACCTGACCACTGCGGCGACCTTCGCCTTCGCCAACCCCACCGGCGGCAGTTGCGCCCCGACCGGGCCGATGCGCTGCCTGAGCGTGGTGGTGTCGGTCGGCGGGCAGGCGCGCATGTGCGACCCGGCCGTGTCAGCCGCAGGAGACACGCGCAAATGCTGATTGCCCGTCGCCCTCGCCCACGCGACCCGTTCATGAGTGCGCCGCGCCCGGACGCCGGGTCTTTTGCACGCCGGCAGCGCGGCGTGTTCCTCATCGAAGCCCTGCTCGGCATCCTGATCTTTTCGCTGGGCATTCTTGCCCTGATCGGCATGCAGGCGGCCGCCATCTCGGCCCAGTCCGATGCCCGCTATCGCATCGAAGCGGCCAGTCTCGCCGAGAAAATGGTCGACACCATCTGGCTGAACGTGGACCGCACGTCCACCGCCACCATCCAGACCTCGCTGGCAACCTTCGCGCACATGACCGGGGGCACGAATTGCGCCTTCACGGGCACGGCCTCGAGCAACACGCTGGTCACCGGCTGGGTGACCGAAGTGCGCGCCGCCGGCAGCGGCATGCCCGGCGCCACCGCCGCCATGCAGCAGATCGCCGTCAACACCGATGCGGGCGGCTACAACCGCGTCGATGTCACGGTGTGCTGGCTGCCCCCGCGCGCGGCAGCCGCCAGCCGGCATGTCATCTCCACCTACATCAACTAGGCAAGATCGAGGTCCGTCGATGTCCACGCACTCCCCGACCCGAATCGCGCTCACTAATAACCGGATGATGTACTCAAATTCACGGAAGGGCTCCCGTCTATCGGATGGTTTCAGCCTGGTTGAGATCATGGTGGCGGTGGCCATCGCGCTCATCGGCATCGTGGTGATCTTCCAGGTGCTACAGATCTGGGAGGAGCGCAAGCGCACCACCTCATCGGGCAGCGATGCGCAGATCACGGGGTCGATTGCCATCTTCAACCTCGATCGCGACATCAAGCAGGCGGGCTATGGCATCGGCATGGCCACCAACATGGGCTGCCTGGTGAACGCCTACGACACCCAGCGCGGCACGCCGGCCTTCACCTTCCGCCTCTACCCGGTGGAGATCGTCGACGGCGCTTCGGGCGCCCCCGACACCATCCGCGTGCTCTACGGCACGTCCAACAGCTATGTCGCCAACCAGGCATTCACCACCTCCTCCGCCACCACCAAGAAAGCCTTAGTGCGCTCGGGTTTCAACAAGGGTGACCTGGTCATCGTCTCCAGCGGCGCCGGCATGACCGCCACCTGCCACATGGTCGAGATCACCGACAACACCAACGCCGATGCGCTGACCTTCGACCACGTGTCGGCGGTCACCTATACCAATTACCTGTCGCAATCGATCACCGCGCGTTACAACAACCCGGCCGGCACCGGCACCACTTTCTCCTCGGGCAACCTGCAGAACCTCGGCCCCGGCAACCTCACCGCCGGCACCGCGCAGGCGACGCCGCGCTGGAACACCTGGTCCATCAGCAGCAACAAGGCCCTGACCTGGAGCGACGGGTTGCACGACGCCACCACTTCGAGCGAGATCGCCGAGGGCATCGTCAACCTGCAGGCCCAGTACGGCGTCGATGCCGACAGCAACAACCAGATTGCCAGCACCGAGTGGGCGGTTACCACGCCCACCGACTGGACCAAGGTGCGCGCCGTGCGCGTCGGGCTTCTCGCGCGCAGCCAGCAGTACGAAAAGCTCGCCGTCACAACGACTGCGCCGAGTTGGGCAGGTGGCAGCTTCACCATGTTCAACGTCGACGGCACCACCGACACCACGCCGGGCGATGCCAACGACTGGCGGCACTATCGTTATCGCGTCTATGAAAAGGTCATTCCCTTGCGCAATGTCATTTGGGGGACCGCGCCATGATGACCCCGTCCCGCTCTCATCGAAGCGTCGGCCACCCTTGCGGCGCACAGCGCAGCCAACGCGGCGTGGTGCTGTTCATCGCCCTCATCGTGCTGGTGGCCATGACGCTGGCCGGGATCGCCATGTTTCGCCAGATCGGCGCGGGCGTCATCATCGCGGGCAACATCACCTTCAAGGAAAACGCCACCTCGGTCGCCGACCTGGGGATCGAGGCGGCACGCGCCTATCTCGTGGCATCCGGCTCCTCCACGCTGCAATCGGACCAGGCGCCGGGCTACGTGTCGACCTGGGCGCTGTCGTTCAACCCCATCACATACACCTGGTCCGACACCACGTCGACCCGCGTCACATCCGACGACGGCACCGGCAACGAGGTGCGCTACCTCATCCATCGCCTGTGCAGTTCCACGGGGTCGGTCAACTCTCCGACGCAAACCTGCGTCACCGTGGGTTCGGCCGCCTCGGGCGGCTCCAAGGGCGGCGGCGCCTACGGCGTGCTGCCGCTCACCAACACCACGGCGCCTTATTTCCGCATCACGGTGCGCTCGGCCGGGCCACGCAACACCGTGAGTTATGTGCAGTCCATCGTGTATTGAGCTGGCCAATGGTCCTGATGGCCCTCACTGTGACTTCTTGACGCGACACACGGACCCAACGCGCGCAGCATGGTCCCACTGACGAACAGCATGACATCGCAAGTGAACGCTGTAGCGAATCAACCGCGGCCAGCACCGCGAGAAGACTAACGGAGCTTTGCCATGATCCCCATTGCCCTCAGCCCCCTGCCACGCACCGGCGCCATCGCAGCGCCTGTCGTCGTGAATGCCGTTGTCAATGACGGCGCGCCCCGCAGCCGATTGTTCGCACGCGCCCGCGCCGCGCTCGCCGTGACCCTCGCGCTGTGCACGGCAGTGCAGCCTGCCGATGCCGCGCAGACGCAGCTCTCCACCGCGCCGCTCGCCAGCGCCACCTCGGCCACGGTCAAGCCGAACATCATGTACTTGATGGACACCTCAGGCTCCATGTCGAGCCTGGACATGCCCGACTCGGTGGGCTCGAACACCGGCAGAATCGGCTACAAGAACCACCTGTGCAATCTCATCTACTACAACCCGGCGATCACCTACGTGGTCCCGAAGAAGTCCGACGGCAGCAACTTCGCCACCCCGAGCTTCACCGGCGCCTATCCCGACGGCTACACCAACTACCCGACAGGCCCGAGCTCCGGCGCAGTCAACCTTTCCAGCGCCTTCAAGGCACATAGCGCCGACACCGCGCAGGCGGCCTACTACTACACCTACACCGGCAGCCAGACCCTGGTGCCGAGCACGGGCGGCTGCCTCAACACCGACGGTAACGCCACCACCACCTACAACACCAATATTGCGACCACCGGCGGCGGCAACTGGCAGAAGATCAAGGTCACCTCGACCTCCGGCCCGGCAAGCACGGATGAGCGCACCAACTTCGCCATCTGGTACCAGTACTACCGCGACCGGCTGATGATGATGAAAGGCACGGCCAGCCGCGCCTTCAACCAGCTCACCGACAGTTACCGCGTCGGCTTCATCACCATTTCGCCCGGCAACCCGGTGAGCTCCGCCCAGTACGAGCCCATCCGCGACTTCGACTCCACGCAGCGCGACCTGTGGTTCACCAAGCTCTTTGCCCAGGACACCCACGACTCCACGCCGCTGCGCGAAGCCCTGTCGCGCGTCGGCCGGCATTACGCGGGAAAGACCGACGGCCTGAACAGCGGCATGACGGGCGACCCGGTGCAGTATTCCTGCCAGCAGAATTTCACCCTGCTCACCACCGACGGCTACTGGAACGGCAGCGGCGGCGACGACCTCAACGGCAATGCGCTCGACAGCACCTCCACCGACAGCGACATCACCGTCACACCGCGCCCGATGTGGGATGGCGGCGCCGCGGTCAACACCACCACCAACAAGAGCAACACCTACCGCAACACCACCTGCTCCACCAGCATGCGCCGGCGCGTGCAGCAGCAGCAGCAGACCATCCAGTACCAGACGCGCCTCGAGGAAACCAAACAGCGCACCCAGCAGATCCAGCAGCGCACCCAGCAGTTCCAGAGCCGCACCGTGCAGCACCAGACGCGCACGCAGCAGATCCAGCAGCGCGCCCAGCAGATCCAGAGCCGCACCCAGCAAGTGCAGCAGCGCACCCAGCAGCTGCAACGCCGCACCAACCAGCTGCAACGCAAGACCGAGCAACTGCAGCAAAAAACCGAGCAATTGCAGCAGCAGACCCTGCAGCTACAGCGGAAAACCGAGCAACAGCAGCGTCAGACCACCACCACGACGCTAGCGCTGGGCGTCCTGATCATCAACGCATCGAGCACCACCCAGACCAGCACCATTTCCGCGATCACGATCGGCGGCTCCAATCGCCTTCCAGCGACCTCCTCTGTCGCTAGCGGCGCGACGGCTGCAGTTCGCAACGCCGCGCATGCAACCAACATCGCTGGCCAGACACTGTCGGGCGGCTACGGAGTATTCGATTCGGGCGCCTGCACCGGATCGAATCTCGGCGCCGGCGGCATCGCGGTGTCCGGCTGCGCCACCACCATGGCCTATGTGAGGATCATGGTCCCGTTCGCGACCCCAACGCTCAGTCCCTCCGTAGGCACTTCGGATTCGCGCGTGACAACGTCGCTCAGCTCCTTTAGCGGCGGCGGCATCAATGCGCCGACACCGACCAACGTTGCCAGCTGCTCGACGAGCTCGACGACATCGCCTGCCAACGTCACTGTGGACGTGACCTGCCCGATCAGCAACACCGGGTTTGCCAACCTCGCCGCCTCCAGCTGCACGGACACCGCAGGGGTCTTCAATGGATCGGGGACACGCATCTCCTGCCAGACCACCGACACGTTGATGGTCAACCTCGCCGCGACCTCGTGCACTCCGACCAGCCCGCCCGGCGTGTTCGACAGCAGCGGCAAGCAGATCCTCTGCAACACCGTCGACCCCGGGTTCGTCAACCTCGCGGCGACCTCCTGCACGCCTTCGTCGCCGACAACGTCCTTCAACAGCTCCGGGCAGCGCTTCTCCTGCCAGATCGTCGACCCCGGCTTCGTCGACCTGGCAGCGGCATCTTGCACGCCCTCGTCTCCCGCGACCTCGTTCAACAGCTCGGGACAGCGCTTTTCCTGCCAGACGGTGACCGGCACCTACGCGAACCTTGCGGCGACATCCTGCACCACGACGTCGACACCCAACACCTCCGGCCAGACCTTCGACTGCCAGACCACCGACACGAATTTCGTGAACGCAGCGTCCTGTACCGCGACAACGCCCATCAATACCTTCAACAGCTCGGGCACGCAGATCACCTGCCAGACCACCGACACCGGCTTCGTCAATGCGTCGAGCTGCACGACATCGTCCGCCAGCGGCCAGACCATCACCTGCCAGACCACCGACACCGGCTTCGTCAACGCGACCACTTGCACGGCCAACAGCGGGCCGATCAGCGGCTTTACACGCACCTGCCAGACCACGGATACCGGCTTCGTGAACAGCGCCGCCTGCACGGCGTCGAACAGCGCGGGCCAGACCGTCACCTGCACCACGACCAGCGACACGGGCTTCGTCAACGTGAACGCCTGCACTGCTTCCAATCCGGCGGGCGGACCGACCGTCACGTGTAATACCGCCTCCGACACCACCTTTGTCAACGCGACGACCTGCACGGCGTCCAGTCCCGCAGGCGGGCCCACCGTGACCTGCCAGACTGCCGATACCGGATTTGTCTACGCCGCGTCCTGCACGCCCTCGGTGACCGGCGGCGAGACCATCACCTGCCAGATCACGGACACGGGTTTCGTCAACTCGGGGTCCTGCACCGCCTCCACCAGCACGGGGTACCGCCGTACTTGCCAGATCACCAGCGACTCGGGGGCATCAAACGTCTCCTCCTGCACGGCCTCCGACCCGGCCTCCGGACCCACGGTGACCTGCCCGACCACCGACACCGGCTGGCTGGAGAGCAGCAGCTGTTCCGCCGGTACCAGCAGTGGCCGCACCACCACCTGCCAGACGGTCAGCGGCTGGCAAAAGCTGCAATACCAGACGACCACATCGACCACCACGACCAATTTGAGCTCGGGCGTGAGTTCCACGTCCGTCCCGAGCACCGGATCATGGAGCGATGTCAGCGGCGTGTGCACCGCGACGGCGGCAACGCTGCCGGCCTCCGGCACACCGGGCCCGGGCGAACCGCCCACACCGACGGCACCCTGCACTGCCTGGCCCTGCACCATCACCGGCTCATCGGGCGGCAGCACCGGCTCGCTCGCCGATGTGGCCCAGTACTACTACAACACCGACCTGCGGCCCACGATGGCCAACAACGTCCCTGCCGGCGGCACCGGCATCGAGGACGACAAGGCCACCTGGCAGCACATGACCACCTTCACCATGGGCCTCGGTCTCGCCGGCCAGCTCACCTATCGCACCGACTACAAGACCGCCAACACCGGCGACTTCCAGAACATCCGCGACGGCCTGTTGAACTGGCCGGTGCCGTCCTCCGACAACCCGACAGCGCTGGACGACCTGTGGCATGCCGCGGCCAACGGGCGCGGGCAGTTCTTCAGCGCATCCAATCCCGACTCGGTGGTGGACGGGCTGGCCACGGCGCTCGCGGGCATCCAGGCACGAGTCTCCTCGGCAGCGGCGGCCGCGACCTCCAACCTGGAACCGGTGGCCGGCGACAACTTCGCCTACACCGCCAAGTACAAGACCCTGGAATGGACAGGGGAACTGGAGGCGCATGAAATCAACCTGTCCACGGGCGACGTGGGTGCCACGGTGATCTGGTCCGCCCAATCCGCGCTCGACGCTCTGGTCGGCAATGCCTGCGACAAGCGCAGCATCTACCTGTTCCGCGCCGGCGCGAGCAACAACCGGGTCAACTTCAGCTGGAACACGCAAACCTGCGACGGCAGCTTTCTGCCCACGGGCACGGCGGACACCGGGCTGAATGCCAGCGAGAAGGCCTACTTCGGCGCGACGGCAGTGGCAGCGCTCAGCCAGTATGCGACCATGACCGACGGTACCGGCACGCCGGCCACGGCGAACCAGCGCGCGCTGGCGGTAGACGACAAGCTGGTGAACTTCGTGCGCGGCCAGCGCGGCTACGAAAACTTCACCACCAATGATGCCAACAAGCTGTACCGCCAGCGCACCCACGTGCTCGGCGACATCGTCAACGCCCAGCCGGTGTACGTGAAGACGCCGTTCGCCAGTTACACGGACGAGGGCTACCTCAACACCCACACTGTGACCGGGGCCACCGCGTTCAAGACCACCGGCGTGGCCTCGACCCGCCTGCCCATGGTCTACGTGGCGGCCAACGATGGCATGCTGCATGCCTTCTACGCCGGCAGCTCCACCACCGACGTCCTCGGCGGCAAGGAACGCTGGGCCTTCATCCCCTCCATGGTGCTGCCGAACCTGTACAAGCTCGCCGACGATAACTACCCCAACAACCACCGCTACTCGGTGGACGGCACGCCGACCGTGGGCGACTTCTACGACACCTCGGGCACCCCGGCCTGGAAGACCATGCTGGTGGCGGGCATGAACTCAGGCGCCAAGGGTTACTACGCCCTGGACATCACCGACCCGGACACGCCCAAGGGCCTGTGGGAGTTCAAGTGGAGCGATACCTGCTACGACGCGAGCAATTCCTCGACGGCGTATGCGGACTGCCATGTCGGCTACACCTTCAACGACCCGATCCTGACCAAACTGACCGACGGCACCTGGGTGGTGATCGTCACCTCGGGCTACAACAACGTCAACGCGCCAGTGAAGGCCGGCGACGGCCAGGGTTACCTCTACGTGCTGCGCGCCTACGACGGCAAGATCCTGTACAAGATCTCCACCGGCTCGGGTAATGCAACCACGCCAAGCGGCCTCAACCACACCATCAACTGGGTGGATAGCACGCTGGTCAACAACACCACGCTGCGGGTGTATGCCGGCGACCTGCTGGGCAACCTGTGGCGCTTCGACGTGAACGACAACATCAACCCCACGGGACGCGAAGCGACGCTGATCGGCCAGGCCAAGTCGCCGGGCGCAAGCGGCCTGCCGCAACCCATCAGCACGCGGCCGGAGCTCGCATTGAAGGGAAGCGACACCTTCATCATGTTCGCCACCGGCCAGCTGCTGGGCTCGGACGACCTCAGCAACACCCAGGTGCACTCGATCTGGGGCGTGGTGGACCCGCTGACCAACACCACCACGGCCTACACCGACATGCGTGCATCGATGAAACCGATGGCCATGACGCAGGTGGGCACTGGTGCCAGCGCCACGCGCACCGTGGCCTGTACCGGCAGCAGCTCGGCATGCAATGTCACCACCGGCTGGGTGATCGACCTGCCGGACTCGGGCGAGCGCGTCAACGTGGACCCGAAACTGCAGCTGGGCACGCTGGTGGTGGCGAGCAACGTGCCGCAGACATCGGCCTGCACCATCGGCGGCTACAGCTGGATCAACTTCGTGAACTTCACCACGGGGGCCGAGGTGGCCAACAGCACCGGCGGGGCGGCTTCGCAGAAGCTCTCCGACTCGCTGGCGGTGGGCCTGAACATCGTGCGACTGCCCGACGGCAAGACGGTGGTGATCACCACCACGTCGGACGCCAAGCAGACCACGGTGGCGGCGCCCTTCGATACCCCCTCGCCCACCGGCAAGCGCATCAGCTGGCGCGAGATCACGCAGTAGTGCGCAACCGAGCCCGCGCCATGAGGACATCGCCATGCACCGCATGGACAGGGCCTGGCTCCTAGCGCTTTTCCCCAGGCTCTATCGCGAGGCGGCGCCGTTCAGGCGCCGTTTCGCTTTTGCGCTCGCGGTTTCGCTGGCGCTGCACGCGGCTGCGGTGTTCGGCGTGCGCGCGGGTTTGGGCGCGGGCAACACCGGCAGCGGGACCTTCGTGATCAATGCGCGCCTGGTGTCGCTGCAGGACATCGCCGATCCCGCCACGCTGGCCGATGCGTCACTGCCGAGCGTGGAGACCGCCGCCAGCGACAACACCGTCGCCCGCCCGCGCGACGCACAAGCGCCGGCGAAAGTCGAAGGCGAGAACAAGGCGCGCCGACAAGCCAGCGCCGCGGGCGCGCTGCCGCTCAACTTCATCCAGGCCGGCTACTACTATCTCGCCTCGAAAGTCCACCAGCCGCCGGTGGCGATCGGCGACATCGATTTCCAGTACTCCGAAAACTCCCCGCTTAGGGACGGCATGGTGCAGGCGCGCGTGCTGATCAATGCGCGCGGCAGCGTCGATGACGTGATCGTCGAGGTGTCGGAGCCGCCCGGGGTGTTCGATGCCGCGGCGATCAAGGCGCTGCTCACGGGGAAATTTTCATCCGGCCTCCTGCACGGCCTCCCGGTGCCCACGCAGATCGAGGTGGAGGTGCGCTACAAGGACCCGGGCGCGAGCGCGCTGCCGGGAGTGAACGTTTCGGTGAAGAAGAACAACTAAGCCGCAAGTCCCTTGGGCAAGGGAAACACCACGTTCTCCTCGATGCCTTCCAGCTGCGCCACGCGGCGCGCGCCCAGTTCCTGTAGCTTGGCAATCACTTCCTGCACCAGGATCTCCGGCGCCGAGGCGCCGGCGGTCACGCCCACGTGACGCTTGCCCACCACCCATTGCGGGCGCAGTTCACCGGCGTTGTCCACCATGTAGGCCTCGACACCGAGGCCAATGGCCACTTCGCGCAGGCGGTTGGAGTTGGAGCTGTTGGGCGAGCCCACCACGATGACCAGGTCGCAGCGGGGCGCAAGGAATTTCACCGCGTCCTGGCGGTTCTGCGTGGCATAGCAGATGTCGTCCTTCTTCGGGCCGACAATGCTCGGGAAGCGTGCCCGCAGCGCCGCAACCACCGTCGCGGCATCGTCCACCGACAGCGTGGTCTGCGTCACGTAGGCCAGCTGCTCGGCATTCCTCACCACCAGGCGCGCGACGTCCGCCACCGTCTCCACGAGGTACATGCCCTGCCCCGCGTCTTTTCCTTCGACCTGGCCCATGGTGCCCTCGACCTCCGGATGGCCGCGATGGCCGACCATCACGATCTCTCGCCCTGTATCGCGCATCTTCGCAACCTCGACATGCACCTTGGTCACCAGCGGGCAGGTGGCGTCGAACACCCTCAGGCCGCGCGACTCGGCCTCGGCGCGCACCGCCTTCGAGACGCCATGCGCGCTGAAGATGAGCGTGCTGCCGGCGGGAACGTCATCGAGTTCCTCGACGAAGATGGCGCCCTTTTTCCGCAGGTCGTCCACCACATACTTGTTGTGCACCACCTCATGGCGCACGTAGATGGGCGCGCCATGCAGCGCCAGCGCGCGCTCGACGATGCTGATGGCGCGCTCGACGCCGGCGCAGAATCCGCGCGGGTTGGCGAGCAGCACCTCGGCACCGGCGGCAAGGCCGTCGGTCGTTGCCTCGGACGGATTAACAGATGTACTCATATTCGCCTCATGATGTCCGGTGTCTTTGCCTGAAACCGTCTATTATGATCATTGCCGCCCCCACCGTGATGGCCGAGTCGGCGAGATTGAACGCCGGCCAGTGATAGCCGCCCGCGTGCAGCAGCACGAAATCCACCACGTGGCCGTGCATCACGCGGTCCCACAGGTTGCCGATGGCGCCGCCCAGCACCAGCATGAGCCCGCTGCAAAACAGGTATTCGCCGCGATGGCGCGCGAGCAACCACACGATCACGAGCACGGCCACGATCGCGATGCCGATGAGCAACAGGCGCTGCCAGCCGGCGCCCTCGGCGAGGAAGCTGAAGGCGGCGCCACGGTTGAACCACAGCACCAGGTTGGTGAAGGGCGCGATCGGGATGGAGTCGCCGGGCTTGAGCGCATCCAGCACCAGTTGCTTGGTGAACTGGTCGAGCACCGCCACGAGAATCGCCGCAGCCAGCCACACCGCCAGCCCCTTGCGGCTCGACATCAGGCGGCCCCAGCCGCCCGGTCCATCCGCGTCGCCCGGCCCGTCGTGCTTCCCGGCATTGCCGGTGACAGGGGATTCTGGCATGGGGGGCGCAGCTTCAGGCATGGGTGCGCGGCTCGCCCGACCCGAACAGGTTGGACACGCAGCGACCGCACAGGCCGGGATGGGCAGGGTCAGCGCCCGTGTCCACCCGCCAATGCCAGCAGCGCTCGCACTTGGCATGCGCGCTCGGCTGCGCGTGGATGGACTCGTGCGCGGCGCCGGATGCGGCGACCACCTTGGCCTGCGAGGTGATCAGCACGAAGCGCAGGTCGTCGTCGAGGCTTTGCAGCAGATCCAGGCGCTCGCCAAACGCGTGCAGCTCCACCTCGGCCTGCAACGAAGAGCCGATGCGCCCGGCCTCGCGATGCGTCTCGAGCAGCCGGGTTACCTCGGCGCGAATGGCGCGCAGCTTCGCCCACTTGTCGCACAGCGCATCGGCGTGCGGGATCTCGGGCAATGCGTAATGGGTGGAGAGGAAGATGCTCTCCGGCGCCGTGTCACCGTCAGCAGCGGCGCCGGCGCTGAACACTTCCCAGGCCTCGTTGGCAGTGAAGGACAACACCGGCGCCATCAGCTTGAGCAGCGACT
The DNA here is from genome assembly GCA_947476535.1 of Betaproteobacteria bacterium. GTDB lineage: Bacteria > Pseudomonadota > Gammaproteobacteria > Burkholderiales > SG8-39 > CAIYPG01. The sequence continues at coordinate 15,519 of CANJRC010000095.1, forward strand.
GCGTGATGTGCCAGAGCGCGCTTTGCGCGGCGCGGCGCGGGGCCGAGTCCTTGCCCGTGGTGTAGAGGCGGTCCTTGAGGATGTCGAGGTAGAAGCCTCCGAGATCCTCCGAACAGAAACTTTGCAGGCGCCCCACTGCAGGATGGAATTCATACTTCTCGTAGTCGGCAAGCATGTCCTTTTGCAGCCGCGCGGCCAGCGCCACGGCGTAGCGATCGATGTCCAGCCAGTCGTTGGGCGGCAGGAGCTGCGTCTTCGCATCGAAGTCCGAGGTGTTGGCGAGCAGGAACCGCAGCGTGTTGCGGATGCGCCGATAGGATTCGACCACGCGCTTGAGGATTTCATCCGAGATCGACAGCTCGCCCGTGTAGTC
>CANJRC010000096.1 GCA_947476535.1 Betaproteobacteria bacterium
CGGAGCGGGCGCTGGTGCCGGTGTTGCGGGTGGGGCGGCCGCAGGCGGCCTGACGACAGGCACGCTTGCTATCGGCGCGGCGGCGGCCGCAGCCATCGCGGGCGCGCTATCACCGGCCGAAACCACGCAGTCCACCACGGGGACCACGGGGACCACGGGGACCACAGGCACTCGTTAGCCGTTTCGGCTGGCTCCGTTGGCGCCAGGCGTGGCTAACGGAGTCGACGGCAACTTTCCATGATGGAGCGCGACACGCTGCGCAAGGCAACTTGCGCTTGCCGCCAATATCCTCGGGCGAAGGTGAAACCCTGTCATTTGCCCCTTTGCAACGCGGCTGTGATTGAGCCATATCGAACACGCATCAGGCGCGCGCTATTTGCTGCCGCCGCCATCATGACTTTCATCGTGTCGGTGCCTGCCGCGGGTGCGGCATGCAGCGCCACCGCGCCGTCCATGCTCGGCCTGTTCCTTGCCGGGCGCCAACTCAGCGATGCGGTCCACGGACAATTGCTGGATGCGGTGAGTCGGCGGGACAATCTGGAGGGGCGGGGGGAGGATGGCGTCAAATCACTCGTCGAGCTGGACCATGCACTGAGTGCCCTCAACACCCAAGTATGGGGCCAGTATTGGGTGAGCCTGTACAGCCGGCGCCTTCACGAAGTGTTCGATCGGCTGGACTCGAAACCGCCGGGACCGGTCACGCGCTACTACGATCGCTGGGATGGATCGCAGATTAACGGTTCCGTTGCGAACGTCACGCGTGATGCCGATGCGGTCGATGCGCTGCTGGCGCGCACGCGCGGCTTGTCGCACGAGCAATCCGTAGCGATTCAGCAGCACCTGGGACGTATTCGCAAGGAAGTGGAGGGCTGTACGTCGGAACAGGACCCCTTGTCCAATTACCCGCCCCCACGGTGATCGGCCTTCCCGCCCGGCGACCATCGCAGGCTAACGGAGCTGTGCGCGTATCTCCGTGACGGCGCGTGCGACGCGCTGTCGCAGCAGCTTTTCTCCCATCGACTGGGTTGCGAGTTCGGGACGTCCGGATGCGCCAGACGACCCGGTTTCGTTCCATGCGGATGCGGAGCGCTTTTGCATGCGAACGGCGCCGGGTCGGACGGCGAGCGTGACGGCGGTGTCGCCGACGCCCGCGTGGTCGCCGAGCGCCTTGGCGGGAACCCCGGCGCGCGCCAGTTCTCGGTCTTCGTCAGCGGGCGCATAGTACGACGCAACATGGATGACACGTACGCCGGCAGGCAGCGCGCCGGCGTTCAATTCAATGGCGACCCGCGCCTGCACCGCCTGGCTCTGGCCATGGTCGCCGATGAAGCAGATCAGCTTGAAGCCGCTGAGTGCGAGGCTGGTTGCGATGTCGCGCAGCACCGCGGCATAGGTGTCGTCGCTCAATCCCAGTGTGCCCGGGAAGGCGAGGTTGGCGGCCGGGCGATCCAGCGGGCCTTCGGGTACCACCGGGATGACCGGCGCAACGAGCGCGTTGCCCAGTTGCACGGCAATGCGACGCGCGGCTTCGCGCACGACGACGCTGTGCTTGCCGAGGGCGAGGTGCGGGCCGCCCTGCTCGGTGCCGCCGGTGGGCACGAGGGCGATGGTGCTCCCCGCCGCCACGCGCGAGCGCAATTCCGGCCAGGTCAGCTCCTCGATGAACACGCTTTGCGCATGCGCCGCGCCGGTCGCCATGAGCAGCAGCAAAACCGCTACCATCGGGCGGCAGGCGCGGCAGAATATGCGGCGCAACGCGCGGCACGGCGCGGCGCCAGTTGTTTGATTGTGGACGGTTCCTTTCACGCGCATTCCTTCGAGTAGCCATGACCTGCGTCACTCTACCTCATGCCTGACCTCGGTTCTCCTGCCCTGTGGTACGACCTCACCTACAAGGTGGTGTTCAATGCCGCGAAGACACTGCTCGCGCCCCTGCAGCGCGACTCGTTCCTCTATTGGCCATTCCTGGTTTCGACGCTGGTGATCGCGCTGCTCGCCTGGCGTTTCGGCTGGGCAGGCGGGCGCGAAGTGGCGGCGGGGCGTTGGTCGACCTTTCGCCGGCGCTATCTCGGCAGCGCGTTGTGGTGGCATCCCTCGTCGCGCGCGGACTACCGCTTCTACATCGTCAACGGCATCCTTTTCCCGCTGCTGCTGGGGCCGCTGCTGTTCAATGAACGCGCCGTGGCCGGCGCGCTGCAGGAGTGGCTGAGTCCGTGGCTGGGCGCATCTGCGGGGGAGGCTGCGCCCGGTGCCGTTGCGGTGATGGCTTATACCCTGCTGTTTTTCGTGGCCTACGACTTCGGGCGTTTCGTTGCGCACAGCCTGCTGCACGATGTGCCGCTGTTGTGGGAATTCCACAAGGTGCACCATTCGGCCGAAGTGCTGACCCCGTTCACCAGTTTCAGGACGCATCCGGTGGACCTCGCGGTGATGGTGTGGGTGCCTGCGGTGACCACGGGCGTGGTGGCCTGGGGGTTCCAGCGTTTCGTGAGCCCCGGCATCGGCTTTCACACCTTTCTGGGCCTTCACGTGCTGATCTGGATCTTCAGCCTCGCGGGCAACCTGCGGCACTGGCAGGTGTGGGTGTCGTATGGCGCGACGCTCAACCACTGGCTGATCAGTCCCGCGCATCACCAGCTGCACCACAGCGCCGAGGTGAGCCATCGCGGCTGCAATCGCGGGTTCGAGCTGGCCGTCTGGGACCGGCTGTACGGGACGCTGCGCATTCCGCAGGACACACCCGAAACATTCAGGATGGGGCTGGGCGACGGCACCGACGGGCAGTGGAATACGCTCTGGCGCCTGTACGTGTGGCCGTTTGCGGGTTGCCTCGGTAGGGGTGCCGTGCCGGTAAGCTCATCGGTGGATTATCGATACCGCAGGCTGTGGCTGGCGGTGGGCTGGGCCATGGTCGCCGCGGTGCTCATCCTGTCGCTGGTTCCGTTGTCGGTCGATTTGTCGGAGGGCAAGGACAAGGTATCCCACTTCGTCGCCTACGGCTCGCTCATGTTCTGGTTCGGGCTGCTGTATCCGGGGTGGAAGCGGGAGACGATCGTGGCGATCGGCTTCGTGGCGATGGGCGTCATCGTTGAATTCCTGCAGGGCATGACGGGCTACCGCAGCTTCGATGTCAACGACATGGTTGCCAATGCCATCGGCGTGGCCATGGGTTGGGTGGCGCTGCGGACGCCGCTTCGCCGCGTGCTCTGCTGGATTGAAACCTGGCTTCAGTGATTCAGCGGCGTGCGTTGATGTTCGCGTGTGCCGCACCAAGCTGAATTCAGACGCATTCGGCCGTGCGACAATTGTGGCTTCAAGTGAATTGCAGACGGACGCAACATGAAGACGATTCTAGTGACGGGAGGCGCGGGATATATCGGCTCGCACACCTGTGTTGAACTTGCGGCTGCTGGATTCGGCGTAGTTGTTGTCGACAATCTGGTCAACAGTCGCCAATCGGCAATCGCGCGAGCCGAGCGCATTGCCGGTGTTCCGATGTCCTTTTACCAGGGAGACATCGATGACGGCCCGCTCCTCCGCAGGGTGATTGAAAAGCACCGCATCCATGCGGTGATCCATTTTGCAGGGCTGAAGGCAGTTGGGGAATCGGTTGCGGAACCGCTCCGCTACTATCGCAACAATATTGGCGGCACGATGGTTCTGCTCGATGCCATGGCGGATACCGGTGTCGGGCGGCTGGTTTTCAGTTCATCGGCCACGGTGTACGCACCCACCGGTACTCCGCCCTTGCGCGAGGACAGCCCGCTCGGTCCCGGCAGCCCGTATGGGCACACCAAGCTGATGCTTGAGCAGGTTCTCACCGACGTGGCCCGGGCGTCGCCGGGATGGAAGGTCGTGCTGTTACGCTATTTCAATCCGGTGGGCGCGCATGCGAGCGGGCAGCTCGGAGAGGACCCGTTGGGCATTCCCAATAACCTCATGCCCTTTGTGAGTCGCGTCGCCGCGGGTAGGCTTGATCGGCTGTCGGTGTGGGGCAACGATTACCTGACCCCAGACGGGACGGGCGTGCGCGATTATGTGCATGTCGTCGATCTGGCGCTGGGGCATGTTGCCGCGCTGCGCGCAATGGAGACGCTGCACCCGGTCAGCGTTTTCAACCTGGGTACCGGACGCGGGTACAGCGTGCTCGAGGTGATTGCAGCCTTTGAACGCGCCTCTGGCAAGAAGGTTCCGTATGACATCGCAGGGCGTCGGCCAGGGGACGTTGCATCCTGTTTTGCCGACCCGCACCGGGCCAACGAGATGCTCGGTTGGGTGGCGGCGCGCGACATGGATGCCATGTGCCGCGACGCATGGCGCTGGCAGTCATGGTCTGCGGAGCACCCGGGGGAGGTTAGCTAGGCAGCTAGGGAGGGTTGCGAGACGGTTTGCATCGCGGTAAGGCGCGGAGAAAGACTCGTGAGGCGCTGCATTGGTTAAGCAGGGTGGGCAATGGTCCAAAATGGTCCATTATTGGGCCGAAATGAGCCCAGTCGACGGAGAAACCCATGGCCATCAACGTCAAGCTTCCTGAAGCACTGGTCGAGGATGCCAAGCGCTGCGGCACGATCGAGCATCGATCGGTGCCCAAGCAGATCGAATACTGGTCCCGCATTGGCAAGATTGCTGCAGAGAACCCCGATCTGCCGTTCAGTGTCATTCGCGACATCCTGATTGCCGATCAGGAAGAGCACGCAGGTGAATACAAGTTCGGCTGATGGGGCCGTCTGATGCGGCTCCTGGTTACCCCGACGTTCGAGCGCCCGACGAGAATTTTTACCGCGACCTCAAGCGGCTGGGCGGTTGAGTAAAGTTGCAGCGGCACAGACAGTGCGGCCCTGCCGGCATGCTGTTGATTATGTATATACAATTGTGTAGCATTTGAGCATGGATATGGCTGTTTCGGGATTTGATTGGGATGCGGGCAATCGAGCAAAGTGTCAGAAGCATGGTGTATCGATTGCAGAGATTGAAGGGCTTTTCAGCCAGGTATTGCTCATCATTCCCGATGAGACGCACTCACAAAGCGAGACGCGTCTCCGAGCGATCGGCAAGACCCCAAACGGTCGATCGGTCTTTCTGGTCTTCACGATTCGCGTGCGTGCCAGAAAGCGGCTGATTCGGCCGGTCAGTGCGCGCTTCATGCATAGAAAGGAAGTAAGGCACTATGAAAAAGAAAATCCCGATCTTTAAGACAGACAAGGAAGCCGAGAAGTTTGTCGGCACGGCTGATTTGTCGAAATACGATCTTTCCGGATTGGTGCCGGTGAAGTTCGAATTTGAAAAGAAGAGCGCGCAACTAAATATGCGCGTCCCCAAGGCGCTGCTTGAGGCTGTGAAGCAACGTTCCGCAGTTCGCGGGATCCCCTATACACGGTTTATCCGCGAAGCCGTGGAGTCGGCCCTCTCTCGGCCTGAGAAAACGAGTTGAGTGCCAGATTCGAAAATTTTACCGCGACCTAAAGCGGCTGGACACCTGAGAGTCGCGCTGCTGCCCGCTTGGTCGTTATCGGGCTGATTGGTGCAATGATGCTAGCGCTGCAGAAACTGCGACACCGCGTGGAAACTGATCCCCGGTGCGTTGAGTCGCCGGTCGAGTTCGCGTCCCCGCGCCTCCAGTTCGGCGTAGGCAACACGCGTGGCGTCGGCTGATCCGATCACCACGTATTCACCAGGTATTGGAAACACATATGTCTGCGCGAAGGCATCGCGGATGTTGCGCAGGTCTTCTGCATCGCGGGCATGCCGGTTCACGTTGAATGCCACCAGCCCGCGGGGGTTCAGTTTCGTCTGCAATGACTTGTAGAACTCCCGATGACGCTGGTCCAGGGGCGCTCCGGTGGCGTCGGTCTTGGCAGAGGGCTTGAGGAATGCGTCGATGTAAATGACATCGTATCTGTTGCGCGTGTCGGCGAGGAACTTAAGGCCGTCGGCCGTGATGATGCGCAGGCCAGTGCCCGGGCGGACATTGAAGTATTCGTCGGCCAGCCGCACCACAACCGGGTCGATTTCCACCACGTCGATTTGCAATGCGGGATCGATGTGCCGCAGGAAGTGGACCATCATGCCGCCGCCCAGTCCCACGATGAGCGCGGATTTCGGTTGCGGTCGCAGCAGATAGTTCGCCGCCAGGAACCGGGGATACTCGAACTGCAGGACGTGGGGTCGGGCGAGGTCAACCTGGCTCTCGAAAACCTCAGCGCCGTTGTCGCGCACGAACATCATTGAGCGCAGGGTCTCCTTCTTTCGGATGCGTATATGGGAATACGCCGATTGTGTGTCGAGTTCCAGCGTGCCTGCGGCGGTTTCCTTTGGGGCATCCGTCGCCAGGGTTGCCGATGGCCATTGTGTCGATGCAAAGCGCACCACCTGTCCTTCGTACGGCGGCGTGCTATTGGAAAATGCGCCGCCTGCGTACAGGTTCCCCGCGCCATCCCAGGCCACGGTGTCGACAAACGGCATCGCGACGGCGAGTGTGTTCTGGTGCTTGCCCGAACCGTCGAACACGTGCACCCGTCCCTCCCCGTATTCGGCCACGGCGAGGAGACCGGGCCGCAGGGCGATGCCGTCCGGCCCGGCCAGCGGATTGGAGAATGCACGCGTGGCCGGGTGCTGCGAAAAATCCGCAAACACGCTCGAGGCCGTCGTGCGCCCTGATGTATCGAGGCGCAGCGCAAGGATGCGCCTCGCCAGGTGTTCGGACACGTAGAGCGTGCGGCTGGCGATGTCGAAGGCCACGCCGTTGGCGTAGCGGATGTCCCGCGCCACCACGGTCATGGTGCCGCTCGCGGACAGGTGGTACACGCGTCCCTTCGCAGGGGCCGTGGTGCTGAAATCGCCAGAGTCGGAAAAGAACACACCGCCTTGTCCGTCGCTCGCCGAGGCATTCGGATCCTGCAGAGGTTCGCCGCTTGGCGCGGTCCGGAATCGTCGCCCGGTGACGCCTGTAGCGGAGACTTCCACCACGTGCTTTCCTAGGTGACAGTTCACCAGGAAACCGCTTGGACCGAACGGGGAGATTGCGGTTGGACCGCAGCCCGCATCGCGCCAGAACTCGCGCTTGCCATTTGTTTCGTCGATGATGCTGACGCGGTCAGCGCCCATTTCGGCAAACAGCATCCGGCCGCCATGCCACAACAGGCCTTCGGGGTAGGCGCCGGGGACCACGACGGAAGGCTCTGCATGCCCGGTGTGGCTCGATGACAGGAACACCAGCGCGAGTGCGCCAAGCGCGAAGTGAAGTGTGTTGCGCTTGTTCATCGTGCGGCGGCTAGTCCTTCACCCGAGAAATCCGCACCACCTCCTGCGTGCGGCGCAGCGACCGCAGCACCTTGGCCAGGTGCTGCCGGTTGGCCACCTGCACGGTGAAGTAGTTGGTGGCATACATGCCGCGCTCCTCGTCCACCGACACATTGGCGATGTTGCAGCCGGCATCCGCGATGGCCGCCGCCACCTTGGCCAGCACGCCGCGCTGGTCGAGCACCACTACCTTCAGTACGACGTCGAACATGCGGTTGGTCTCGGGGTCCCAATCGACTTCGATCCATTTGTCCGGGTCGAGGCGCGACTTGCCGATGGAGGGGCAGTCGTGGGTGTGTACGAGCAGGCCCTGGCCCTTGTTGATCAGGCCGAGGATGGGGTCGCCTGGAATCGGGTTGCAGCACTTGGCGAACTGCACCGCCATGCCTTCGGTGCCGCGGATGACGATGGCGCCCGTGCCTTTTCCACCGGCGGCATCGGTCGGATAGTGATGTTCGTTCACATTCAGCAGTTTTCTCGCCACGATGGCGGCGAGCCGCTTGCCCAGGCCGATATCGGAGAGCACTTCTTGCTTGGAGTGGGCGCTGGTGTCGCGCACCAGCTTGTCCCAACGCTCGGCCGCGACATCGGGCAGGCGCGCGCCGAGGGCGCGTAGCGCCTGCCCGAGCAATCGTTCCCCAAGCTCGCGTGACTCGGTGGCCTGCATGGTTTTCAGGAAGTGGCGGATCTGCGAGCGCGCCTTGCCGGTGCGCACGTAGGCGAGCCACGCCGGGTTCGGATGCGCGTGGGGCGCGGTGATGATTTCCACGCGGTCGCCGTTCTTCAGTTCGGTTCTCAGTGGCACGAGGTCGTAGTTGATGCGCGCCGCCATGCAGCGGTTGCCGATGTCGGTGTGCACGGCGTAGGCGAAGTCGACGGTGGTGGCGCCGCGCGGCAGCGCGAGGATGCGGCCCTTGGGCGAGAACACGTAGACCTCGTCGGGGAAGAGGTCCACCTTGATGTGCTCGAGGAATTCGGCGGCGTCGCCCGAGTGGTTCTGGATGTCGAGCAGCGATTGCAGCCACTGGTGGGTGCGCTTCTGCACTTCGTTCAGTTCGGCCTCGGTGCCCTTGTACAGCCAGTGCGAGGCCACGCCGGTTTCTGCGATGCGGTGCATCAGTTGCGTGCGGATCTGCACTTCCACCGGCATGCCGAAGGGGCCGATCAGCGTGGTGTGTAGCGACTGGTAGCCGTTCACCTTGGAGATAGCGACGTAGTCCTTGAACTTTCCCGGCACCGGCTTGTAGAGCCCGTGCAGCACGCCGAGGGCGTGGTAGCAGGATTGGAAGTCCTTGACGATGATGCGAAAGCCGTAGATGTCGAGCACCTGCGAGAACGACAAGTGTTTTTCCAGCATCTTCTTGTAGATGGAGTAGATGTGCTTCTCGCGCCCGGTGACGGCGGCCTCGATGCCGACCTCCTCGAGCCGCTGCCGCATGGCATCGAGGACCTTGGTCACCACTTCGCGCCGATTCCCGCGCGCCGCCTTCACCGCCTTGGCGATGGTGCGATATCTGAGCGAATACAGGTTCGCGAACGACAGTTCCTGCAACTCGCGGTAGAGGCTGTCGAGGCCGAGCCGATTGGCGATGGGCGCGTAGATCTCCATGGTCTCGCGCGCCACGCGCCGGCGCTGTGTCGGGCTCACGGCATCCAGCGTGCGCATGTTGTGCAGCCGGTCGGCCAGTTTGATCAGGATGACGCGCACGTCGCGCGCCATGGCCAGCAGCATCTTGCGGAAGTTCTCGGCCTGCGCGTCCTGCTGCGACTGGAATTCGATGCGGTCGAGTTTGGACAGCCCATCCACGAGTTCGGCTACGGGCTTGCCGAAGCGCTCGGAGATCTCCTTCTTGGTGACCTCGGTGTCCTCGGTCACGTCGTGGAGCAGCGCCGCCATCACGGCCTGCGCATCGAGCTGCCAGCTGGCGACGATCTCGGCCACGGCAAGCGGATGCGAGATGTAGGGCGCGCCGCTCTTCCTCATCTGCCCGAGGTGGGCGGTGTCGCTGAACTGGTAGGCGGCTTCGATTCGGTCGACGTCCCCCGGTTTCAGGTAACCCAGGTTGGAGCGCAGATCTGCGATTGCGTGCGCGGTCATGGCCGGACTCCCGGCACCTGCGCATTAGGTCGCAGGGCGCGGGGGCAATGCCTGGATTGCCTGAGTTGTTGGATGCGGTTCATGTCGGGTCACCTGCTGGAAGTATGACCCAAACGGGGCGCCACGGGTTCTGGCGCCGGCGCACGGCTGAAATCGTCGCTACTGGGGATTTGCTCAGGAACTCCCGCCGCAGGCAAGCAGAGGGATTCAAACAGGACTTCTCGCCCTCAAGAGAGCGGCGGAAATCAGTGGTGCAGGCTCGCCCTTGGGCGAGCCAAGGACTTTTACCCGGCGTTGACCCGGTTGAGGTACTCGAGGCCGATCAGGCCGGCGCCGATTTCGCGCAGCGCCACTACGCAGGGCTTGTCGCGGTTCACTTCGACCATGGGCGTGCCGCCCTGGGCAAGCTGGCGGGCGCGGTAGGTTGCGGCCAGCGTCAGCTGGAAGCGGTTGGGGATACGGGCCATGCAATCGTCGACGGTAATGCGTGCCATGACTAGCGTTCCTTTGCGTGGTTGGCGCGGGGAAGTTTCCCCGCGCGCCCCGTCCTTCGGATGTCCAAAAACAATGAAGCCATTACGGCTTCAGGCGACAAAGCCGTTACAGCCTGTTGGCCTGGTTTCCAAACAATCCGGAGATCCGGGAGGTGTTCGCCGCGAGAACATCTTTGGTGTGGAGTCTCGATGCGCGTATGACGGCGGCCAGATCCTGCTTGGCCGTTTCGAACTCATTGTTAATTATAACATAATCGAACTCGGCTACATGCGCCATTTCCTCGCGCGCATTGATCAGGCGGCGCCGGATGACATCGTCCGAATCCTTGCCGCGCGTGCGCAGGCGCCGCTCGAGCTCCGTCATGGAGGGGGGCAGGATGAACAGGTTTACCGCCTCGGGGAACACCCGCCGGACCTGCTGCGCGCCCTGCCAGTCGATCTCCAGCACTATGTCGCGCCCGGTCGCGCGCGCATCCGATATCCACTTCTCCGAGGTGCCGTAGTGGTTGCCGTGCACTTCGGCGCTCTCCAGGAACTCCGCGCGCTCGAGCATGGAAAGAAAGGTTGCCGAGTCGACGAAGTGGTACTCGCGCCCGTCCTCTTCGCCCGGGCGCGGCGCGCGCGTGGTGTAGGACACCGATAGCGACAGGTTCGCGTCGTCGGCCATCACGGCATTGACGAGGCTCGATTTGCCGGCGCCGGAGGGCGCGGCGATGATGAAAAGGTTACCGTTCATGTTGTATTGGAGGCCGTGCTCGTTGATTGCCGGCGAATTGCCTTCTTTCGATGTCCTTACTATACTTCATTGCGTAAGGATAATAAACTTTTGATTGGAGGAAATTCCCGATGTCGACGGACGCCACCTTGACCAGCAAGGGTCAGACGACCATACCCAAGGAAATCCGGGACAGCCTTGGAATGAGGCCCGGCGACCGCATGACCTTCACGCTCATGCCCGATGCTACCGTAATCATGCGGGTCAAGAGCAAGAGCGTGACTGATCTGGCGGGCATGTTGCACAAGAAAGGCCGCAGGCCCGTTCCAACCGGGCAACTGTCTCGCTGATGCTGGGCGTCGATACCAATGTGCTCATTCGATTCCTGATGCGTGACGATGAGGCGCAGTACGAGAGGGCGCGCAGGCTGATCAGACGGGAAGTGGCGGCAGGGCGTAGCGTGTTCGTGAGTCAGTTGGTTGTACTCGAGACCGAATGGGTATTGCGCAGCCGATACGGGGTGTCAAAGATCGAAATCATTGCGGTTCTGTCCGGACTGCTGGATGCCGCCGACGTGCAATTCGAAGATGAGCCGTCCATCGAGGCGGCACTCTTTGCGTGGAAGGACAATGCCGTCGATTTCGCCGATTGCCTTATCGGCGCAAGAAACAGGCGGTTGGGATGCCGTGGGACCGCTACGTTCGACGCGCGAGCAGCAAGACTTCCGGGATTTTCCATCGTCTGAAGCGCCCCGCGCGGGAGTCCGCTCCACGCTATTCGATGTTCTGAACCTGCTCGCGCATCTGCTCGATCAGCAGTTTGAATTCCAGTCCTGCATCGGAGAGCTCTTTCGACACCGATTTGGAGCCCAGGGTGTTGGCTTCCCGGTTGAGTTCCTGCATCAGGAAGTCGAGCCGCTTGCCGGCGGGGCCGCCTGCGCCAAGCACGCGCCGCACTTCCGCGAGGTGCGCCCCCAGGCGGTTGAGCTCTTCGGCGATGTCGATCCGCACTGCATACACGGCGATTTCCTGGCGCACGCGCTCGTCGTCGCTCGCGCCCAGGGCTTCGCGCAGTTTGGCGGCCATCTTCTCCTGGTAGGCGGCGATGGCCTCGGGGAGGCGCGGCTGGATGTCTTTGAGCATGGATTCCATGCGGTCCACGCGCTCGAGCAGCATGGCCTTGAGCTTTTCACCTTCGCGCATTCGGGTGGCGGTGAATTCGTCCAGCGCTTGTCGGGCAATGTCGAGGGTGGCGGCACGAACGGTGTCGCCCGCATCGGCGCCATCGTCCGTCATCCCCGGCCAGCGCAACACATCGGCCACACTGAGCGGCGCGCTGTCGGGCATGGCCTGCCGGATGCGTGCGTCGACCTCGGCGAGGGCGTTGAGCAGCGCCGCGTTGAGTGCCAGCCGTGGCGTGTCGCCCATGGAGGCTGCTGTGGATGCGCGGTACTCCACCTTGCCACGGCTGATCCGGGCACCCAGCATCTCGCGCAGCGCAGGTTCGATGCTGCGCAGTTCGTCCGGCAACCGGAACTGGATGTCGAGGAAGCGACCATTGACGCTCTTGATTTCGAGCGATATCGAGCGGCCTGGCAGCTCGCGCGCCACGTTGGCATAGCCGGTCATGCTGAGGACGGAAGCCAATTAATTCCTGTAAGGAGTGTGAACTAGTAACGCCCGAGAGGCGTTCGCCATGCTGGCGAGAAAAATATGCTCCTATCATAACGGCACATGCAGCCCAATGGGAAACCGAGCATCAGGCAATTCAGCAGCAAGCCGCTAGGGAAGCCCTTGAACCTGCTTGGCGCTACAGCCCTTATTTGGCGGCGCGAGTACCGACGCAACGCTAACGCCTGACATAGAACCCCGCGCCATGCCCACCCAATCCAACCAGCCGCTGCCCGACGGGTACAAGCTGCTCGACTACCGGATCGATTCGGTACTGTCGTGCGGCGGTTTTTCCATCGTGTACCTTGCCTACGACGTGAACGACCAGCCGGTGGCGATCAAGGAATACCTGCCCAGCCACCTGGTGCTGCGCCGTGAGGGCGATGTGCTGCCCTCGATTGCCGATGACCACGTGGCGACCTTCCGCTATGGCCTGAAGTGCTTTTTCGAGGAAGGCCGTTCGCTCGCCCGGCTGTCGCATCCGAACGTGGTGCGGGTGTTGAATTTTTTTCGCGCCAATGAAACGGTGTATCTCGTGATGCGTTACGAGCGCGGCCGCACGCTGCAGGAGCATATCCAGCTGCGGCGCGGTGCCATCAGCGAGAATTTCATCCGCCATGCGTTCGCCCAGCTGCTCAACGGCCTGCGTGAAGTGCATACCAATCGCCTGCTGCACCTGGACATCAAGCCGGCCAACATTTACATGCGAAACGACGGCACGCCGCTACTGATCGATTTCGGCGGCGCACGCCAGACCCTCGCCGCCGAGGGCGACGGACCTGGGAAGAGAATGCTCAAGCCCATGTACACCCCGGGTTTCGCGCCGCCGGAGCAATACCGCGACCGGCAACGCCTGGGGCCTTGGAGCGATATCTATGCGGTCGGCGCAACCATCCATGCCTGCCTGGCCGGGATGGCGCCACAACCGGCCGACAAGCGCTTGGAGGACGACAAGTACCAGCCCGCCACGCGGCTCTGGGCCGGCAAGTATTCGCGGCAACTGCTGGAAACCATCGACTGGTGCCTGGAGCTCGACCACCTGCAGCGCCCGCAAAGCGTGTTCGGGCTGCAGAAAGTGCTGCTCCGGCAGCGAGATCCGGTGGTACGCATCCCTGTTGCCGGCTTGCTGGGGGCGATGCAGAGCCGGCTGCAGCGCGTGGCCTGCGCGCTGGGGGTTTCGAGCAAGGCCTGAGACGATGCTTCCAAAGAGCTTAGAGGCCATTTCAGAGTTGCCGAAATGGCTCCCAACGTAGGGGAGTCTGAGGGGGAGTATCCCCCTCAATTGTGAAGTGAATTTTGAGTGTTACATGAACCCGGCTGGGCTAGACTGGTGCGCGCCATGTACCTGAGCCTCGAATGAAGTTCTCGATCTTCCAGGAAAGCCGGCTGGGCGCCCGCAAAATCAACCAGGACCGGGTCGGCTACTGCTATAGCCGCGATGCGCTGCTCATGGTGGTGGCCGATGGCATGGGCGGGCACCTCAACGGCGAACTCGCCTCGCAGATTGCCGTGCAGTACCTCACCGAGCTGTTCCGGCGCGAGGCGCGCACGCGACTTGGTGATCCGGCGCGCTTCCTGCACCACGGGCTGAACGATGCCCACGAGGCGATCCTCGACTGCGTCAGGACGCGCAACCTGCCCGAGGCGCCGCGCACCACCTGCGTGGCCTGCGTGGTTCAGGACGGCATCGCCACCTGGGCGCATGCGGGGGACTCGCGGCTCTACCATGTGCGGGACGGAAAGATCCTCTCGCAGACGCGCGACCATTCCAAGGTGCAATGGCTAGTCGATACCGGGCAGCTGCGCGAGGAAGCGGCCAGTCGTCATCCGGAACGGAACAAGGTGCTCAATTGCCTGGGTGGCTCGCGGCCCCCGCAGGTGGACCTGTCGCACAGCAACTGGCTTGCCGATGGCGATGCGCTGGTGCTGTGCACCGACGGCCTGTGGGGCGCGCTGACGCCGGGCATGATCGCCAGCGTGCTTTCCAAGAAGACCTTGCGCAAGAGGTTGCCGGCGCTGCTCGACCTGGCGCAGGCGCGCGCCGGTCGTGGCTGCGACAACCTATCCGTCATTGCCATGGGCTGGACGGAGCAGGGAGCGACGCTGGTCGACACCTCGACGCGCACGCTGGAGCTGGATGAGTTTGCCCATGAGACCAGCGCAGCGGCGCGCATGCGGCCCAATGATCGCGATGAGTCTCGCAATGGGGGCGGTCCCGCAGACGTTGCTGCAGGCCTGATCAACCGGGAGGGTACCGGCGCGAGCCAGGGTTACCTCAGCGACGAGGAGATCGAGCGCGCCATCGAGGAAATTCGTTCAGCGATTCGCCGGCGCGCCCCGCCGGGTGCGCGATAATCGGCCATCCCGATTTTCCATGCGCGTCCGCCGGACGCATGCAGGTAATCGTGGCAGGAAAGCACATCCAGGGAGTGGCACATGGGAGCAAACGATAAAACATCGCCAGGCGCGCCGGCGGGTAACAACGCAGGGAACAATGTGCGCAGCGGCGGACGCGCAGCCGATGCGCTGCGCCCGGTGCGCATCCAGCGCGGCTTCACCCGCCATGCCGAGGGCTCGGTGCTGGTGAGCTTTGGCGACACGCAGGTGATCTGCACCGCCAGCGTGGAAGAAAAAGTGCCGTCCTTCCTGCGCGATCGTGGGCAGGGCTGGCTCACCGCCGAATACGGCATGCTGCCGCGCGCGACCCATACCCGCTCCGACCGTGAAGCGGCGCGCGGGAAGCAATCCGGCCGCACGCAGGAGATCCAGCGACTGGTTGGTCGCAGCCTGCGCGCGGTGTGCGACCTTACAAAGCTCGGCCCACGCACCATCCAGATCGACTGCGACGTCATCCAGGCCGACGGCGGCACGCGCACGGCCAGCATTACCGGCGCCTTCGTCGCCGTCCATGACGCCGTGGCGGGCCTATTGGCGCGCGGCCTCATCACTGAGTCGCCGATCCGCGAATTCGTCGCGGCGGTGTCGGTGGGGGTGCATGCCGGCGTGCCGTTGCTCGATCTCGATTACAGCGAAGACTCCGCCTGCGATACCGACATGAACGTGGTCATGACCGAGGCCGGCGGCTTCGTGGAAGTTCAGGGAACGGCGGAGGGCGCGCCGTTCTCGCGCGAGGAGATGGATCGGTTGGTGATGTTGGCGGAGAAGGGGATCAGGGAGTTGATTGGGGAGCAGAAGAGGGTTCTCGGGTTGAAGTGATTTCGTTTGCAGGTTTCGCCTGCTGGCGAGAGGCTTGACGGTCAGGGTTTCGCCTGACGGCGAGCGAATTTCTTTTTTGGGGATGTCATTTCGCCTGACGGCGAGTTACTTCTTTTGTCTCGCCAAAAGAAGTAACCAAGAAAAGGCGACCCCGGAGGTGACGGTTTCGGCGCTCAGTTTCCAACTGATCGCCGAAACTACCCTGCGATGCTCGTCAGCGCTGGCGGCTGCGGAACTCGCTCCCCCGCTGGCGCGGGCTCGCTCAGACAGTCCTCGCCGAAACCCCAGCGCTGCCTGCGCTTCTCGGCGTCCCCAACGGGGCCCCACCCCGAACCCATCC
>CANJRC010000097.1 GCA_947476535.1 Betaproteobacteria bacterium
CTGCCCTCCAACATCAACGAAAGTCTCGTCGTCGAACTGTATTCGAAGTAAGCCCAGCAAGCGCGCTACGCCGTTGCGGCGAGCGCGAATATATTGCCCGACTATCCCCGGGGGAAAGCGTACATGCAAACCAGTGGATTCCTGAAGCCGCGCATCATCGACGTCCAGACCGTCGCGCCCAATCACGCCAAAGTGGTTATGGAGCCCTTCGAGCGGGGCTATGGCCACACGCTTGGCAACGCGTTGCGGCGCGTACTTTTGTCCTCGATGCCGGGTTTTGCGGCAACCGAGGTGCAGATCGCCGGCGTGTTGCACGAGTACTCGACCATTGAGGGTGTCCAGGAGGACGTTGTCGATATCCTGCTGAACCTCAAGGGCGTCGTACTCAAGCTGCACAATCGCGATGAGGCCCTCCTTACCCTGAAGAAGAGTGGCGACGGGATCGTTACCGCAGCTGACATAGAGGCAACCCATGATGTCGAGATCATCAATCCCGAGCACGTGATTGCGCACTTGTCTGCCGGTGGCAAGCTTGAGGTCCAGATCAAGGTGGAGAAGGGCCGCGGTTACCTGCCGGGCAATGTACGCATCGTGTCGGAAGAGTCGAAGGGTGTCGGACGGATCATTCTCGACGCTTCGTTTTCGCCCGTCCGTCGGGTGTCCTACACGGTCCAGTCTGCTCGCGTTGAGCAGCGAACCGACCTGGATAAGCTGATCATCGACATTGAGACCAATGGCGCGATCGAGCCTGAAGAGGCGATTCGTTACGCTGCGCGAATCCTTGTTGATCAGTTGTCTGTATTCGCCGCTCTGGAAGGGACCGCCCCGATCACCGAGGAAAAGCTGACGCCACAGGTTGATCCGATCCTGCTGCGCCCGGTTGACGATCTGGAACTGACTGTTCGCTCTGCCAATTGCCTCAAGGCCGAGAACATTTATTACATCGGCGACCTGATCCAGCGCACTGAGACAGAGCTGCTCAAGACCCCGAATCTGGGCCGCAAGTCTCTGAACGAGATCAAGGAAGTTCTTGCCTCGCGTGGACTGACGCTGGGCATGAAGCTTGAGAACTGGCCGCCGGTTGGCCTCGAGACTGCGCGCGGCTGACCCGCGCCAGCCTACTGAAACAAGATAGAAAGAGACAAATACTATGCGCCATCGCCTAGGACTGCGCAAACTCAATCGCACCAGCAGCCATCGGCTCGCGATGTTTCGCAACATGACAAATTCGCTGCTTACGCATGAGGTCATCACCACGACGTTGCCCAAAGCAAAGGAGCTTCGTCGCGTCGTGGAGCCGATGATTACTCTCGGCAAGAAGCCCAACCTTGCCAATCGCCGCCTGGCGTTTGACAGGCTTCGGGATCGCGATGTCGTGACCAAGTTGTTCAGCGAGCTTGGCCCGCGCTACGCAACGCGTAATGGCGGCTACCTGCGGATCCTCAAGTTCGGGTTCCGCAAGGGAGACAATGCCCCGATGGCACTGGTTGAGTTGCTCGACCGGCCGGATGAGCCTGCCGAGGGTAAAGCCGCAGAATAAGCGGCTGTCGCGCCAAAAAAGCCGGGTCGTCCCGGCTTTTTTGTTGCCTCGTCAACTCAGTAGCAGGATCACGCGGTAGTCGTTGACATTGGTGTGTGTCGGTCCTGTAACGACCAAGTCCCCTGTTGCGTTGAATACCGCCCATGTATCGTTGTTCGCAAGCAGCGCGCGCGGGTCGAGGCCGTGACTCCTCGCGATGGATAAGGTTTCGGGCGAAAGCACCGCTCCCGCATTGCCCTCCGAGCCGTCGATTCCGTCGGTGTCGCAGGCCAGTGCCCAAGCCCGTGGAGTACCTTCAAGTTCAAGGCCCAGGGACAGGAGAAATTCGCTGCAGCGGCCACCCCGCCCCTGCCCCCTCACCGTGACAGTGCACTCGCCGCCCGACACGAGTGCGATCGGGGAGCCCCAGGGCTGCCCGTAGCGGACCACCTGCCGCGCAATGGCTGCCTGCATCTTGGCCACCTCGGAGGCCTCTCCGGTGACGCTGTCCCCCAGCACGGCGCAAGCGAGTCCCTGGTTGCGAAAGAATCCGGCCGCGCCTTGTAGGGCGTTTTGCGACGTGGCGATGACCCGGTTCTCCACGCGGCAAAAAAGACGGTCACCTGGCTTGGGCGTCTCAGCCACCTCTCCCCGAGCACCCTTCTTCAAGAGCGCCAATGCAGCCGCTGGTGCGTCTATTTCGTGCCGGGCGAGCACTGCGAGCGCATCGGCAAAGGTCGATTCGTCCGGCGCACACGGGCCCGAGGCGATGCTCGAAGGCGTATCACCGGTTACATCCGAGATGACCAGGGACAGGGCGGGTGCCTTGCATGCTGCCGCCAGCCTGCCTCCGAGGATGCCCGACAGATGTTTTCGAACGATGTTTATTTCCTGAATCGGCGCGCCGCAGGCAAGCAATTTTCGAGTCACGGCCTGCAGGTCGGCGAGGCTTATACCCTCGGCCGGCACCGTCAGCAGCGATGACCCTCCTCCTGAGACCACGGCAATGAGGAGGTCGTCCTGGCCGAGATTTCGCGCGAGCTTCAGCACTTCGCTCGCGGCCCGCTCCCCGGTGGCATCCGGAACGGGATGCCCGGCCTCGATGACCTTGATCCGATTGGTCAACAGCCCGTGGCCGTAACGCGTGACCACCAGCCCCGCCAGCGGAGCGTGCGCAGGCCAGGCCTGTTCGATGGCCAGTGCCATTGCAGCCGCAGCCTTCCCCGCGCCCAGGACCATGGTGCGGCCCTTGGGCGGTGGTGGCAGATGCGGTGGCACCACCACGAGCGGGTCTGCCGCTGCAACCGCAGCCTTGAAGCTGCGCACGAGCAAGCCACGCGGATCCATACGAAATTCCGTCATGGAAGCGTTCCTGGCTATGCTGGCGAGCTGCGGCAGGAGCAGGACATCAGGTACCCATCATGCGCAAGGTGGCTGCGAACAAGGCGCTTGAAGGCTCGGCCATTTGCTCGAGCACCGTGAAGTGGTTGTGGCCGGGGCAGGGGACGTCTTCGCGCAGCACCTGACGCCAGCGTTCCCAGATGATGCGGTTTTGCTTGTGAAAGCCCGCGTTTTCCTCGCTGCCCACGGCGGTGAACAAGGGGGCGTCGGTCGCGGGCGGCAGGAGTGCCGGACTGACGGCCAGCGCTGAGCGTGTGGTCAGTCTCACATCTTTGTTGATACTGGGCGTCCTCACGATATCGCGCAGGTCGTAGAGCCCGGATATGGACAGCGCGGCCCGCACCACCTTCGCCGGCAGGTCCGCGGCGTAACGTTGCCACTGGCATGCCAGCATCATCGCCGCCAGATGCCCGCCGGCAGAATGCCCGGCGACATGGAGTTGCCCGGCCGGGGCGCCGAAATTGCTCGCGTTGCGATGGAGCCACGCGGTGGCTTGCACCATCTGCATCACGATGTCGCGAACCTGCACCGTTGGACACAGTGCATAGTCCGCAATCGCCACCGTGATGCCCGCATCGGCGAATGCGCTGGCGATGAAGGAGAAATCCGCCTTGCCAAAGGCGCGCCAGTAGCCCCCATGAATAAACAGCAGCAAGGCCCTGCTGCTGCCCTTCGCGCGGAATATGTCCATGCGCTCGGCGGGGCCGGGGCCATAGGGCACGTCGAGATATGAAGCCAGCGCCGCCCGAGCCTGCGCCGAACGCGCCTGCCAGCGCGCTATGATCGCGGGCGCATCGGCGACCGTGAGGCGCGGGTTGTAGAGCATGTCGTAGGAAACTGTCTTTGCTGTCATGGGCATTTCCGGCCATTGGCGCTGGGCGACGATGCAGATTATGCGCCTGCGCGTGCAGGCCGGACGAACGCAAGGGGCGGGGCGTGACGACAGGCATTTCTCCTGCATCTGCGCTACGCGTCTGATCCCCCCGTTAAAATGAGCAAATGCGTTGCAAATCACGGATCCTCATCTGCCTATTGGCGTCGGCTTCGTTCCTGCTTGCCGGTGCCGCCACGGCGCAGATAGCCGGTGGGCTGGTCCCTGCGCAGGCACCCGGCCCCGGGGAGCAGCTCTTCGAGGCCATCGAGCGTGGCGATCTCGCGCGCGTTGAAGCGTTGGCAAAAACCGGCATTCACCTGTCGGCGCGAAACGACGAGGGAGAGCCTCCGCTATTCGTCGCGGCCGACAAGGGGCAATTGCCGATCCTGCGCGCGCTGATTGCAGCGCGCTGCGATCCGCGCGCGCGCACCCGCAATGGCGAGACCGCCCTGCACGCGGCCGCGATGCTCGACAGCCCGGATTTTGTGCGCAGCCTCCTCGAGGCAGGCGCCGAGCCCAATACCGTGAACGCCGATGGCGAGACGCCGCTCGCGTGGTCTGCCATGACCGGGACCATGCGTGCTGCCGAGGCGTTGCTCGAGCGTGGTGCCCTGGTCAACGCAGCCGACGATCGTGGCAACACGCCGCTGCATGGCGCCGCAGCATCCGGCCATGTCAACGTGGTAACCCTGCTCCTGTCGAGAAAGGCCGATCCTGGCAGGCGCAATCACGAGGGGCGCACTGCGCTCGATCTCGCCCGCGAACGCGGCGAGGGTGATGTGGTCAAGCGCTTGAGCGAGGGGCTGCGTTGATAATTTATGAAAAATTGATAATCAAGATGTCCGCCTCCCGGACATTAGCTGAATATTCTTATATCGTTACTGATATAAGTTCCAGGGCTGCAGGTTGTGGTGATGCCCCTCATGCGCGCACCACGGCAACAGCGAAGAGAGCCCATGCCGCCATGAGGCAGAGGCCACCCACCGGGGTGACAGCACCCAGAATGCGCACGCCGCTGAGCGACAACGCGTACAGGCTGCCGGAAAAAAGCAGGATGCCGGCCAACATGAGCCACCCAGCCCATTTGACCAGGGTCTCACCGGGAAGGGCCGGGACCGCCAGCCCGATTGCAAGCAAGCCCAGCGCATGCCAAAAGTGATACTCCACCGCGGTTCGATATACGGCCATCAAGTCGGCGGGAAGGCGATCGCGCAGCGCATGGGCGCCAAACGCGCCGAAGCCGACGGCAAGAAATGCGGCGATCGCCCCGGCGGCCAGAAAAATTCTTGCGTCCGTGTTCATGAGATTTCTCCTCGCATGGTTTCGCAGGTGGCCACTCTTTGGTGCCACAGGTGCTGCCCTGCTCTTGCGGCACCTATTGGACCACAAAGACGGTCGCCATCGGCGCAAGCAGTCTGCCTCCCGTGGCCACGGCGCGGATCGGGTCTTTACGCATCGCGCGCGGGCTGAGCCGGCATGTGGGAGCCCTATGCCTTGGTGCTGCTCGCCGTGTCGTGCTGGTACTGGTACGACGCCCTGCGCGCCCGGGAAAGCGCGCTGGCGGCCGGACGATTGGCGTGCGAGCGCGACCAACTGCAGTTTCTCGATGAGACGGTAGCCATGCAATCGGTGCGACCGGCACGCGATCGTCATGGTCGTTTGCGCCTGCGGCGGCACTATGCGTTTGAGTTCAGCGATCCGCGCGATGCCGGCGGCGACAACCGCAGGCAAGGCGTCGTGGAGACGCTTGGTGGCAGGGTAGAATCGGTCAGCCTGGAGCCGTTCCGGCTGCATTGATGGAGCGACGATGCGAATGCCCTGCCCGATATGCAGGTCCTTGGTCGAGCGGCAAGGTTGTTTCATCGGCGGGCCCTTGAGGCAGCTCACAGTGCTTCCTTCACCTATTTCGCTCGTTTCCCGCCATTAGGACGCCTTGTCAAGGACTCTGCCTAAAACATGAATGCGCAACCCTGGATTCAGGGGGCAGTGGTGGCCCAGCGACGCTGGACTGACACGCTTTTTTCCCTTCAGGTCGATGCGGCGCTGCCGCCATTCGAGGCGGGGCAGTTTACGAAACTCGCATTGCCAATAGGTGGCGAGCTCGTGGCGCGTCCGTATTCGTTCGTCAATTCGCCTGGCAGCACGCCCCATGAGTTTTATTACGCCATCGTGCCCGGCGGGCCGCTCAGTCCCCGACTGGCCGGGCTTGTCGCCGGTGACGCCATCCAGCTGGCGAGCACACCGGCGGGCTTTCTGGTGCTGAGCGAAGTGCCCGACGCGCAGAGCCTGTGGTTGCTGGCCACCGGAACAGGCATTGGGCCCTTCCTGTCCATCCTCGGGGGCGACGTCGCCTGGAAGCGCTTTCGCAATGTGGTGCTGGTCTATGCAGCGCGGCGGTCAGAGGATCTGGCGTACGGCGAGCGGCTCGCCTCGATCCAGGCGGCGCGTGGCGCGCAATTGCGCGTCGTGCGCATGCTCAGTCGCGACACCGTGCCAGGGGCACTGCAGGGCCGCATCCCGCAGGCGATCAGCGGCGGGGGGCTGGAGCTTGCCGCCGGCGTCGCACTGGATGCATCGAGCTCCCAGGTCATGCTGTGCGGCAATCCCGCCATGGTTGCCGATGCCGTGGTCGCGCTGAATTCGCGCGGCATGAAGAAACACCGGCGTCGCGATCCGGGCCAGATCACGGTGGAGAACTACTGGTGATGATGCCGGTAGGCACACTTCTGCGGGGCGCATTGGTGATGGTCATTGCGTTGGCACTTGGCGGCTGCACTGCCGTTCGCCTGGCTTATAACAATGCCGACGTGTTGGTGCGTTACATGGCCTCCGACTACGTCGGCCTCGATCCGTCCCAGGCGGATGAATTCAAGGTGCGGCTGGCCCGGTTTCATGGCTGGCATCGCGCTCAGGAATTGCCGGCCTACGCCGCGTTCCTGTCCGAAGCAGGCCGGCGCCTGGAGAAAGGGGTCGTCGAGGAAGACGTGGCCTGGGCCGCAGCCCAGCTACGCGCGCATTACCGTAGGCTTGCCGTCCAGGCGACGCGTGACGCTGCCCTGGTCCTGGTCACGCTGTCTTCGGCGCAGATTGCCGACATGGAAAAGAACCTGGTCGAGATCAATGCCAAGTTCGCCCGCGAGCACCACCTCGACGAGCAGGACAAGCGCTTGCGCAGGAATGCCAAGCAGATGAACAAGCAATTCGACGACTGGCTCGGCAGCTTGACGGACGCCCAGGAGGCGCGAATAGAGCGATTTGTGCGTGAGCACGATGCACTGTCCGTGTCGCGCTTCGAGGATCGCAAGCGGCGTCAGCGTGAGGGCGTCGCGCTGATCCGGTCCGAGCGCGATCCGGCGCTGCTCGCGCCGCGGCTGGCCGAACTCTTCGTCGATCCGGATGCCGGTCGCGCAGCCGATGTGCGCGTGGCTCTGGCGCGATATGAAGCGGATCTGACACGCTTGATCGTGGACATTGATCGCAGCTCCAGCACCGAGCAGCGCAATCAGGCTGTGCGGCGCGTGGCGCGCTACGCCAATGATTTTCAAGTGCTGGCGGCACAAAGACCGGTTGCCGCGTCGCCCTGAGCGTCGCCCGGTACACAGCGCCAATCCCGTGATGCGACGGCCCATCCTCGTCTTCTCGCACGCTAACGGCTTCCCCGCTGGCGCATATCGCAAGATGTTGAGCCGGCTCGAGGCGGAGTTCGACATCCGCGCGATCGATCGCATCGGCCACGATCCGCGCTACCCGGTGAGCGACGGCTGGCCACACCTTGTCGCCGAGCTCACCGATTTCATTTGCGCGCAGGCGCCGGTCCCGGTGTTTGCAGTGGGTCACTCGCTGGGTGGCTACCTGAGCTTTCTTGCAGCAGTGCAGAAGCCGGAGTTGTTCTCGGGAATCGTCCTGCTTGATTCTCCAATCATCGGCTTCTGGACCGGCACCGCCTTTGGCATGGTGAAACGCTTTGGCATGGCTGATCGGATCACACCGGCCGCCATTACGCGCGAGCGCCGGCGCGAGTGGCCCTCGCTGGAGGCGGCGACGCGGTATTTCCTCGGTCGCAAGGCATTTCGTCATTTCGATCCGGATTGCGTGCGCGACTATGCGGTGGCGGGCACGCGTGCCGTTCACGGCGGTGTCAAGCTCGCCTTCGATCCGGAGATCGAGTACCGGATTTATCAGGGGATACCGCACGATCTGGCGGCCTATGCCCCGCGCCTGCGCGTGCCAGCCGGATTTGTCGGCGGGCAGCAGTCGGTGGAAGTCAGGCGCGTGGGCCTGCGCCTGACGCGGCGACATTTCCACGTGGAGATGGTGCAGGGCGGACACTTGTTCCCCCTGGAGCATGCGCAAGCCGCGGCGCAGGCCATCCGGCGCATGCATGCCCGATTGTGCGGCGGCATCGCGCCAGGAAGCGCCCACGAGGGCGCCTCATTGTGAGCGCGCGTAAGGGCACTAATGGCAGTGGAGCGTTGTCAGCGGGTGCCAGGGCGGGCCTGCCGATCGTCCTAGGCTACCTGTCGATCGGCTTCGCCGCCGGCGTGGTGCAGCGCGCGAGCGGCCTGTCGGTGGCCGAGGTCGTGCTCATGTCGCTGGTGCTCTACGCAGGGTCGGCGCAATTCGTGGTTGCGGGCCTGATCGCGGCCGCAAGACCGGGCGATCTGCCGACGGTGACAATCGTTGCCACGGTGTTCCTGGTGAATCTGCGCCATGTGCTGTTGTCGGCAGCGCTGGCACCGCACTTCACGCGTGTATCGGCCATCCGCAATGCCTTGCTCGGCCTGCAACTGACTGACGAAACCTTTGTCGTGGCTTGGACAGCGCTGGCCCGGGGGCTTCTCCCAGACAAGGGGCGCGTCGCCTGGATGGCAGGGCTCAACCTGTCGGCGTACCTCAGCTGGGCTGTGGCCAATCTTGCCGGTGCGCTGGCGAGCGGCATGGTGGGCGATCTGCGGGCCATCGGTTTCGACTTCGCGTTGCCGGCCATGTTCGGCGCCTTGCTCGTGCTGCAGCTGTCCGCGCAAAAATCGTCTGCCGAGTCCGGCCCGCGGGGCAATGCACCCGGGAGCCGCATGCTTGCGGTTGCACTGCTGTCGGCTGCGCTGGCCGTGGCGATTGCCTTGTTTGTACCCGGTCAATGGAATATCTTGATTGCGACACTGCTGGCTGCCACCTTCTCCCTGTTCATGGAGCGCACATGGAAGTCCGCCCGGATATCCTGATTATTATTATCGTTTCAGCGATAGTGACCGCATTACCACGGGTTATACCAATGGTATTGTTATCACGAGTGACGTTGACACCTTGGTTGAGGATGTGGCTGGGCGCAGTGCCCGCGGCCATCCTGGCCGCGTTGCTCGCCACTGAATTGCTGGTGGCGAATCAGCGCTTGGTGGGCGCCGAGGCAATACCCACGCTCATCGCCATCGTGCCGGTACTCGTCGTTGTCGCCATCACGCGAAGCCTGATGGGCGCGGTCATCGCCGGCATCCTGACGGTTTCCCTGCTGCGCATGGCCTGGTGATGAGAATGCAATGGCATTGCCGGGTCGTGCGACGCTCGGCTGAGATGCTGGCGCAGGTCTTCGCCGTCGATGCGTCAGTGAGGAGGATTGTGCTGCGGGAATGCTAGCTGTTCTGTAGCGCTGCTGGCGCGCTGCGAAGAACGAACATCCCAGCCGAGGGCTGGGAGAGGGCGCCGATACCGCCGGCCACAGGAGGGGGCGGTACCGGCGCGCCGGAGGCTTACTTCAGGTGCTTGCTGACCAGTTTGGTCATCTCGAACATCGAGACTTGCTTCTTGCCACCGAAGACTTCCTTCAATTTGTCGTCGGCATTGATGTTCCGTCGATTCTTTTCGTCCTGCAGTTTGTTCTTCTTGATGTAAGCCCAGATCTTCTTGGTTACTTCAGTGCGCGGCTGAGCGGCCGCGCCAATCACTGCACCGAGTGCTGCGCTGGGCGTCATCGGCTTCATGAACGCTGCATTGGGTTTGCGTTTTGCTGCCTTCTTGACGACTTTTGCTGCCTTCTTGACGACTTTCTTCGCTGCTTTTTTCTTTGTGGCCATTTGGTACTCCCTCCAAGACGTTTTGGGGATGGTAAAAAAATAAGAGCACGATAGTGTGCGCGCTGAGGATGCTTCAAGCGAAGCGCCTTGTCAACGGCACAGTGACATCTTTTGCCGCTTTTTCCCTATGGAAATGTAATGGGTGCGAAGGCCGGGCGCGAGTGTGGCGCCTCCGATACGCGGCAAGTCGGGATGATTTTTTGCAGGCTACACACCGGTGGCGCGTGCCTGCAGGTCGGAAAACCACGGGGACATGCGGCCACATGGCGCGCTTCGATGGCGCACCTGCAGCGTGCGCGGTGACTATAATCGGCACCATGTTCGCGCGCGAAGATGGCGTAGCGCCGCGAGGAGAGGCTGGAAGAGCAGGGCGTCTGGTACCTCTCTCCGGCTTCAGAGCCCACCTGCATCCCCTCGAAAACCCTGGGAGGAACGTGACGCAATCTCGACCAGTGATGATCCGCGAAGAGCGCAGGAGCCTCACCGTGCTGGGCATCTGCCAGGCCCTGCTGCTCACCAACAACGCGACGGGCGTGGCGTTGAACGGCCTGGCTGGCTATGCGCTGGCGAGCAACAAGTCGCTGGCCACGTTGCCGGTGACGGGGTGGGTGGTCGGTGCGGCGCTCTCCGCCTACCCGGCCTCGCTGCTGATGAAGCGGCTGGGACGCAGGGGCGGATTCACCGTCGGAACGTTGATGGGCCTCTTGGGTGTCGCGATCTGCTCGAGTGCGCTGGTGATGGGTGATTTCTGGCTGCTGTGCCTGGGGACCGTCGTATTCGGCGCCTACAATGGGTTCGGGCAGTTCTACCGGTTCGCGGCGGCCGATGCCGTGAGGCCGGACTTCAAGGAGAAGGCGATCTCCCTGGTCCTGGCCGGTGGGCTGGTCGGTGGGCTGGTCGGCCCGCAGCTGAGCGATCTGACCGTGGATCTGTTCGCCACCCGTTATCTGGGCGCCTACCTTATCCTGGTCGTCTTCATGCTCGCTAATCTCGTGGTCCTGCGTTTCCTTGAAATGCCCCCGCCGACCGAGGAGGAGCGCAGCGGCCGGGTTCGTCCGCTGCTGGCGATCATCAGCCAACCCAAGTTCATGATTGGCGTGTTGTGCGCCTCGATGAGTTATGGCGTGATGAACCTCCTGATGACCGCCACGCCGCTGGCGATGTTGATCTGCGGCCACCCATTCTCGTCGACGACTTCGGTCATCGGTTGGCACGTGGTGGGCATGTTCGCGCCCTCGTTCTTCACTGGGTCGCTGATCCGACGTTTCGGCCTAGCCAATGTGATGATGGGCGGCGTGGCGCTCCTGCTCATCTGCGTCATTGTCGCGGGCGCCGGCATCAGCGTCGCTCACTTCTGGTGGGCCAACCTGCTGGTCGGCATCGGGTGGAATTTCCTGTTCATCGGCGGCACCACGCTGGTCACCGAAACCTACCGGCCCGCGGAAAAGGCCAAGGCGCAGGGCGCCAACGATGTCGCCATGTTCCTCACTCTGGTCGCCTCATCGCTGTCCTCGGGCGTTCTGCTCGACACCCGAGGCTGGGAGGTGCTGAGCTACTTCGCCCTGCCGCTGGTGGCGGTGGCAGGTGCTGCGGTGTTGTGGCTGATGACCTTGCGTGCCCGGCCGGTAGCGTCGGCCTGACCCCCATGTTCATCTGCCGCCGGCACGGACAGCCTGTCCGAACTGATTGAGACGGCGTTGCGTCCGGCGGCACGGCGCGCCGCTTCGCGGGATGTCGCCACGAAGGTGATGTGACCCATCTTTCGGCCGGGGCGCGCCTCCGGTTTGCCGTACAGGTGCAGGCGGGCTTCGGGCTGGCTCAGAATGGCACGCCAGTCGGGTTCGCCGCCATGCCAGGCATCTCCCAGCAGGTTGATCATGGCCGCGCCCCCTTGCATGGTGGCATCCCCCAGCGGCAAGCCTGCGAGCACCCGCACCTGCTGCTCGAACTGCGATGTGTTGCAGGCATCCAGCGTGAAATGCCCGCTGTTGTGCGGCCGTGGAGCAATTTCGTTGACGACCAGCCGGTTGCCCGGGAGCAGGAAGAACTCCACGCAAAGAACGCCGCAGTAATCCAATGCAAGTGCAACGGACAGGGCCAATTCGCGCGCCTTGGCGAGGGTGGCGCGCGGCAGCGGCGCTGGCACCACGCTTTCACTGAGGATGCCGTTCTCGTGGCGATTCTGCGGGATCGGGAAGACGCGCGATTCGCCAGATGCCGAGCGGGCGACGATGACGGACAACTCGCACTTGAGCGCCAGGCGTTGCTCCAGGACGCAGGGCAAGTCGCCCATTGCGTGATACGCGCTCGACAGCTCCTCGAGGTGCGTGATCCGCTGCTGTCCCTTGCCGTCGTAGCCGAAGCGGCTTGTCTTGAGTATTGCGGGCAATAGGCCGGCGAGCGCGGGGTCCCTGGAGTCGGCGACGTCAGACAGCACGGCAAAGGGCACATGCGGCAACCGGTTCTGTGCCAGGAAACGCTTTTCCCGGATGCGATCCTGCGCAATGGCTAGTGCGTCGGCGTCGGGGGATACGGGAATCCGCTGGCCAATCGCCCGCAGTGCCGCCGCAGGGACGTTTTCGGTTTCGATTGTGACTGCGGCGCAAAGCCCGGCCATGACGCTCCACGCCTGCGGATCGTCGAGCGGCGCGCAGACAAGCCTGTCGGCTGCGCCGGCTGCAGGACATTCGGGATCCGGGTCCAGCACTGCGACGCGATAGCCTAGGCGGTGTGCTGCCATGGCGAACATGCGACCCAGCTGTCCGCCGCCGAGTACGCCCAGCCACGTGCCCGGTGCAAGGGGGCAGGCCGGATGCTTATTCATGGGAGATCCGGCAACTGGGCAGCCAACACCTGGTCCGCCTGCGCTGCGCGAAAGGCGCCGAGCTTGAGTGCCATAGCCTCGTCTCCAACCGACAGCATGGCGATGGCGAACAGCGCGGCATTGGCGGCGCCGGCATCGCCAATGGCAAACGTTGCCACGGGAATGCCCCGCGGCATCTGGCCGATGGACAGCAATGAGTCCATGCCATTGAGGTGTCGCGATGGGACCGGGACCCCCAGTACCGGCAGCGTGGTGATCGCGGCGAGCATGCCGGGCAGATGGGCGGCGCCCCCGGCGCCGGCAATGATGCAATCGAGTCCGCGGGCCCGGGCGGTCTCGGCGTAGGCATAAAGCAGGCGCGGCGTACGGTGCGCGGACACCACCTTGGCTTCATAGGGCAGGCCGAATTCGCGCAGCACGCCGGCGGCGTGGCGCATCACCTCCCAGTCGCTTTGGCTGCCCATGACCACGCCGATGCGCGGGGTTGCCCGATGCTTGCGGTTTGAATCGACCCGTCTGGGTCGTGATGTTGTCGGTGCTTTCTTCATGTGGCGATCCATGTGGCGATTGACAGGTAAAGCGGTATGCCGATGACGACATTGAAGGGGAAGGTGATGCCGATGGACAGCGTGAGGTAGTAGGATGGGTTCGCCTCGGGGACGGCCAGGCGCATGGCGGGCGGTACGGCGATGTAGGAGGCGCTCGCGGCGAGCACTGCCACCAGGGTCGTGCCCCCCGGGCCAAACCCGGGCCAGGCGTGGCCAATGACCAGGCCAATGGCGGCCCCGGCAAGCGGCATCAGCAGCCCGAATGCAATCAGGCGCAACCCCACCTTGCGGAACTCGGCCATGCGCTTGGCCGCATCCATGCCCAGTTCCAGCAGGAACAGGCACAGTGCGCCCATGAATATGGCGCGAAAGAAAGGCTCGATCCCCGAAAGGCTCTTGGGCGAGGCAACGGCGCCGATGAGCATGGTGCCGACCAGCAGCACCACGCTGCCGTGCGTGACGGCGCCCGCCAGCAGCGGCCGCAGTCCCGCGGCGGCCGTGGCTTGCGTGCCGCTGCGCGCGCGTTGCGCGAGCATGACGCCGAGGACGATGGCCGGCGCCTCCATGATGGCCAGCATGATCACCGGGTATTCTTCATAGGTGATGTTGCGAGACTGCAGGAAGGCGATGGCGGTCAGGAACGTGCCAGCGCTGACCGAGCCGTAGTGCGCGGCAATGGCGGATGCGTTCAGGCGGTCGATGCGGCAGGCTCGGGTGAGCGCCGCGTAGGCGAGCAGCGGCAGGCCCAGCCCGAGCAGCAGGGCGGCCAGCACCGATTGCACGGCGGTGGCGAGGTCGGCATGCGCCAGCTCGCTGCCGCCGTGCAGGCCGATGCCGATCAGCAGGTAGATCGACAACGCCCGCTGGAGATCCGGAGGAAACTTCAGGTCCGAGCGCAGTGCCTGCGCGCCGGCGCCGAGTGCGAAAAACAGCAGGGGTGGAATCAGCAGGCCGGAGAGCATGGGAGGGGCAGGGGGTACATGGAGTGTTCACGGGGGGCACGCATGGAGCAGCATGGTAGCCATCGATATGAATAGAGTAAAATGATAAATATTGAATATAACTATAGATATTTATCTATGACCTTCCGATGTGGACGTACCCGTGATCCGCGCCCTGCACGGCCCCCCGGCGGGGATGTGGAATGCGGGGGCGCGCCAGCATGCACCTGACCTTGCGGCAGTTGAAAGTCTTCGAAGCGGTGGCGCGGCGGCTGAGTTTCAGCCGAGCCGCAGAGGAGCTGCATCTTGCCCAGCCCACCGTTTCGATGCAGATGAAGCAGCTTGCGGACAGCGCAGGCTTGCCGCTGCTGGAGCAGGTGGGCAAGCGTATCCACGTCACACAGGCCGGCGAATCGGTGCGAGCCGCTGCCAGGGATGTGCTCAAGTCCCTGGATGTGTTGGAGATGACGCTCGCCGATTTGAAGGGCCTGCGCCAGGGCAAGCTCAAGCTGGCCGTCGTCACCACCGCCAAGTACTTCGTGCCGCGGTTGCTGGGCCCGTTTGCGCGGCAGCATCCGGGCATCGACATCGCGCTCGAAGTGGGGAATCGCAGCGAAATCATCCGCCGGCTGTCGGCCAACGAGGACGACCTTTACATCATGGGGGCGCCCCCGCAGGGCATGGACATCGAGCGCCATCCTTTTGCAGACAACCCCATCGTCGCCATTGCCCCCAAAGACCACCCCTTGGCCAGCAAGCGCCGCGTCACGCTGGCCATGCTGGCCGGCGAGTCCTTTCTCATGCGGGAGGAGGGCTCGGGCACGCGCATGGCCGTCGAGCGCTTCCTGAAGGAGAAGGGTGTGCGCCTGAAGATCAAGATGGAACTCGGAAGCAATGAGGCCATCAAACAGGCGGTATCCGGCGGGCTGGGCCTGTCGATGCTGTCGTTGCACGCTGCGGCCCAGGAGGCCCTGCGCGGAGAACTGGCGGTGCTGAACGTGGATGGATTGCCGATATGCCGCTCCTGGTACATCGTGCATCGAAGCGGCAAGGTCCTATCGCCCGTGGCCAGGACCTTCTTCGATTTCCTCGGCCAGGAAGGGCCCGCCCTGCGCCTGGAGCTGGATGCGCGGCAGCGTGGCGTGAGTGGCGATCGCGAGCGTAGCGGCCGGCGTACCGGGCGCGCCGGCAAGTGAAGCTAGAAACGCCCCCCGGCCAGGAAAAATGCCGTCTTGGTGAACTCGAGCAGCGTGTTGCGCGCCGCATCCTGGTCCGTCCACCATTTGCGGGGAAAAGAATCCTTAGGGTCGCTGACGACGCGGATCGTCGCCGCAGGGAAGTGTTCCTCGAACACCATGCGCGAGCGCCGGGTGTGATACGGCGAGGTCACGATAAGGAGCGTGGTTCCCGGTTTCACGGCCGCCTTGAGCGCCAGCGCTTCGGCCGCCGTGCTGGCCAGTTCATGGCCGACAGTGCGGATGGCGTCGCCGGGCACGCCCAGCTTGAGCAGGACGTCGCGATACACA
>CANJRC010000098.1 GCA_947476535.1 Betaproteobacteria bacterium
CGCATGGCCGACGGCACCTGGAAGGAATACGACGTCGAGGACTACGCCTGGCGCCTGTACAAGCACCTGGGCGGCGACGTGAGGAAGCTCCCGTCCTACTTCGTCACCGCGCTGGAGATGTCCGCCACAGCGCACAAGAACATCGTGGCAGCCGTCGCGCCCTACGTTGACACTTCGATCTCGAAGACCGTGAACGTGCCCGCCGACTACCCCTACGCCGACTTCGAAGACCTTTACATGTCGGCATGGCGCGCCGGCCTGAAGGGCCTTGCCACCTATCGCCCGAACAGCGTGCTTGGTTCGGTACTGTCGGTGGATGGCGCTGCCAACAAGGAAAAAGAGACCGCCAAGAAATCTGCCGAGGCCGAGCGCAAGCAGCCCCAGGACGTCGAACTCCACTGGGGTGAGGAAAAAGCGGCCAACCGCCGCCTCTCCATCAAGTCGCTGCCGGCCCCGGTGCTGGCCTCGCTGGTGTGGCCGGGCCGGCCTTCCTTGTCCGGCGGCAACCCGTCGTGGACCTACATGATGCATCACCCGGGCGGCGAGTTCGCGCTCTTCGTCGGCCACATCGAAGACGAGGACGGCGCGGCGCCGTCCGCAGCCTCGCGGACCACGCGCCGGTTCCCGTTCGAGGTGTGGGTGAACGGCAACGAGCAGCCGCGCGGCCTGGGTGCCGTCGCCAAGACGCTGTCCATGGACATGCGCGCCAATGATCGCGCATGGCTCGCGCTCAAACTCGACGTGCTGTCCAAGACCCCCGGCGAAGAATCCTTCGAGATGCCCTTCCCGCCTTCAGGCGAACGCCGCCTGGTGCCCAGTGCGGTCGCCGCAGTGGCGCAAGTGGTGCGCTGGCGTTGCGACCAGCTGGGCGCGCTCGATGAAAAAACCCCTGACCTGCTGTCGCCAGAAGGCCGCCCGCACCCGGTGCTGGACGCCATGTTCGCGGTCCAGGAACCCAAGACCGGCACCGGCGGCACGCTGTCATGGACGGTCGATATCCAGAACCCGGCCACGGGCGAGGACTTCGTCATGGGCGTCAAGGAAATCACCCTGCCAGCCGACAGCGGCTTTCCGGCAGGCGTGACTCGCCCCTACGCCATGTTCCTCTCCGGCCACTATCCGCGCGCCCTGGACGGCCTTGCACGCTTGTTGTCGCTCGACATGCGCGTGCTCGACCCGGCCTGGATCGGCATGAAGCTGCGCAAGTTGCTCAACTACTCCGAGCCGCTCGGGGATTTCATGGCCTTCATCCCCGGCGAGCGCCGCCAGCAGACCTGGCCCTCGACGGTGGCCTACATCGCGCGCCTCCTGATCCATCGGTATTCCATGCTCGGCGTTCTCGACGAGGCCGGCTACCCGACGCGCGAAATGGGCATGCTCGAAGCACCTCGGAAGGACAACGAACAACAGGTCATGCACGGCTCACTGTGCAACGAATGCGGGAACATGACGGTCATTCGCAAGGACGGATGCGATTTCTGCACCGCCTGCGGGGCGGTCGGCGCCTGCGGTTAATGACAAGCGGCTGCACTCACTGGGAAACATGAACCACAGTCATCAGAATACCTTTGCGGGTTTCGCGCGCTCTGGGCCTTGATAACACCCACCGGCACGCAGTGCACATTTCGGCCCCGCAAGGGGCCTTTTTTTGTGCCACTTGGTCTGCGACGAACCGCTCCGCCCAGCTCGCCTCAGGTCCGGCCGAAGTCGGCATCGAAGTCCAGTATCTCGCGGCTCAGTTCGCCGATCCGGTTGCAGCCGAGAAATGCCATGGTGCGGTCGATTTCCTCATGGAAGATGGCTAGCGCCCGCGCCGCCCCCGCCTCCCCCGCGGCCGATAGCCCATAGAGCGCGGCCCGCCCGAGAAGCACGCCATGCGCGCCCAGCGCCAGCGCCTTGATCACGTCGGTGCCGCGCCGAAAGCCGCTGTCGATCAGCACGGTCATGCGCTGGCCCACGGCATCGGCGATGGCGGGCAGTGCCGCGATAGTGGACATCGATGCATCGAGATTGCGCCCGCCGTGGTTGGACACCACAATGCCATCCACGCCCAGATCGGCGGCGAGTGCGGTAACGCGCGCATCCATGATGCCCTTGACGATCAATGTCCGCGGCCACTTGTGCAATAGCGCACGCAGCACGGCTCAGGGGGCCGGCGGGTGGTCGGCCCATCGTCGCTGCTGGGTTATCATGATCCGTCCCGCTTCACCCTACTCATCACCTTTTGGTCATCGCATGAACGCCACAGCGCCGATCCGCCCCGCAGCCACCATCATCCTGACCCGCGATACCGCTCAAGGACCGGAAGTGTTCATGATGCGGCGCTCGCCCAATTCGGTGTTCATGAGCGGGGTCTACGTTTTTCCCGGCGGCGGACTTGACGACAGCGACCAGCCGGAACATTGGTCGGCGCATGAACTGGCCATCGACGATGCGGCCGCGAGCCGCGTGCTAACCGTGGAGAAGAACGGCCTCGCCTTCTGGATCGGCGCGCTGCGCGAATGCTTCGAAGAGTCGGGCCTGCTGCTCGGCTACAACGATCGCGGCGAAATCCTCAGCATGGACGATGCCGAACAGGTGAACCGCTTTGCCGAACTGCGCCGCAAGCTGAATGCGGGCGAGATCGGCTTCCCGCAGATCTGCCGCGAGCACAACATCCGCCTGGCCGTGGACCGCATGGCCTACTTCAGCCACTGGGTGACGCCACCCAACGAAAAACGCCGCTACGACACGCGCTTCTTCGCCGCCGTCGCGCCGGCGCAGCAGATTGGCTCGCACGACGATGCGGAGACCACCGACAACACCTGGATCCGCCCACAGGATGCACTCGACCAATTCAAGCGCGGGGAATTTGCGCTGGTGTTTCCCACCATCAAGACGCTCGAGCGGCTTGCGCAATTCAAGGACACGGCCGCGCTGATTGCGCACACGCGCGCCCTGCCCTCGATCCCGCCCATTCATCCGCATGTGGCGAAGTCCGCCGACGGCAGCCCGCGTCGCCTCATTCCGGGCGACCACGCCTATGCGGAAATCGGCAAGCTC
The DNA here is from genome assembly GCA_947476535.1 of Betaproteobacteria bacterium. Taxonomy (GTDB): domain Bacteria; phylum Pseudomonadota; class Gammaproteobacteria; order Burkholderiales; family SG8-39; genus CAIYPG01. The sequence goes on from CANJRC010000098.1 coordinate 3,043, forward strand.
GACCCCGAGGGCCGTGGCAACCTGTGCTGCGACATCGTCCCCGGCACCCTCGTGCAGCTCGCGCCGAGCGTGCGCCGCCTCACCGCGCCCAATCCGGGCGTGATGACCGGGCCCGGAACCAACAGCTATATCGTGGGCCGCAGTAATCAGGACAACGGCGCCGGCGACTTCGCCATCGTCGATCCGGGCCCCGATCTTCCCGAACACGTCGATGCGCTGATCGCCGCCACCGGCGGACGCATCCGCTGGCTGCTCGCCACCCACACGCATCGCGACCATTCACCCGCCGCGGCGCTCCTGCGGGCGCGCCTGGGTCCGGCGCACAAGCTGGAATTCATCGGCCGCCCACCACCCGGCGAAGAACGCCAGGACCAGACCTTCCAGCCCGACCGCGTGGTCAACGATGGTGATCGCCTGAGCGTCGCGGGGTGCAGCGTGCGCGTCATCCACACGCCGGGCCACGCCTCCAACCAGTGCTGCTACCTGCTGGAAGACGAAAGGATGCTGTTCACCGGCGACCACATCATGCAAGGCTCGACGGTGGTCATCATCCCGCCCGACGGCAACATGATTGCCTACATGCAGGCGCTCACGAAACTGCAAAGCGAATCCCTCGACTGGCTCGCCCCCGGCCACGGCTACCTCATAGGCACCCCGCAAGTGGCCATTGAACGTTTGATCGCCCATCGCATCGGGCGCGAAACCAAGGTGGTCGAGGCACTGCGCGCTCTCGGGGAACCCGACATGGACGCGCTGGTGAAGAAGGTCTACGACGACGTGCCGGTGTCGCTGCACCCCATGGCCAGCCGCTCGCTGCTCGCGCACCTAATCAAGCTGAAGGAAGAAGGACGCGCACACGAGGCCGGAGCAAGCTGGCGCGCCACCTAGCCTGGCGGGGGCGCATTCGCAACACCCGCGGTGACCCGCCATCTGCGCAAGGCCACCAGCGACCAGATGGCTTCGACCGCGCTGAAAGGCCAGGATCCAATCAGAAAACCGTAAGCGGAGGCCAGCGCGCACGACGCGGCGAATCCTAGGATGAACCAGCGGCTTTTCTTTTCGAACGCGTAACACAGCATCATCGCGGTCACGGCAAAAAGGCCAAAGGCCGTCGTCAGGTCCATGGATAATGCCCGGCGTCCACGCCCGAATCCCGTTCGACGCTACGCCGATTGCGCCTTCACCACCTCCAGCAGCTTTTCGAAGGCGTCGGCAAACTGCTGGACGCCATCCTCGAGCAACTTGTCCGTCACCGCATCCAGCGAGATCCCGTGCCTTGCCAGCGCATCGAGGTCGCGCCGCGCGGCTTCCACATTCTCGGTGATGCTCGCGCGCGGCTTGCCGTGGTCAAGAAAAGCGTCCAGCGTCACCGGCGGCAGCGTGTTCACCGTATCCGCGCCGATGAGTTCCTCGACATAGATCACGTCGCGATAGGCCGGGTTCTTGCAGCTGGTGCTCGCCCACAACAGGCGCTGGGGGCGCGCCCCGGCCGCAGCAAGCTGCTTCCAGTCGGTGCCCGCCGACAGTTGCAGGTAATGCTGGTAGGCCAGCTTGGCGTTGGCGATGGCCGCCTTGCCGCGCAGGGCTTTGAGCTCGGTGCGAACCTCGCCTGAGGCGGCCGCAATCTTCGCCTCGAGTTGAGCGTCGATGGCGGTGTCGATTCGGCTGACGAAGAAACTGGCCACGCTGGCCACGCGATCGATCTTCCCGCCGCGCGCGAGGCGCGCCTGCAGGCCTTCGACATAGGCCGCCGCCACGGCACGATAAGCCGCCTGCGCGAACAGCAGCGTGACATTGACATTGATGCCCTCGGCGATCAGCTCGTGTATCGCCGAGGCGCCTGCCACCGTTCCTGGCACTTTCACCATCAGGTTGGGTCGTGCCACGTCGTGCCACAGCCGGCGCGCTTCGGCCAGCGTGCCCGCCGTGTCGTTGGCAAGTTCGGGCGACACCTCCAGACTGACATAACCATCCGCGCCCTCGGTCTCGTCATAGACCCAGCGCAGCGCGTCTGCCGCTGCCTTGATGTCGCTGATGGCCAGGCCCTCGTAGGTGGCCTTGGCATCCAGCCCCTTGGCGCCCAGCTGTTTCGCCTGCCGCGCGTAATCGCCGCCCTGCGCCAGCGCCTTCTCGAAGATCGCCGGGTTGGAGGTGAGGCCGCGCAGTCCGCCCGACACGCGACGCGAGAGTTCGCCCGAGGCCATGAGTTCACGGCTGATGAAATCGAGCCAGACGGCCTGGCCGAGCGATTGGAGTTCGTTGAGAGTTGCCATGATCGGTCGCCTTTGCGCTGAGCGGTGGAGCATGCCGCAAAGCCTCATTTGCGTCCAGCGACACCACGAGCGCCCCGCCATCGTTCACCCGTGGTGTAAGCTTTTTAAAGGAGGAATGCCGATGCCCGACCACATGTCCACGCACGAAGTCACCAACCAGCCGCAGGCTTTGGCCGGCCACAACGCCTGGAGCGCGAACCCGCTGCTGATCACGGCGGTCTCCCGCGAGGGCGGCAGCTGGATTGCCAGGGAGGCCGCCACGCTGGGCGAAGTGGTGGGCAGCGAGGCCTTCCACATGCTCATCGACCATGCCAACCGCTATCCGCCGGAGCTGCGCACCCACGACCACAGCGGCCGGCGCATCGACGCGGTGGAGTTCCACCCCGCCTACCACGAGCTGATGCGCCTCGCCTTCGGCATGGGGCTGCATTCGCTGGCATGGACCGCCAACCGGCCGGGCGCCTTTGTCGCCCGCGCTGCCCTGGTGCACCTGTGGAACCAGGTCGAGAACAGCATCGCCTGCCCGGTGACCATGTCGTTCGCCGCCAAAAAAGTGCTGCAGAACGACGAGGCACTCGCCGCCGCCTGGCAACCGCGCCTCTTCGCCCGCGATTACGACCCGCGCCCGATCCCGTTTTCGCAGAAGCGCGCGGTCAGCATCGGTATGGCCATGACCGAGAAGCAGGGCGGGTCGGACCTACGCAGCAATACCACGCTGGCAAAGCCGGCCGGCGGCCTCGAACACCTGCTCACCGGCCACAAGTGGTTCTGCTCGGCGCCGATGAGCGATGCGTTCCTCACGCTTGCCAAAATCGAAGGGCAGGACGCCGTCACCTGTTTCTTCGTTGCGCGCTCGCTGCCTGACGGTCGGCGCAACCCGTTCTTCATCCAGCGCCTGAAGGACAAGGTTGGCAACCGCGCCAACGCCTCGTCCGAAATCGAGTACGCCGGCACGCTGGCGCGACGCATCGGCGATGAAGGGCGCGGCATCTCCACGCTGATCGAGATGGCGCACTTCACCCGCTTCGACATCGCGTGCGCCGCGAGCGGCATGATGCGCGCCGCATTCGACCTCGCGCACCATCACTGCAGCCAGCGCAGCGCCTTCGGGCGCCGCCTCGTCGAGCAGCCCCTCATGGCCAATGTGCTGGCCGACATGGCACTGGAGACGGAGGCGGCGCTGTTGCTCGCCCTGCGCCTCGCGCGTGCATTCGATGAGGATGCGGCGGGCAGCGCGGAGGCCCGGCTCCTCGCGCGCGCCATGACCCCGGTGGCCAAGTACTGGCTGTGCAAGCGCCTGCCTGCGCTGGCGGCGGAGGCCATGGAATGCATCGGCGGCAGCGGTTATGTCGAAGAACATCCGCTGGCCCGCCTGTATCGCGAGGCGCCGCTCAACGGCATCTGGGAGGGTTCGGGCAACGTGGTCTGCCTCGACTTGCTGCGCTCCCTCGCCAGGAGCCCGCAAAGCGTCATGTTGCTGCTCGACGAGATTCGCGCCGGCGGCGCGCCGCTGCAGCCCGCCGTGGATGCCATTGCGCGCATGCTGGGCGACACCGCACAACTGGAGGCCGGGGCACGACGCATCGTCGAGCGCATCGCGGTCGCGCTGCAGGCCAGCCTGATGTTGCGGCATGCGGATGCGCCGGCCGCGCAGGCCTTCATTGCCTCGCGACTGGAAGGCGATGGCGGTCGCGCCTTCGGAACGCTGCCGCCCCAGTTCGACACGACCCACCTGATCCGGCGTGTTGCCCTGGCCTGATGCCAGCGCGACGAAGCGAGAGGCGCGGCCTCTTCGAATCGCCTACAAGAATGATTTTTGCGACCGCTGAAACAGGGGAATCTGAGGAGATGTGTCCCCCATATTGAAACGAACGCTCAGTGCAGGGCGCCGCGCCGCCGGCCTTCGCGCCGTGCCTGCCAGCCGTAATACATCACCCCCAGCCCCATGACACCCACCACGGGGGCGAGCCCGGCAAGGCCGCTCAGCGCGCCGACCAGTGCAGGCGCTGCCATCTGGCCGCAGCTCAACAAGATGGCCCTTAGGCCGAGGATCTCGCCCTGTCGGCCCTCGGGCATGGTTTTCGCGAGCACCGTGAGCACCATGGGCGCCGAGACGCCCGTACTGATGCCCGCCAGGATGGAAAAGGCAATCAGCATCGGCGTGCCGCCTGCCAGCGGCATCAGTCCGAGCATGAACCCGCTCATGGCGAAACTGCCGGCCACCAGCGTCCATGGCCTGGCAAAGCGCGCGAACACCGGCAGCAACAGCCGCACCGACACCGAGGCGCCAGCAAAGACGCCCAGCACGGTTCCAATAGTCGAGGCGCTCAGGCCGATGCTCGTCGCATACAGGGGCACCACGAAGAAGAACAGGTCCAGGACAACCGGCGCCATTGCGGCACCGATCAGCGATACCGGAACGCCCGGCATGCGCACTAGGTCGCGCAGCCGCCCCGCCGACGCCAGGTTGCGCGGGGATGCGGGCGGCATCATGCGCCAGCCTGCGTACAGCACCGAGAGCATGACCAGGGGCACGACCGTCAGCAAGGCGAAGGTTGCGCGATGCCCCACATGATCGATGCCGAACCCGGAGATGAGCGGACCGACTGCCATCCCGCCGGAACTGGCCAGCGCGTACCAGGAGTAGTTGCGCGTGGTTTCCTCGGGCCCGCCCATCTTCGGCACCAGCACGTTGGCCGCCACCGAGACCGACACGAATGACACCCCGGCAAGACAGGCTGAAATGGCCAGCGTGGCCAAGCCGGGGAACGCCAGCGGAATCAGGTAGGACAGGAGGGTCAAAATGCCACAGGTGGCGACCGTGGGCCCGGTGCCGGCACGATCAATGGCGCGCCCGATGGCCAGACCCACGAAGATCGGCAGCACGTAATACAGCGCTGCGAGGGACCCAACCAGCCAGGACGGGGCGCCCAGCGACAACGCGTACAACGTGACGCAGAGGCGGCTACCCTGGACACTGGCCGCGTTGTACAAACCGACGGTCAGGATGATTGCAAGTTTCACTCCGGAAGTGTTCGCAGGTGCCCTGAAGGATCGTTACCGCGCCGCGCGAGCGCCGGGCCATCCGACTTCCTGTTCGCGGCCCCCGCCCGGCACAGTGCGTCCGGACAGGGGTACTGGTAGAAGCGGTCGTTCAGGTACACCGTGACATCGTCGATTTCGCTGCGCCCCCAGGCACCGCCCAGCTGGCTGTTCCAGCGCTCCACCTGCAGGCGGATGCCGGGGAAATCGTTGGCCTTGCGCGACGCGCGCTCATGAACACCCGTGCTGTGGCAGCCATCGCATCGCGATTCGTAGAGTGCGCGGCCACGCGCGGGATCGGCCCCCATCGCGCTGCTGGAGAGTGCCGCGACCACCAGTGCCGCCGCAGCAATCAGTTTCGTCTTTGTGCCGATGTTCATGATGGGGACTCGCATGGTGGATTTGCGGGGCAGCACGTCGCAGCACCTTGCGCGGGCGGCGACCATTTCTATGCAACGATCGGCATGGTCTTGTGCTCCATGCGTTTGTAGGGCGCCATGCCCAGGTCATCGGTCACCGGGTTGGAACCGCCGGTGTAGAGCGCCTCGCCGTCCACATACGAGATGGCAAGCACCACGCGGTCCTCTTCCTCGGTGTTGGCGCGCGCTCGGTGCAGCATCATGCCGGCGTGCATGGTGGCATCGCCGGCCACCAGGGGCGCTGCAGTCACGCAACCGGTGATCTGCTTCCAGTCTTCCTCGGCGAGAATTTCGGACAGGTCGGGCTCGCCGCCCATCTGCGAGGTCGCCCCCAATGGCCCCAGGCGGTGCGAGCCCTCGAGGAAGGTCATGGGCCCCTTGGTGATGGGAAGATCGACCAGGGGAATCCACACCGTGGTGAAGCCGCGGCGATCGATCGGGATCTTCGGCAGGTCCTGGTGCCAGATGGTCGGCCGGCTGCCGATCAAGCGGCCGGGCTTGATAAACACCCGGTCGCTCCACAGACGCGTGGAGGACCAGCCGGTGATCTCGTGCACCAGCTTGCCGACGCGGTAGCACAGGGCTTCCACCTCGGCATACTCGGTCCACAGGCGGCGCAGCACGCGCATGGTCTTCTCGTACTCGGCGGTGGCCTGGTCGGCCTGCACGCCGGCCTTCTTGACCTTGAACTTGGCATCACCGTCGGCCTGGGCGACGCGGGCGACGATGCGCTTCAACTCGGCGCCCTGCACGAGGCCTGGCAGCTTCAGCCAGCCGAGCTCCGCGTAGTCGCGCCTGAGCGCGATCACGTCCCGCGTCGCCGCATCCTGCGATGCCACCTCCCGAGTATTCGCTTCCTGCCGTGCCAGCTTCAGTTTGCCCGTCATGTTGACCTCACTATCACGTTACACACGCGGGGCGCGTCCTGCCAGGCGCCACCGCGGCATCGAACATTATTATCAAGGTAGCGGCAAGCCCTTCTCCTGTCGGGCTGCCATGATGCGATTGAACTCATCGAGGTAGCCCGGTCGCTCAGCCCCGGAAGGCATGTTGTAGACATCCAGCTTCAAGGGCGTGCCGCCGCGCGAGGAAATGGTCAGGTACCAGATCAATCCCTCGCCGTTGTTGATGATCTGGTGCGACGCGTCGGCCGGGACATACACCCCGGACGGCCCGCCCTCGAACACGAAATCCTCATGCTCGTTGCGGATCAGGGCCGTGCCGCTCAGCACGATGTAGAAAGTCTCGTAGGGCCCTTCGTATTTTTCCATGTGAGTATGGAGGGTCGACGCGCCGCCTGGCGGCAGCGAGGAAATACACGCCGAGTGATACCACTTCGAGGCACCATCCACGGTGTAGAACCACCACGGCTTGGCCGTCGCCCCGAGCTTGTTGGCCGGCCATTGCCGCGGCGCGATCCAGCGCCGGTCAAAGGCGACCGGTGCACGGGCCGTCTTGCTCGGCACACCACCCTTGGCCAGCACCTTGTCCATGGTGGCGCCCGCAAAGGGCGTGGGCTTGCCACCGTTGGTGCTCACGGCCAACCACTCGAGACCATCCTTGCCCGCTTTCAATTCGCCGCCCGCCCCCGAGCCATACCAGACGCCGTCATAGGCACGGATGGTCTTCGTGCTGCCATCGGGCAGCACCAGTTCGCCACCCCCACGCGAGAAGAGATAGAACGTCTCCGAACCGTCGTCGGGGTAGGCCGTGGTTTCGACGCCATGCGGAGGCAAACCCGCCACCACCAGCTGGTCGAACCAGCGCGAACCACGGTTGATATCGATGAAGCTGTAGGACGGGGTCTTTGAAGTGGCCAGGCCTTCGAGCGCCGCCGGTTTCTGGAACGGGATCAGGTGCGGTCTCATGACTGCCCTCCGGATTTTCTCTCGATACCACCAGACGCTTCGCGCGCCTCTGCAAACGTGTCTCCGAACATTTTCCGCAACTCCCTTTTTAGAATTTTCCCCGACGGATTCTTCGGCAGGGCATCGACGAACTTCACTTCCTTGGGCCGCTTGAAGGGCGCAAGGCCCGCGGCCGCCGCGAGCACTTCCTGCTCGGAGGTCGATTGGCCTGCGCGGCGCACCACCACCGCGCACACCCGCTCGACCCACTTGGCATCGGGCACGCCGATCACCGCTACTTCGGCCACGGCCGGATTCTTGTAGATCGCCTCCTCCACCTCGCGCGAGGCGACGTTCTCGCCGCCAGTCTTGATCATGTCCTTCTTGCGGTCGACGATCTCGATGTAGCCCTCGGGATCGGCCACCGCGAGATCGCCGCTGTGGAACCAGCCGCCACGAAAAGCTTCGGCGGTCTTCACCGGGTCGCGATAGTAGGCGGACAGCAGCTGCGGCGAACGATGCACCAGCTCGCCGATCTCGCCCGGCTTCACGTCCTGCATGTCATCGTCCACCACCCGGCTCTCCACGTGCAGCACTGGGCGCCCGGCCGAGGTCGGGCGCTTGTCGTGCTCCTCGGGCTGCAGCACCGTGGCGAGCGGCCCGATCTCGGTCTGGCCGTAGTAGTTCCACAGGCGGATCCACGGCAGCGTCTGCTGCAGTCCGCGCAGCACTTCGCGCGGCATGATGGAGGCGCCGTAGTAGCCTTTTTTGAGCGAGCGCAGATCCTCGGGCTTGAGGCCCTTGTGGTTCAGTAGGCCGATCCACACCGTCGGCGGCGCGAAGAACGAAGTCGCCTGGTTGGACTTCACCGTCTCGACGATTTCACCCGGGTCGGCCCGATCGAGGATGATGTTGTCCGCCCCCAGCATCAGGTTCGGCGTGAGGAAGCAGTGCATCTGCGCGCAGTGATACAGCGGCAGCGCATGCACGATGGTGTCCGCGCCCGAGTACTCGCCGCCGACGATGCAACTCTGGTACTCGTACATCAGCCCGATGTCGGTGAGCATGGCGCCCTTGGGCGCCGACTCGGTGCCGCTGGTATAGGCGAGCTGTGCGGACTGCGCCGCTGGATCGAGCGCGTCGCGGGCAATGACCAGGCGCGGCGAATCATCCAGCAGCTCGCTGATGCCTCGCAGGTGCATTGCCGCGGTCGCGCTCTCCGTAGCGGTTCGGGCCACCGGCATGAATTCCTCACCCACAAAGAGCGCGCGCGGCGCGGCATGGTCGAGGATGTAGGCGACCTCGGAGGCGCCCAGCATGAAATTGATCGGCACGTGCATGGCGCCCAGCGCCTGCGTCGCCAGCCACCCGACGAGGTACACGTCGCTGTTGCGCGCAAGGAAGGCCACGCGGTCGCCCTGGCGCACGCCCATGGCATTGAGCCTGAATGCCGCCGATTCGACGGCCGCCTGCAGCGCCACGTAGGTCCAGTCGCGCCCCTTGTAGGTCAGGGCACGACGCTCGGGATTACGCCGTGCCGAGCGTGCAAATGCGTTGAAGATGGCCGTTGCCTGCGAATTCATTTGCTATCCTTCTCGTCCGGGTTTTCACGAAACAGCGCACGAAACAGCGCACAACACAGCGCTTTTCACGACACAGCGCGATTCTCTTCCAGAGCTTACCCAATTCAGTATCATAAAACCAATCAGCGACGCCCCCCTCGCCGCCCCGCCGGGGCTTCTCGGGAACGACAGGAATCCGCATCATGAGCAGCGACCCCGAGCGCATCTCCATCACCATCCTTACCGGCTTCCTCGGCAGCGGCAAGACCACACTGCTCAACCGCCTGCTCAAAAGCCCGGAAGCCGCCGAGAGCGCGGTGATCGTCAACGAATTCGGCGAGATCGGGCTCGACCATGCGTTGATTGAAAAGATCGACGGCGAGACGGTATTGCTCGACTCGGGCTGCGTGTGCTGCACGGTCAAGAACGACCTCGTGGAGACCATGGCGAACCTGCTCGCGCGCCGGCGCGCGGGCGAAGTACCGCGCTTTCGCCGCCTGGTGCTGGAGACCACGGGCCTGGCCGACCCGGCACCCATCGTGCACATCCTGATGACCGAGCCGGGCATCGCCGGCCAGACGCGCATCGACAGCGTGGTCTGCACGGTGGACGCGGTGAATGGCATGACCACGCTCGCCAGGCACCACGAATCGGAGCGCCAGGTGGCCATGGCTGACCGGTTAGTAATCACCAAAACGGATATCGCGCCACCCGAGGCCACCAAGGAGCTGATTGCCGCCCTGACCCGCCTCAACCCGTCGGCGCCGCAGGTGCTCGCGGCAGATGCGGTGCTGCCGGTCGCGGAACTGCTCTACGCCGGACTTTACGATCCAGCCACCAAGAATGCCGACGTGCAGCGCTGGCTGGGGATGGAAGCCGGCGCCCACGCGGCGGGATGGCACGATGCAGCGCACCCTCACGATGTTCACCATGGGCATGACCACGAACACGATCATCATCATGACGGCGATGCCGCTCACGCCCCCCACGGGCCGCACAGCGAGCGCATCCGCACCTTTCACGTCATCCTCGATCGCCCGCTCACCTGGGCACAGCTGTCCGAATGGCTGGCCACGCTCAACGAGCGGCGCGGCGACGCGCTGCTGCGCGTCAAGGGCATCCTCAATGTCGAGGGCCAGGACGGTCCGGTAGTGGTGCACGGCGTGCAGCAACTGATCCACATCCCGACCGTGCTGCCGGAATGGCCGGATGCCGAGCGGCGCTCGCGTATCGTGTTCATCACCGACGGGCTGGATGCGGCGGTGTTGAAGAAGGACCTCGACGACATCCTGCCGCGGCGCGAATCAGAATAACAACGGTGTGGCGCCCGCGAGCGGCAAGCTGCTCGCAAGCAGCGGACGCGAGGGTGCGCCCCGTTTCAGGAAACGCGCCCGCGGTCCTTACGCTCGCTTGCGACGAGCCAGCATGTGCGTGAAATCGTTCCACAACTTCACGATGCCCGCGCGGTCGGAAAGGCCGCGCGGCAGAAACAGGATGCACGCGATCAGGATGAGGCCGATGGAGGAATCGCGCCAGGCGCCGAAATCGCGCAGCAGTTCGGGCAGGCCAGTCATGATGACGGCGCCGATCACCGGGCCGTACCAGCCCACCACGCCGCCCACCACGATGCCCGCCGCGAGCACGAGAATCAGCAACAGGCCGAAGGCATTCGGGTCGAAGAAAGGCAAGAGGTGCCCGTACAGGCCGCCGGCGATGGTGGCGATCACGGCGCTCACGGTGCCCGCAGTGAACACGGCGCGCGAGGTGCTGATGCCCAGGGCGGAGGCAATGCGGTCGTCCGCGCCCACCGCGCGCCAGACGCCATCCAGCACCGAGTGCCGCAGCGACGCGGCGCCGGCCATGCAGAGGATGGCGAGCAGCCAGACATGCCACCACTGGATGAGGTCCGCAGGCGAGGTGACGCCAAGGTAGCCATTGGTCAGCGGCGTGAGCGAGAACGCCGCCTGCTGCACGATCATCACCGCGCCGAGAGTCGCCGCGACGAAAAAATGGCTGCGCAGGTGCCCGGCCACCGCGGAGAGGATGGCACCAATCACCGTGGAGATCGCAATGCCCACGGCAAGCCCGGTGAAAAACGAGCCACCACGCGTGGTGAAGTAGGTGGTGGCATAGGCGCCGATGGCAAGATAGGCCACGGGCGCCACGCTCAGGCGGCCGAGCAGCGCCTGCGGGTACACCGCGTAGGCGAGCGAAATGTTGATGGCCAAAAAAGAAAACCAGAAACCGCTGCTCATCAGGCTCATGGCGATTTCCTCATGACGGGGCTCTCGCGTCGCTGCTTCATGTGGCCGCCCTCTGCTTCTTCCAGAACACGCCTTCGGGCCGGATCGCCAGCACGAGGATAACCAGCAGGAACAATGAAATGTCGCGCCAGCCGCTGCCCAGGTATTGCACGGTGGCGGCTTCCAGAACGCCGATGGCCACGGCCACCACCATCGCGCCCTTCACCGAGCCCAGACCTGCGACGATGCCGATGACGATAACCTTCAAGAGGAAGGTATGCGACAGGCCATAGGTCGCCTGCCCGTACAGGTAGGCGACCATCACGCCGGCCAGGCCCGCCAGTGCCCCGGCAATGACCATGGACATCTGCTGCGTGCGGCGCACGTCGATGCCCATGACGGTGGCGAGGAAGCGGCTGTCGGAAGTGGCGCGCATCCTGCGACCGAGCGGGCTGCGCAACAATCGGTCCATGCCGAAGAGGCTGGCCAGCGCCGCAGCGCCCACCACCAAATACTTGAGCGGCAGCACCACGCCCGCCACGTCGACCGAACCCAGCTTCAGGTATTCGAAGTTGAAGTTGAAGGCCCGCGCATCCGACCACTCGATGGCGATGCTCTCGATGATGAACAGTGCCCCCAGCGTGGAGAGAAAAGAGGCCATCTCGATGTCGACGGTGTTGGCGCCCGGCCGCAGCAGGTAGTGCAGCGACAGCCGATGCACCGCATAGCTGAGCACCACGCCGATCAGGACCGGCCCGAGGATGATGGCTGCATGCAGCAGCACCCCCGTGACGGGCAGCGCGGAGAGCTTGCAGGCGATGAGCGCGCACAGCATGAACACGCCGGCGTGCGCGATGTTGAGGCA
>CANJRC010000099.1 GCA_947476535.1 Betaproteobacteria bacterium
GAGACAAGAGCAACACCAATATTGAAGTGTTCAATATTCTTGAAGAAGGATTCACAAATAAATTTGGGAAGCCGAAGATCCGGTTAGACCATCAGGTCCAAAACGCGTTTGGAGTTAAATTTAACGTTGCCATTCCGAAGTGGCAGGATCAATCGGGTAATACACTGGAGCTGCAGTCAAGGGCGGGAGTAGTTGATCGGGGTGCATTCGGTTTGAAGTCCGGACAATTAAACCTTGATGCTTCTCAGGAAAGTGCCAAAAAAGAGTCGGCCCGTCAATTTTAGCCCTTATGAAATTGATGGCTTGAGTGCTTCCAGCTACCGACAACAATTGCTGTTTCCAATTCCCAAAGAAAAAAATGAGGAAGCCAAGCGGTCATCACAACCCCCTGGCCTCTTCAACTCTACGCCGCTTTAGCCTCCACCCTCGGCACGATAACACTGCCCGCATTAGCCGCCTCCTGGAGCGTTTTGGCGTTAAGGTGAGCGTAGCGCATGGTCACTTTCGGATCTGAGTGGCCCAAAATCTGCTGGACCTCGTACAGGGACCGCCCACCGGACACCAACATTGAGGCGAATCCATGCCTTAGGCATCGCGAAAAAATAAGTTGTACGTCACACGAATATTGCCGCTCAAATTGCGACGTACAAGCAATTGCAGCATCAAATTGTGTTCAACTTATTTCGGCTCGATGCCTTAGGTCGTGGATCCCGCACCTTGACCCCTGCCAATTTACGCAGCCGATACCAAGGCCGCGTGATGGCATGGAACGGCTTCCCGCTGACTGGGGAGGGGAACAGGTACTCGGACTTGCCTTGGGTGTCCAGTTGCTGCAACACCCACAAGGCCGAATCGTTCAAAGGGATCGAGCGGGTGCGCTTTGACTTCGAACGTATCGCGTCAACCCTCATGTGGCTTTGCTCTTCTAATTCGTTCTTGTCGATAGTGGCGTCCAGAGACACGCCAAAGGGCTGACCCCCGACATGCGTTGCACACGGCTGGCGACCACTCCATGTGGAAAACCGCATCTTCTCGACACACGTGTAAGTGCCCGACAGCAAAGGCGTTCTGCGTGTGCCAACTGAGGGACGTTCTGCACTTTTATTTGAGAACAGAGAGCAAAATAGAATCGAAATGAGGCGGAAACGGGGAGAATTTCGGCATGCCACGGACGAGGTGGCACACGCAGATTTGGCCCACGCCCCGCGTGACGCGGGGGAAAGCCAGAAATGACAAAGCCAACCGAGAGCAGTTGGCTTTGAAAAGTGGTGGCCAAGGGCACACTCACATTCCGCCTGTAAACCCGTGTGGATGCTGGGTTTCGGCCGATTCGACTTTGCGAGTTACCCCCAAAGTTACCCCCTGTGCTGAATCTAACGGGACATTCGTCGATCAGGCCACTGCGGCAGCGTGCCTCGCCTCCGCACGTCTCACCGTCACCGCCACTTCAACACGCGAGCCGAGCCCATTGATCATCGCCATGAGGCGCTCGACGCTGATGCGCCGAAAATCCGCGTTTCGAACGCGCGAGAAATCTCCGGCATCGATCCCGGTGAGGCTCTGTGCCTTTCTTACTGTGAGCTCCTTTTTGTCGAGCGCCTTGATGATCTCCGCCGCCAGGATCGCCTTCAACTGGCGAACGTCGGCATCCGGGACATCAAAGTCCCGATAGATGTTTCCGCTCCCGCGGATAAGCTCAAGCGGTTCCTTTTTCATCGCAGCATCTCCTTCAGTCGCTTCAACCGGTCCTTGATCAAGTCGATCTCGTGTTTCGGGGTCTTGATACCTTGCGTCGACTTTTTCTGAAACGCATGGACTACCCACAGTTCGTCCCCGAGCTGCACCGCATAGACCACCCGAAAGGCATTGCCCCGGAACGGCAACGCAACCTCAAACACCCCCGACCCGAGGCCTTTCGTCGGCTTGGCGATTCCCGCCATGCCACCTTCGGCGGCAACGCTCAAAGCATCGATCACTATCTGCCGCGCGCCATCGGGAAACGCCTCAAAGGCTTTTCGCGCAGGCGTGAGCCAGGATACCGGCCGCGTTGGTCTCATTCTCTTCTGCCCATTTCGCTTTGAATGTTGGCAGATTTACCAACATCCGTCAAGCGGATTGCTGAACGCTTTTCCTTGGCCAGTCGGTGGCGCGGGCATCCTGACACACCTACCTCGCTGCTTCGCTACTCCCCACGGGCGGAATTGGCTTTTCATTATGCTGGCGACGATGAAGATCCTAAACAACAGGGAGACGCGATGGGGCGCGAATTTACGCGGCAGGAGCTTTACGATCTGGTGTGGCGCGAGCCACTGAGAACGCTGGCAAAGACGCTGCACATTTCAGATGTCCGTCTGGCGAAGATTTGCCGCCGCGCGAATATTCCCCTGCCCGGGCTGGGCTATTGGGCCAAACGGGCGTACGGCAAGGCCAGGCCTCAACCGCCCTTGCCTCCGCGCGGTTTGGGCCAGAACGACACGGTCACTGTCGGCGGCCATCGTTCGTGGTACACCCGGCCGTCTGACGAAGAAGTCGTCCGCATCGAGATTCCGCCGCCGCCTTCCTTCGCGGAAAGTCTTGACGACGTCACCGTCCGCGCCCGCAAGCTGATCGGGCAAGTACCAAGGAAGTCCCTTAAGCAGCCGCACCCGCTCGTCGCCAAGTTACTGGAGGAGGACGAGCAACGACGGCAGAAGGCGTTGGAATCGTCATGGCATTGGGACAGGCCGATATTCGACAGCCCGATAGAGCAGCGCCGACTTCGTTTGATAAACCGGTTGTTCTGGGCATTTTCGCGTTGCCAATTCAAGCCCGACGTAACCGGAAAGGACGCCAGCGGCTTCTGCGTGACCGTTGGCGACGAGATCGTCCGCTTCACGCTGGACCCTCCCGGCACAGAACGCAACAACGGCCAGCCGCGCCCGGTCCGCACGTCGAAGGAGCCAAAGATTCTGCAACTCAAACTGTCCTGGTACCAGCCACCTGCGGAGATACCCGTCTCGTGGATAGATTCCGCCGGCTGTCCGCTCGAAGACCAGCTTACCGACGTGGCAGTCGGCCTAATTGTCGCCGGCGAATGGTCGTACCGCCACGGGCTCATTCGCCATCACGAATGGCTTGTAGAGCGGAAACAGGAGCTTGCAGAAGAGGCGCGGCGACAAGAGGAAGAGCGGCAGCGCAAGGAACGCGAGAAAATCTTGAAGCGCGAGCAGGCTCGGCGAGAGAAACTTTTTTCCGACGCGGCGGCATGGACCAAGGCAGCACTGGTGCGCAGCTACGTCCAGGCAGTTCTGGACCGACCGCAGGTATCGATCTCTGCCGACTCCCTGACAGAGTGGGCATCTTGGGCGTTGGCGGAAGCCGACCGCATGGACCCCTTGAGCCAATCCGTCGAATGCGTGGTGGCAATGCCCGGGAAAAGCTGCGGGGAACACTGATTGCGGGACAGAGCGCGGGGCACGCGCGCAAGAGCGGCGCAGATTATCGCGAAGATTCGCGGTTTCCGACCCGCCACCCCCTGCTACCGTTGCTACTTCTGCTACCGATCAGCGTTCGCGCCGGCCGACGGTAGCAAGAGTAGCAACAGTAGCAGCCCCCTCCGGTGTCGAAATCGAATCGTCGACGGTCACTCCCGCCCATCCAGCAGCGCCGGATTGATCGCCACGCTCCGCCGACGCCCGTCTTGCTCCATCCGCGCCCGCCCCCGCTCGGCGAGGACGGCGAGCGCGGCGCGCAGGTCGCGGCTGTCCCGTACGCAGTTCGGACCGTACTGGTAGATCCGTTTCGTCGGCACGCGATCGGTGCCGTAGGCCTGCGCTTCGTTGCGCAGCCAGGCATCGAGCCGGATCGCCGCGGCGAGCGAAGGCGGCGTGTCCAGGTCGGCGAGCAGGCGCCGCGCCTCGTTCAAATGCCAGCCCACGATGCAGGCTGCGGCGCGGATTTCTTCGGACGCTATCGTTCCGCTCGCGCCATGCTCCAGCACATGGAACAGGGCTGCCAGCCGCGCGGCGTTCTCCGCCGCCTTGGCCGCGACATCACGTACACCGCGAAATGCGCCGCGCGCGCCCAGCTCGCGCTCGACCTCGTCGTGAAAACGTATCCACTCGGCGCGCGCCTGCAGCGACAGATCGAGCACCGCCGGGGTGAGGCAGCCATGCGCGTCGGTGGCGAGCGGTTGCGCGAGCAGCTCGCGAATGCGCGCCCCGAACAGCGCCACCTGCAGCATTGCCTCGGGTGCCGGACGGTAGGCGCGCGTGCCCTGCGTGCTCCCGGGCCACGCGATCAGGAAACGCGCGATAAAGCCGGTGCCGCGCGGCAGCGTGCCGGCACGCTCCAGGAAGCCGCGCAATGCCTCGGGCTGCACCATCAGCCCGAAGGTGAGCCGCCGGCCGCGCAGCACGAAGGAGGGCTTGGAGCGCCGGTCTATCGCCATCTCGCCGCCGTCCCACAGCACGTTGAGGAGCGCGAGGTTGCGCAGAATCGTGTCCTGGCCCATGCCGTGCGCGCCGAACACCGCGCCGGCCTCGGCCGAGAGCACACCGCCGCTCGGCCAGCCGGTGGCCAGCGCATGCGCGAGCGCCTCCGGGGTCGCATCCGCAAAAAGCAACCGCGGGATGAGCGGCGGCACCGGCGCATGGCCCACCAGCGTCTCAAGTTCGTACTCCTCGCCCGCCGTGTCCTGCGTCCGTCGCCGCTTGTGCTTGATCGCTTCCAGAATGCCGGCCTTCTTCGCTTCAAACACCGCCGTGGCCTCTTCGAGTTTCGCGATCTCGGGCAACATTTCCTGCCGCCGCCCGGTTTCCCAGTCGCGCAGCGCCGGGCAGAAGATCGCGTCGCAGGTGGTCTTGCGCTCCCCGGAGTCGGCCACCGCGAGCAGATAAAGGGAAATGGGGCCGACGAGCTGATGGTCACGGCGCACGTTGGCCAAGCCTTGGGCCGCGAGCGAAAGGGCTGAAAGGGCCGAGGAGTCCACCAGCGCCATCGGCGCCTGCACGAAAGCCTGCGCCTGCCGCACGGCATCACGCAGCATGGGCGGCAGCGCCTCATCGGGATACGGTTGCGTGTCCAGCGGCTCGGTCAGCGGTTCGGGCTCCGGCCATTCCGTGCCTCTCGCCATGGCGACCCCACCCGTATCCACATCGCCACCTGCAGGCGCTTTGGCGGCAGCGATCGAATCCCTCACGGCCTCAAGGCCACGTGCCCGGAGCAGATCATTGAAGTCCGTGGCGACGGCAGGACGATCCGCGCCGAACGCCGGGACCGCGACAAGCGCACCCGTCGCGCGAGCAGCGTCGCCCGCGTGCGCGAGCCCCGGATTGCCCGCTGTGCCCGCGTCGTCATCGGCACACATAATGAGCTGCGCGTCGGGATGGTTTTCCCGGATCACCCCGGCGACCGGCCCAAGATTGCCGGCGTTGAAGGCAACGGCGACGGCGTACCCGGTGGCCGCGTGAATGCTGGCGCCGGTGGCGTAGCCCTCGGCGATGCAGATCACTTTGCCGGCTACACCAATCAGGAAGTACAAGCCGGCGACGCGCCCGCCCTTCAAGAACCGCTTCGTTCCGCTTGCGCCGATGAACTGCAGGCTGTGCAACTCGCTGGCCGCGTCGCGGATCGGCGCGACCAGCGCGCCCTTGAACACGCGCAACCCGTGCGCGGCGGCCCCTTTGCGTGCCAGGTACGCATGTTCATCGCCCGCCGGCCGCGCGGCGCGCCAGATCCGCGCGGCAACTTCACGGGCTGCGGCGTGGCGCCTGGCTGCCTCGTCCTTCCGTCGATCGCTGTCTGCCTCCGCCTTCCTGCACAGCGCATCGAGCTCTGCCGGCGTGAGCGCGCGCCCGATGTCGAAGCGCCAAGACTCCCAGCCCCTCCCGTCGCGCCAGTTTTCCATGCCGCCGGCCGGAATGCCGTCCAGGTGAAGCAGATAAGCCGCATCGCCCTTGCCGTTCTTGCCCGCGGCATCGCAGCGGTGAATGCTGCCGTCAGCGATGATGCGCTCGGGGGGAACGATGTCGCGCGCGGCCAGCGCCGCCCGAAACCGGTCAATGACCTCGGCGGTGGCGGGGGCCGGCGCCAGGCGCGGCCGCCCGGCCATTGCAATTGCGTCGGCTGCCATGCATGCGCGTCGTCACGCCGCCTGCCGGCTGCCGTCCCGGGCGATCTTCACCCGAGCGGCGATCCAATCGCTCACATCCGACTCGAGCCACCCGACCGCGCGCGGCCCAAGCGGCACCGGCTTCGGGAAAACGCCGTCCTTGATGTACTGATAGATCGCGCTGCGCGAAAGCCCCGTGCGCATCTCGACTTGTTTGCGTCGGAGAAATGCAGGCTCCCGCTGGATACTCTGCGCCATGTTCGTCACCTCGCGGCTGGTAGTGGAAGACGGCAACATCCTTCCACGCCACGCGGCCTTTGTGGGCCCGAATCGGAGCCTCGATGAGGCCTCGAAAACCCCTTGACAGCATGATGGATTGCGAACCAGAGATGTGAACGCCCGCGACCATCAGCACTGCGAGATTCCCGGTTATCCACGGTCCGATGCGTGCGGCCCCTCTCTGGCACGCGCGGATCGGGCGGTGGGTAACCGGGGCTGCCTTCAAGACAAGTTGCACGGCACTTGTGGCGGAAGTAGCGAAGCTGCCACTTCGAGCGATGCGCGCTGGCGCCAGCGACAAAACGAAAAGCCTTTACGCGTAGATCGCCTTGTAATCGGCGTCTGAAGCGATCTTTTCTACGAGAAAATTGACCCAGTCCACTGTGTAAAGATAATCGTCGTGGGCCTTGTCATATATGCAGAATTTCTGATTCGTTACTTCCGGATTTTTAACGCCACCACCCGGCCTCACCTTAAAATGCCTCCAACACCGCACATGCGTGTCGGAGGTAAATTTCGCAACAGGCTTGCCATTGCGCTCGACCATTGGGTTACCCAACTTCTGCTTGACGGCTTTGACCACCGCGCTGGGCTTCAACAGTTCCGCATTGACAACGCCTATCGGCTTCGACTTCACAAAGACCGCGAGCTTGCCAAGTTCGGCTTTTTGCTCATCGGTAAGCGAGTTGAAATTGACGAACTGGATCGGGATGGTATCTGCCGACTCGTGATTGGCGACCTGAATTAGGAACGCCTTGAACGCGAACTGCCCGCTATTCATTACCTCGGTAGAGATCGTGCTGCGGTAGTTATCGATAAATCGTTTCACGTCCGCAAGTGTCTTGTTGGCCTTTACCGCTGCCGCAAAATTAGCGCCGCTCGGGAATAGTTGCAAAGAGAATGACAGACTTTCGCGAAGCTGATACCTGGTGCCAAATTCCGCGCCGAGGAGAGCGTCGAAGTTTAGAAGAAGGGCTTGGCATTCTCCGAAGATCGAAGCGTCTAGCGCAGGTATGTGTCGATGTTCGATCTTATTTCTGAGCGGGATAAAAAACTCGATATTTTTGCGGGTGGCGCTCCCGTTATCCTCGCCCCAGTATTGGCGCGCGCATTCACCAAGTTCCCAGTGCTTGAATTCCCCGTCTATTTTCACAAAGCGGCCATTCTTGTGGCGGTAATACGGCATTTGATCACGACGAAGAAAGATCGCATGCATTAACGCCGTCCATGCGATGACCATCAAGGATACGAATCCTGCGGAACGAAACGAAACTGCGGGCTTGTTGTAGACCTCAACAGCTAAGAGCGCGGACTCACGAGCCTTTTCTAGGTAGGGGCGAACTGTCTTCCCAATGCGCTTTGCGGCCATGGTATGCGAGCGAGTCTAGTTGCCTATATAAAATGAACGGGCCAATAGCGCGTCGAAGCAATCGATAGCCTTGACCAACGAATCTCCCTGTTGCGATCGAAGCGCAAAAACATCTCGGCAGTACTGCTCAAAACGGTCCTGAAGCGCTACTGGAGGTGTCGGTATTGGTAAGCGGCGGAGGATATCGAGGTTAATATTCTTCTGCGCAGCCTGCGGCGCGTTGGCTTCGAGCGTTGGCTGTAGAAAATGCAGCCACGCTTGGACAAATTCAGTCCGCACCGTTTCTCCCGGCAGAAAGCCAACGACGCTGTCAGGAAAACACGCATCGAATTCGAGCACGCCCGTTTTTGCGATGTTAGCTGCTATCGTTATGCAAAGTGTCCCGCGCGGCCAGAGTTTGCTTTGGGAAAGCCCAAGCTCTGAGTATGTCGATGAATAGCGAGTCACTCGCCCACCAGAGTTCGCTATATCCCCAGTCTGAATGAAAGGATATGGGCCACCATAAAGCTCAGGGGCATCCCGAGGGCGATTTCGCGATTTACCACGATCCAAAGCGCCGACGTTGCCAAATGCCCGAGTAGGCCAGGCTCTTGGGTTGGTTGATGGATCGCCAAACATTTCGAGAAAAATTGCCGGGATCAGCTCAGTCGCTTTTCGCTGTGCCTCGCGCCGTAGTCGAACGATGCCCTCAGCACGCGAAAGGACATCGACTACCTGGCACTGCTCCGCAAGTGACGGGATGTCTATGGTCAGCTTACGAAGCTCGGAAGTCTTGTAAGCGGCCTGGCTCACCCACTGTGTCGCGTTCCGCGTGAAGTAACCGGACCCTCGTAACCTACGTAGCCAGAACGCGAAATAGCCCGGTGCAACTTGGCGCGTATCGAGCCGGATCCGGGTCATATGATTTGAAAACCCAGCCGACATCGAGTCGCCAATTAGCGCCGACTTGCCGACTAGCTCCGCGCTATTGGTGTTGTTGAACAAAATGTCGCCTGCAAGGAGCGCAGTCTTTCCCGCTGGTGCTTCGTCGAGTGAAACCTGATAAACCTGAGACAAATCGAGAGCGTCATCGCCAATATTGAAAGGGCGAAGATGAGGAAGCCCCCGTTCGACCAAGCGGGTCTTGCTGCACGCGAACCCTGCCTCGTCAGAAGTAATGAGTTCGCCGATTAGCCTGCGTGTCATTTGGATTCCACGGCAAGCGCTGTTCGTAGTGCCTCCACCTCCTCTACTATCTCGGCTTCAATAGCTGCGAGTTCGTCAAGTATCTCGCGCGGTTCGCGGTGCGAGATGGCGGCTTTCGCCATAGGTCGGTAGCGGCTAGCGGCCAGATTGAATTCATTCGCGCGAAGTGCAGCCACGTCGGCAAACCACCATTGGTTTCGCCACTCGGTCTCGGCATCGCGCGTGTTCCACTCGTTCCAACGTTCGTCGGCATGCTTGTGGGCGCCCACAAGGACGGGTAAATCGTCGGCCTCGATTGGTGTGTCGTGGTTGGCATCGAGTTTGTAGCCGTCGTTGTCTGCATGCAGAAACAGTATGCGTTCCGTGGTGCCGCCCTTGCGGAAGAACAGTACCGAGGTCTTCACGCCCGAGTAAGGCTGAAATACGCCGCCTGGGAGTGAGAGCACGGCCTCAACGCGGTTGTTTTCAATCAGTTGGCGCCGCAGTTCTTTGTGCGCGCCAGTGGATCCAAATAGGACCCCTTCCGGCACCACCACGCCGCAGCGCCCGCCTAGCCGCAGGCTGTCCATCATGTATTTCAGGAAAAGCAGCTCGGTCGCCGTGCTGGTGCCGACCTTCACTTCCTCGACGACGCGGTCCTTGTCCACTCGTCCCGAGAACGGCGGATTGGCGAGCACGACGTGGTAGCCATCAGCGGGGAGGTTCAACTCGGCCTTCCGCTCGTTGTCGAGCGTGGTGGTGAGGACGTTGCGCAGGAGAATGCGAACGTTCGGCAATCCCCGCAGCGTGAGGTTCATGGTCGCAAGCCGCACCATCTTGGGATCGACATCGTTTCCATAAAAGGTGGAGTTCTGCAATGCCGACACCTGTGCCGCGGAGAGCTTGTCTCCAAGCCCGCGCCGCACGACCTTGCCGTCGAGCTCTGCTTCGTAAGTCGCCTTGGGCGAGGAATTGGCGAGCCGCATATGGTTGTAAGCCGCCACCAGAAAACCTGCGGTGCCTGCGGCCGGGTCATAGACCGTCTCGCCGACCTTAGGGTCGATGATCTCGACGATGGTGCGAATGATGTGGCGCGGCGTGCGGAACTGGCCGAGCTCGCCCGCCTGCTTAATCTGCCGCAGCACATGCTCGAAGAGGTCGCCTTTGGTATCGGCGTCCGCCTGGTCGAGCCGCAGCCCATCGACGAGGTTCACCACTTGCGTGAGCACGGTCGGCTCGTCAATGGCCAGCCGCGCCCCATTCATGAAATTGTGTGCGGCCTGCTCGCCTAGGTCAGCGAAAAACGCGAACACCTCATCCCGCACGAAGCGCACCAGCGCCTCGCCCGATAACCCTTTCGCCCATACCGACCACTTGAAACGCTCGCGCGGTATCGTGGTGGCGCCGCCCTGCGCGTTGAGCGGGTTCCTGAGCTTCCATTCGCCCACGAACATGCTCTCGTAGGACTGTTTCAGCACCTTGGCGCGCAGTTTGTTCTCCGCATCGAGGCCCTCAACGAGATAGAAGAAAAACAGGAACGAGAGCTGCTCGGCGTTGTTGACGGGGTCGGGGTAGCCGCCGCCGTAGAGGTAGTCGCGTATCTGGTCGATAGCACGACGCATGTCGGGGGTAAGTGGCATTGCGGGGCTTCCTTTTAGTCCGGGTCTCTGCGGCCGGACATGATTGCAACGGTATTGATGATCGCGGTCGTCGCTTCGACGCAGATTGCCGCATCCCGGAAGGTAGCGGTGCGCTTGTGTTGAAGGTGAACGGCAAGATCGAGTGCCGCTCTGGTGTGCTTCCGCAAATACTCATTCGTCGAGCCGTTCATCTCGACCGCTATGTAGGCTTCCAGCATCCTTTTCGCATCGGTCTGGCTTGGCGCAACACCATCCAGGCTCGGATGCTTCTCGGCGACAAATACGGCTTGCGCGGTCGAGATCAGCGCTTCCCTGCACAGCAAGCCAACGGCTTGATGCTGTTCCTCCGTCTGAGCTGCAGCGAGACGACTGCGAAGCTCTCCAACCGTTCTATCGACGCGCTCCCAACCGGTCGGCTCGTAGTCGGTTCGGAAGCCCGAGTGGATTCGGTCAATGAGCGGCGTGAAGAGAGTCGATACGAACTGGCGTCTCGATTTGTACGACGGCAGGTCGCCACTAGACCACCTGCCATACCAGTCCCAAAGATTCCGATACGGGAGCGGATTGTCGAGCCCGCGACGGGATAGCTCCTGGACGACCAGATCAAACGTCGATTCGAATTGAGCGCTCTCATCTTGAATGCGCGGGCCGCCGGTCGCAACCGCGATCATCGTATTGCGCAAGCGGTCGAGGGACTGAATCAATTCGGCGTCCGTCATGCTAAGCGGTCAATGTGCGGCAGGGCGAGGACGTTCGCCCGATTGCTGTTTGCCTGCGTCCTCGCCAAACACGGCGGCATTGAGACTCTCGATCAGCTCTTGCAGGCGATCCTCCTCGCCGAATACACGAACTGCTTGCGGGTAGCCGCCCAACTGCGAAAACGGATGGAACGCGAAATGCCCGACAGTGAACTCGTCCATGGTGTCGGCGTTTGCGCGCAACTGGCTGCCGATCATGCGCAGCCAGCTTTCCTGGTCCGGCGTGAGGTCAGGCTGCGCGAGGAGCCAGGCCTCGAATCGCACGCCAAGCTCAGTTGCTTTCTGCTCGGATACCTCGGGGAAGACCATATTCCCGTTCTCGTCCACGGTGATCCAATCGCGCGTGGTCGGATCGATGCGGTCGTCGATATCGAGCGCCAGCAGGCGGCGCGGCTGGTATTTCTTCTTTGCGGCCTTGTCGAGCACGACGCCACCCGCGCCGAACTCCTCGTCGTCGCCATGGAAGTCGCACACCCCGACGAAGTCGAACATGGTGAACGCGGGCTTCCCGTGAGCCTTGCGCGTGCCGCGGCCACGCATCTGCTGATAAAGGATTGCCGAACGGGTGAATCGCGCGAAGACGAGGCTCACCACCTCCGGGCAGTCGAAACCCGTGTCAAGCATGTTCACCGAGACGAGTATCTGCGGGAATTGCTCGCGCTTGAAGCGGCGAATCTTCGCCATTCCGTCCACCGTGTCGTCCGGGCCCATGCCGGATACCACATAGTCGGCGTAGCGAATGTCGGGCGAGGGCTTTAAGTGCGCGAACTCGGCGTCGAACATCTGCGCCAGCGTCTCGGCGTGGCGCTTGCTCACGGCGAAGACGATGGTTTTGCCGAACAGCGGCTTGCGCAGGACGCCCTTGTGGTCGGTGTAGCCGTTGTCGAGCACTTGGCGGAACTCGCGCACGATGGCGCGATTGCGTTCCGGGATAGTGAATCGTCGCTCCAATGAGGAGGGATCGACGATGATGGTGTCCTGGCCGGCGAATATCTGCTCGAACTCGGCGCGCGTCGAGGCGTCCATCGCCGTCCAGTCAAGCTCGGAGCGCTTCACGGGAAAGCCGCCATCGGCTGCGGTCTTGACGGTCTTCGCCTTGTATATCTGGTACGGCACAAGGTAGCCGTCGCGAATCGCGTTTTTCAGTTTGTAAGTGAACGTCGGCGCCTCGACTTCGAAGAAGCGCAAGGTGTCGCGGATGAAGAGCTTGTCCTCGTCCTCGTCGAATTCGCCCTCGGCGACGCACGGCGTGGCGGTCAGACCAACTTGAATGCCGTCAAAGTGCTTCAACACGCCGCTCCACTTGCCGTAGATTGAGCGGTGGCACTCGTCGCTGATCACAAGATCGAAGTAGCCCGAGGAATATTCCCCATAGGTGTTGATCATGCTCTGCAACGTCGTGATGGTGATGCGCTTCTCGTCCTGGAAGCGCCGCCCGGCTCGCAGGACGTAGGCCGGATAGTTGGGCAGATGTTCGGCGAAAGCGTCCTCCGTCTGCTTGGCGAGCGGGATGCGGTCAACGAGGAAAAGGACGCGCGTTATGGCGTGGGCTTCAAACAGGCGCTTGATCAATGCGGCAGCGGTGCGGGTCTTGCCGGTGCCCGTGGCCATCTCGACAAGGAGCTTGCGCCGTCCGGCACCCATCTCGCGGCACAGCGTATCAATGCACTCCTTCTGGTAGTCACGCTCGACGATGCGTTTGTCAATTTCGACGGTGAGCGGATCGCGCTTTAACTGGCGCGTGGCAAAACGCCGTTCGAGGTCGTCCTGCTTGAAGAAGGTCTTGACCGGATGCGGGAAGGCTTCGCGCTCCCACTCCCAGAAGTGAATCTCGGCGCCATTGGCGAGAAACACGTAGGGCACGTTCAGCTGTTTGGCATAGGCGCGGGCCTGGTCAGCCGCATCGCCCGGATTCACAGAGAAGCGCTTCGCTTCGATGACGGCCATCGAGTGGCCGTGCCGGTTGCACAGCACATAGTCTGCACGAGTGCCGTCCGGCAGCGGGTATTCATACCGCACTGCGTTCGGGTTCTCGATCTCCCAAGCTTGATCGGCGAGCTGGCGGTCGATAACGACGCGGGAGAAGGCCTCGTTCGTGCTCATCTGCACCACCGGCCCGGCTTATGAGGCCGAGTTTTCAGGGACGGGATGGCGACCGTGAGATTGGCCATTTGTCGGTCCCTCATTCAGGCTGTCCCGGCCTGATTTCTGCGGAGCTCGGACTTCTCGCTTTCCTGTAGTCGCGGCAGGCGCCGGATCGCCGCGCCCGCTTTCGCTTCCGCCAGCCGCAGCTCGTACAGTTTCTGCAGGTTCAACCAGAACTCAGGACTGGTGCCGAAAAAATGCGCCAGCCGCAGGGCGCTGTCACCAGTGACCGCGCGCTGGCCGTTCAGGATTCCGGTGATCCGGTTGGTCGGCACCTTGAGGCGCCGGCCGAGCTCGGCCGCGCTCATGCCGAGTTCCTTGAGTTGCTCGGCGAGGTGTTGGCCTGGATGGATAGCGGTGCGTGCCATGCCTTGTTCCCTTGGGTGTAGTCCACGATCTCGACGCCGGCCAGGCCGGGTGAGCGGTCCGGCCATTCGCAGCAGATGGTGATTGGGGCAGCATAGTCCCCGCGTAGCCGTTACGTCAATCGTAATGACCGAACGGGAAATTTTTCCAGCATGTCGTTTGCGTTTCGATGTTGCCGTTAGCATTGCTAACGCCGGGTCGTCGTTCGCATGCGCATGGCCCGGGAACTCTTCGATGGCGCATCGGTCAGATGTGTGATTACACAGGTGGCTTCTTCAGCCCGCGTGATGCCCGTCAGCGCATCGCCCGCTCGCAAGAGCGCCCGAAACCGGCCTGATCTCCAGAAAGCCGGTGGCCGCGAGGCCGGAGATAACTGTCAGTTGCCATGCGCCATCCGGGCGATT
Organism: Betaproteobacteria bacterium; assembly: GCA_947476535.1. Lineage (GTDB taxonomy): Bacteria > Pseudomonadota > Gammaproteobacteria > Burkholderiales > SG8-39 > CAIYPG01. The sequence continues at coordinate 14,217 of CANJRC010000099.1, forward strand.
TCCGCCGGGTTCGCTGCGCCAAGGTTCCCTCGTTTTACTGCAACAATGGTCTGCGCCAGTCGCATCGTCACTACGGGCCTCGCCGGTAGTGACGATGCGCGCAATGCCCCAGCCGACAAGGACTTTTCGGTGGCTGGCGCACGTGACGACCCCACGTGACGGGCTCCCTGACCCGTCGTCATCGTCGATCGCGACCGAAGGAATGAAATGCGCGATCCGTCCTCACGCCCGCTCCCCGCGGGCTCAGTGCAATGCCGCGCCCCGAAACGACAACAGCGGGCGCCCCTCCGAGCCCTGGGTCAATGGCTCATCTCGATGGACCGGCTTCCAACAGGAACGCGCCATCGCCGCCAAGAACGGGTGCAGCCGTGGCAAGCAATAGAAAGCTCTGCACAAATCGGGAGTGGTGTCCCGAGTCCCTTGTAGATCCCGGCACGCTCAGCGTTCGGGACGGACAGAAACACTGACCGGACAGGCAGCACACACCAGCAACATTGCAGGACAAACGACAGCAAAGAAAGGAGGATAGGACTCAACCAGAAGCCGACGCGAGATCTTAGCCATATGGAGCAAGGTAGGCGGCGCAACCGCAACGACTGCTATCGGCGCGGTTCGGATGCCAAACGCCGTAATCGAAAATTCGAAGGGCGTTCCGACTGTTAGCAGTGCTAAGGACAAACTCGGCTGCGTAACAGTCCATCGACCGCGA
>CANJRC010000100.1 GCA_947476535.1 Betaproteobacteria bacterium
CGATGGTTGGATTCGTATGCCGGCCCGGCGTCGCTCAGACCGGCGTGCCGTTGACGAGGCCGATGTCGTGGATCCACGGCCGGCGCTCGCGGTCCTTCTTCTGGAATGCAGCGATGGCATCGGCGTTGAGCAGCGTCAGCCCGACGCCATCCAGCCCTTCGAGCAGGATGCGCTTGCGCGTGGCGTCGATTTCGAATCGGTAGGTGATGTTGTCGGGCCCCGTGATGGTTTGCGACTCCAGGTCGACGATGGTGGCCTTCTTGCCGCCGGCGCGCTCGACCGCGGCACCGAGCGCGTGCAACTGCTCGCGCGGCAGCGCGATGGGCAGCAGGCCCATGCGAAAGCTGCTGTTGAGGAAGATGTCGCCGAAGCTCTCTGCAACGACGGCCTTGATACCGTAGCCCAGCAGCGCCCACACTGCGGTCTCGCGCGAACTGCCGCAACCGAAGTTGTTGTGCGAGACGATGATCTGCGACGGCCGGTACTCGGGCTTGTTGAGGATGAACTCCGGGTTCTCGCTGCCGTCGGGCTTGTAGCGCAGGTTGTGAAAGAGGTCCTTGCCGAAGTCGCTCTTGATGGTCTTCATGTAGGCCACCGGCAGGATGGCGTCGGTGTCGATGTTGTCGCGCAGCATGGGCACCGCGACCGAGTGCAGCGTCTTGAATTTTTCCACGTTACGCTCCCAGGAGTTTTCTTACGTCGGTAATCTTGCCGGTGACTGCCGCCGCAGCCGCCATGGCCGGGCTGGCGAGGTGGGTGCGTGCGTCGCGCCCCTGCCGGCCCTCGAAATTGCGGTTGGATGTGGATACGCAGCGGTTGCCCGGCGCCACGGTATCGGCGTTGACGGCGGCGCACAGCGAACACGCCGACTCATGCCATTCGAAACCGGCGTCCTTGAAAATGCGGTCGAGGCCCTCTTTCTCCGCCGCCTGCTTGGTCGACCAGGAGCCCGGCACCACCATGGCCCGAATGCCTGCCACCACCTTGCGTCCCTTGGCGACTTCAGCGGCCGCGCGCAAGTCCGATAACCGGCTGTTGGTGCAGGAGCCGATGAACACCTGCTGGATCGGCAGGCCGTCCATGCGCTGGCCTGGCTTCAAATCCATGTATTCCAGCGAGCGCTCCATGGCGCTGCGCCGCTCGCTGTTGGGCTCCTTGGCCGGGTCGGGAATGACCTGGTCGATATTGATCGAGTCCATGGGGCTGGTACCCCAGGTGATCTGGGGTGTCGCGCGGGCGGCATCCAGTACGAACTCGCGGTCGAACTTTGCGTCAGGGTCGCTCGGCAAGGTCTTCCAGTGCGCCAGCGCCTTGTCCCACAGCGCGCCCTTGGGCGCATAACGGCGGCCCTTGATGTATTCGTAGGTCTTCTCGTCGGGAGCCACCATGCCGATGCGCGCGCCCCATTCGATGGACATGTTGCACAAGGTCAGCCGCCCTTCGATGGGCAGGTCGGTGACGGCCGAGCCGGCGTATTCCACGGCATAGCCGTTGCCCGTTGCCGCGCCCACCTGGCTGATGATGAATAGGATCAGGTCCTTCGCGTAGAGGCCGGGCCCAAGCGTGCCGTTGACGGTGACGCGCATCGACTTGGGGCGCATCAAGGGCAGCGTCTGCGTGGCGAGCACGTGGCCCACGTCGCTCGAGCCGATGCCCAGCGCAATGGCGCCAATGCCGCCGTTGGTGCAGGTGTGGCTGTCGCCGCAGACGAGCGTGGTGCCGGGCAGCGTCAGTCCGAGTTCCGGGCCGACCACGTGCACGATGCCCTGCTCGCGGTCGTGGATGTCGATCAGCGGGACGCCGTATTCCTTGGTATTGCGCCGCTGCGCCTGGATGATGGGCGTGCCCTTGTCATAGCTGTAATCGTCGCGGCCGGGGTTGGTGGCGAGGATGTGGTCCTGCACCGCCACGGTGAGGCCGGGGCTGTGCACCGGGCGCTTGGCATCCTTCAGGTCGTCGAAGGCCTTGAAGGACGTCATCTCGTGCATGATGTGGCGGTCGATATGCAAAAGATCGGTGCCATCCTCGAGCGTCATGACGACGTGCTCGTCCCAGATCTTGTCGAACATTGTGCGTGAAACCATGCGGGGTTCCCTCCAGTCATTTGACGCCAAAGCGTGTTTCTAACGCTTGTTAGAATTTGATTCTCGCTGTTGATGGCGCCGCCGGTCAAGACAAAATTGGCCCCCGGTGCCGGCCCCACGGTTTGCTGCAAGCGCACATGGCTCGCGGCTGCGCTGTTTGGCGGGAAACCCTTCTGGCCCGCGGCGCTTCCACAGCGGTGCTTCCATCGCGGTGCCGCGGCGGCATCGGGTAGCCGTGTGGTAATTTCGCGGCCTGCCCGAGCATTCCTCGCCGGGGGCGCATCAGCGGAGCCAATCATGGAATTCGATTACATCGTTGTCGGTGCAGGTTCTGCGGGCTGCGTGCTGGCCAATCGTCTGACTGCCTCGGGAAAGCACAGTGTTTTGCTGCTCGAAGCCGGTCCAGAGGACCGCAATATCTGGCTGCACATCCCGGCCGGCTACGGCCGCCTGTATATGGATCCGCGCTACTACTGGGGGTTCCAGACCGAACCCGAGGCGCAACTTGGAGGGCGCACCGCGGTGATCCCGCGCGGAAAAGTGCTGGGTGGCTCGAGCGCCGTCAACGGCCTGGTCTACATCCGCGGGCAGCGCGATGACTACGACGAGTGGAAGGCGCTGGGCAACGAAGGTTGGGGCTATGACGACGTGCTGCCGTACTTCCGCAAGTCGGAGGATCAGCAGCGCGGCGCGAGTACTTACCACGGCGTCGGCGGACCGCAGGGTGTGTCCGATCCGCGCCAGCCGCATGATGTCTGCGATGCTTTCATCGCGGCGGCGGAGCAGGCGGGGCATCCGCGCAACGACGATTTCAACGGCGCCGAGCAGGCCGGGGCGGGTTACTACCAGTCCACGGCCAAGGGCGGCTGGCGCATCAGCACGGCGACGGCCTTCCTGAAGCCGGCGCGCGCGCGCTCGAACCTGACCGTGCTCACCGGGGCGCTGACGCGGCGCGTCCTGCTGGAGGGTGGCGAGGCGCGCGGGGTCGAGTTCCAGCGCGGCGGGGTAACGGTGGAGGCGCGCGCTCGGCGCGAAGTGCTGCTGTGCGGGGGCGCCATCCAATCGCCGCAGCTGTTGCAGCTCTCAGGCATCGGGCCGGGCGAGCTGTTGCAACGCCACGGCATTCCCGTGACTCGCGACCTGCCGGGCGTCGGGCGCGGCCTCCGGGACCACTGCAACATGTGGCTCTCCTATCGTTGTACGCGCTCAGGCACGCTCAACGATTACGCGGCAAGCCTTTTTGGGAAGATGAAACTTGCCGCAAGCTTTGCACTGTCACGTTCGGGCTTGTTGTCGCAGGGCCCCGGCTACGCCGGCCTGTTCTTTCCCACCGGCCAGCGCGGCGCCCTGCCCGACATACAGGTGCACATGATGCTCTTCAGCCGCGGAAAAATGGCGGCCGAACTGCACACCTTCCCGGGCTTCTCCGTGAGCATGTGCCAGATCCGTCCGACCAGCGAAGGCACGGTGGAGATCGCCGGCAAGGATGCTGCCGCCGCGCCGAAGATCCACTTCAATTATCTTGCGACCGAATTCGACCGGCTCTCCATGACCGAGGGGCTGCGGCGCCTGCTCAAGGTGATGCGCCAGCCGGCGCTGGCGCCGTACATCGTCAATGCCATCGATTTCGACAAGGAAGCCGATGCCGATGACGCGCTCCTGTCGATCATTCGCGAGCGTGGCGGCTCTGCCATGCACGCCTCGCGCACCTGTCGCATGGGCACGGATGCGGGGGCGGTGGTGGATGCGCGCCTGAGGGTGCGCGGCATTGGCCGCCTGCGCGTCATCGATGCCGCCGCCATGCCGGAGATCTCCTCCGGGAACACCAATGCGCCGGTGATCATGATGGCGGAGAAGGGCGCGGACATGATCCTGGAGGATGCGCGTACTGGTGCCTGATGCGGCGCGCCAGTCTCGGCAGCATCGCCTGCTATGATCGATGCATCCAATCCATGTTGAGATCGCAGTGCGGGTCATAGCGTGGCCGTGGCGCGCTGCAGGACCCTGCAACGTGATCCACTGAATCCCGTAACCCCTATCGAGGAAACTGAAATGCCAAATAGCGGAAAACCCATGTCGTGCTGCCTGCGCACAATCGTCGCGATGGCACTGACGCTCCCGGCGATAGCCGCGTGGGCGCAGGCCTTTCCTTCCAAGGCGCTCAAGGTCATCGTCCCTTATTCCGCAGGCACCGCGACCGACGTCATCACTCGGATAGTGACCAACGGCCTGTCCGAGCGCATCAAGCAGCCCGTGGTGGTGGAGAACCGGCTGGGTGCGGGCGGCATCGTGGGCCTCACCGCGCTGAAGAACTCGCCGCCGGACGGCTACACCATGGGCATCATCGTCTCGGCGAACGCGGTGCAACCCTGGCTGATGAAGGACCTGCCGATCGACATCAAGAAGGACTTCATGCCGGTCACGCTGACCTATTCCGGGCCGCTGGTGTTGACGGTGCCGGCAAGCTTCCCGGCGCAGACGCTGGCTGAATTCATCACCTACGCCAAGGCCAATCCCGGCAAGATTTTCTACGGTTCGGTGGGCACCGGTTCGACCGCCCACATGGCGGGCGAATTGTTGAAGCAGGCCGCCGGATTCGACATGAGCGTCGTTCCCTTCAAGGGCACGCCGGAAGTGTATGCGGCCATGCTGGGCGGCAATGTACATGCCATCTTCGACAATTACCTGGTGCCCAAACCCCTGATCGATGCCGGCAAGCTGCGTCTCCTGGGCGTTGCCAGTCGAACGCGCTGGCCGCGCCTGCCGCAGGCCCCGATCATTGCCGAATCCTTCCCTGGATTCGAGGTGGTGTTCTGGACCGGGTTCGCAGCGCCCCAGGGAACGCCGCGAGAGCCCTTCGAGAAGCTCGCGGCCGAAGTGCGGGCCGTGATCAACACGCCGGAGATCCGCCAGCGCATCACCGACACCGGCGTCGATGCCGGTGGCAACACGCCGGCTGAGTTCTCGCAGATGATCACCGCCGAGGTGGAAAAATGGGGCAAGGTGGTGAAGGGCGCGGGAATGAAGGCCGAATAGCGATGCATGGGCGCCGTAAATGCGGCGGCGCTCCGCTGGATCAGTACGGCATCATCCATTACACTTCGGCTATGACTTTGTTCGCTCCCATCCAAGGCAGCGCCCGGTACCGGGCACGATGGCGGTAGCACGCACAAGCACCACGAGCGCGCTACCCGCTTCCAATTCCAGGCACGTTTTTCATGCGCAGGCCGCCGTCGTGACACGGACGGGGTGGCGTTGAAGGCTGGAATTGAAACCAGTCATCCATGTAAAACGATGAGGTTCTCATGCTGCTCATGATCGATAACTACGACTCTTTCACCTACAACCTGGTGCAGTATTTCGGCGAGCTCGGCGCCGACGTGAAGGTGTTGCGCAATGACGAAGCCGGCATCGCCGACATCGAGCGCCTCGACCCGGAGCGCATCGTCATCTCCCCGGGGCCGTGTTCGCCCAGCGAAGCCGGTGTGTCGCTTGCGGCCATCATGCATTTCGCCGGCAAGAAGCCGATTCTCGGGGTGTGCCTCGGGCACCAGGCCATTGGCCAGGCTTTCGGTGGCAAGGTGATCCATGCGCGCACCCTGATGCACGGCAAGACCTCGCCCATCGAGCATGCGGGAGCGGGCGTGTTCCGCGGGCTGCCCAACCCTTTCACCGCCACGCGTTACCACTCGCTGGCGGTGGAGCGGGCCTCGCTTCCCGACTGCCTGGAAATCACCGCGTGGACCGCGGACGGCGAGATCATGGGCCTGCGCCACAAGACATTGGCGGTGGAGGGCGTGCAGTTCCATCCCGAGTCCATCCTCACCGAGCACGGCCATGCCATGCTGCGCAGCTTTCTCGAGATGACGATGCAATAGATCCGCCGCAGGGTGTGCCGGTGAACGCTTCAGCAGCGTTGTCGGCGTATTCGTCGACGCATTGACAGACACATCCGCATCGGCAAGCCGGTGCGATAACCACCGGAGGCCGCATGACCATCACCACCCAGGAAGCGCTGACGCGCATCATCGAGCACCGCGAGATCTTCCACGACGAGATGCTCGATCTCATGCGCAAGATCATGGGCGGGGAGCTGTCGCCGGTGCTGATCTCGGCCATCATCACCGGCCTGCGCGTGAAGAAGGAAACCATTGGCGAGATCACGGCCGCGGCGCAGGTGATGCGTGAACTCGCGACGCGCGTGCCGGTGGGCGATGACACGCACCTCGTTGACATTGTCGGCACCGGCGGAGACGGTGCGCAGACCTTCAATATTTCCAGCGCCTCGGTGTTCGTGTGCGCGGCGGCGGGCGCACGCGTGGCCAAGCATGGCGGGCGCTCGGTGTCTTCAAAATCCGGGAGCGCCGACGTGATGGAGGCGCTGGGTGTCAACATCAACCTCAAGCCCGAACAGATCGGCCACTGCATCGACGAGCTGGGCGTGGGCTTCATGTTCGCGCCCAACCACCATTCTGCGATGAAGCACGCGGCGCCGGTGCGGCGCGAGCTGGGCGTGCGCACCATCTTCAACCTGCTCGGGCCGCTGACCAATCCGGCCGGCGCGCCGAAGCAGTTGATGGGCGTGTTTCACGAGGACCTCGTCGGTATCCTGGTGCGCGTGCTGCAGCGCCTCGGCGCGAAGCACGCCATGACGGTGTTCGGCATGGAAGGCCTCGACGAGATTTCCATTTCGGGCGACACCATGGTCGGCGAGCTGAAGGACGGGCGCGTCGAGGAGTACACCGTCAGCCCGAAGCGCTTCGGCCTGCCATTGCATGACGTGAAATCCCTGCGCGTGGCCACGGTCGAGGAGTCGCGCGACATGCTGCTCTCGGCGCTGGAAAATCGGGCTGGCGCGCCGCGTGACATCGTCGGGCTCAACGCCGGCGCGGCGATCTATGTGTCGGGCAAGGCCGCGAGTTTCGAGGAGGGCGTGGAGCGCGCCTTCGCGGTGCTGGAGAACGGCGCGGCGAAGAAGCGCCTTGATCAGTTCGCGGCATTGACGCAGAAGCTCGGGGCCTGAGCCATGGCGGACACACTTTCCGGGGTGCCTGCTGCTCAAGTCTCCGCTGTCCAAGTTCCTGACGTCCTCGCCCGCATCCTCACCGTCAAGCGTGGCGAGATCGAAAAGGCGCAGAAGGCGAGGAGCCTGGCGTCGCTGCGGGCAGACGCCGAAGCCCTGCCGGCCTGCCGCGATTTCGTTGGGGCGCTGCGCACGCGCATCGAGGCCCGGCGTCCGGCCGTCATCGCCGAGATCAAGCGAGCCAGTCCCAGCAAGGGCCTGTTGCGCGACCCCTTCGACCCCGAGGCCATTGCCAGGAGTTATGCCGAGCACGGTGCAGCATGCCTGTCAGTGCTCACGGATGTGGAGTTCTTTCAGGGCGCGCCGGAATACCTGGCGCTGGCGCGCAATGCCTGCGCATTGCCGGCGTTGCGCAAGGACTTCATGATCGACCCCTACCAGGTGTATGAGGCGCGGGTATGGGGTGCCGACTGCATCCTGCTGATCGTGTCGGCCCTGTCGCGGGCACAAATGCGTGAGTTGGAAGACCTCGCCCTCGCCATCGGCATGGCCGTGCTCGTGGAGGTGCACGATGCCGCCGAACTGGACTTGGCGCTGGAACTGCGAACGCCACTCATTGGCGTGAATAACCGCAACCTGCGCACCTTCGAGACGTCGCTCGACACCACCCTCGCCCTGTTGCCGGGCATCCCCAAGGACCGCTTGCTGATCACCGAGAGCGGTATCGGGCAGCCTGCAGACGTGGAAAAAATGCGTTCGAACGGGATTTTCGGGTTTTTGGTGGGTGAGGCCTTCATGCGGGCCGCAGATCCTGGTGTGGCACTCGAGAAGTTGTTTTTAACTAGTTGATTATTTGTTTATTTTTTAACCCGCCCCTCTATGTTGCATAAATGCAACATTTGACCGCCCTCTGCGGAACTAAATAGGCCTGATGCATTGAGCGTTGTGTAGAGCGAACGCACAATGGCGTCAACTCTCAGTAAGAGGGTGTCACCGGGTGGCGGAGTGTGGGCAACAAGGCAGTCGGCTCCAGCGCCTGATATCAATCCATAGAGGAGAAGTACCCAATGATTAACAAAAAAGTGATGGCAGTTGCTGTTGCTGGCGCGCTGGCCCTTCCGGGCGTCGCACTGGCACAAGTCACGATCTCAGGCGGTTTCCGCATGAGCATGTCGCAGCACTCGATCGGCAACATCGCCTCCCCGGCAACGATTGCAGCCAATGGCGCAACCGGCACCAGCGTTGCCAGCACGGCATCCGGTCGCTTCAACGCGGCGGGCCAAGCGTCGAACACCAGCGAGACGCGCATTTCGGACAACGTGTCGCAGATCATCTTCGGTGTGCGTGAAGACCTGGGCGGTGGCCTGACGGCGGTTGGCCGTTACGAGTGGCGTCCGACGATCGACGGTGCAGGTAACGCGGCACTGGGCGGCGGCTTGTCCAGCGGCACCAGCGCAGCCACGAACTTCGTCGGCGTCGAGAGCAGCACCATGGGTACGGTTCGCGTCGGTTCCATCACCGTGTTCAGCGGTGCCGGCGGCACGGGCAGCACCTTCACGTCGGACCGCGGCCTGGCCTTTGCCAGCGCAGTCGGCATCTCGCAGCAGATCGGTTCCGGCGTCATTGTCGGGCAGGGTCAGCTTGCTTCTGTACAGCAGTTGAACTTCGCCCAGGGTCGTCACACCAATGCGATCGTCTGGAATTCGCCGAGCTGGAGCGGTTTCGGTCTGGACCTGGTCTGGTCGTCGCAGAACGCCGGTGAGGATAGCGATTTGGCTGTCCCGGCTGTCGGTGCCACGCAGACGGCTCGCAAAGGCCAGATGCTGGTCATCGCCCCCAAGTACACCGTCGGTGGGTTCAGCGGTCAGTACCTGTACATGGACAACAAGACGGACGGGCAGTCGATCAACTCGGGGGCTTCGAGCTGGGCTGGGGCTGCCACTGTCAATGCCGCGACCTCCATCCGTTCCAATGACATCAAGGCGCACAAGGCCTACGGCACGTATGACTTCGGCAACGGTTTTGCAGCAACTGCCATCTGGACGCGCGTGACCCTGACCAACAGCTACACCGGACTTCTGGCGCAGACGAACTTCTCCGGCGGCAACAAGCTGTCCGAGAAGACCATCTGGCAGCTGGGCGCACGGTACGTCACTGGCCCGCATAGCTTCACGGCTGACTACACCAAGGCCGGTAGCGACAAGATCGTCACGAACTCGCTGGGTCAGACGGGCCAGACGGGTGCCAAGTCGATTGCGGCAGGCTGGATGTATGAGCTCTCCAAGCGCACGGAAGTTGGCTTGACCTACGTCAAGACCACCAACGACATCAACACAGGCAACGGCCCGCAAGACACGGCGAACTTCGCCCTGGGTGGAACGGGCACGCGCTTCAACAACGCGGGTGAGTCGTACTCCGTCTTCGGTGGCAACATCACCCACAAGTTCTAAATGTTCTAAACGACACGAGGGGATTGTTCCCCTCGTGCACCCCAGACTTCAGGGGACATGACGGAACTTCTGTCATGTCCTCGATGGGGTTTAGCACTTGTGTCGAACCCAGGGTGCAAGCCCTGGGGGAGATGGATGAACAAGACGGGCGTCGCAAGACGCCCGTTTTTTTTTGCCCTCAGCGGTGAAGTCCGGGCGGTTACACTCCGGACGATTACAATTGCCCCTTCACACGGGCATGGCATCATGAGCAGCAAGCAACGCACATCCAGGACTGGCAAACAGTTGTCGCAGCGCTCCTTGAGGGGAAGTCCGTCTGCGGCGGTGATGGGGACATTCCGCCAGGCCGTGGGATTCCATGCCAATGGCCAGATTGCCATGGCCGATCATCTCTACCGCCAGGTGCTGGCGCTCGATCCGCAACATGCCGAGGCGTTGCACTGGCTGGGCGTGATCGAAGGGCAGAACGGCAATCCTGCCAGGGCGCTGGCGCTGCTGGAGTGCTCGGTGGCAAGCAACCCGAATGATCCCGTCGCATTCAACGATCTGGGCACGGCCCAGCGCGTGCTGAACCGGCGCGAGGAGGCGCTCGCCAGCTATGCGCGCGCACTGGCGCTGAAACCGGATTACGCGAAGGCCCTGATCGATCGTGGCGCGGTGCTGCATGAGTTGCTGCGCCTGGAGGAGGCAAGGGAAAGCCTCGAGCAGGCACTGACGCTGACCCCCGGTGACGTCGAAGCCCTGCTCATGAGTTGCCGCGTGCTGACGGAGCTGGGCGAAGTGGATGCAGCCTTGGCGCGCGGCATGAATGCGCTGGCGCTGGAGGACAGCCATCGCACGCAAGCCATGTTCGCCGAGGTGTTGAAGTCCGCCCGCTTTTCTGGCGGATCGGCAAGCCTTGAGTCGTACATGGTGCGCGCCATGAGCGAGCCCTGGGGCCGGCCGATCGAGCTTGCGCCCGCGGCAACCGCCTACTTGCGACTCAACGCCGGGTTGATGCAAAGCGTCGCGCGGGCCGATGCCGCAGCTGCTGGAGGCTTGTCGCTGCAGGCCTTGTTCGACGGCGTAGATGCCGAGGCCGTGTGCGCCGATCCGGTGCTGCTTGCAGTGATGATGCATGGCCTGATCGCGGACCGGACGCTGGAGCGCTTCCTCACCGCAATGCGGCGGGCGCTGCTCGATGCATTTAACGACGGTCGCGTCAGCCCATCCCCAGTGCTGCTGGCGTTTCAATGCGCGCTGGCGCAGCAGTGTTTTGTCAACGAGTATGTGTTTGCCCTCGCCGAGGAAGAAGCCAGGCGCGCCGACGCGTTGCGCAAGCGGCTCGAAGACGAGGTGTCGGCCGGCACGCCACCGCCGGCCATGTTGGTGGCGCTGGCAGCCAGCTACTTCGCGCTCGGGGAGATGGCTGCCTCGGGCAAGCTGCTGGACCAGCCCTGGCCGGCGCCATTGCTGCGCGTGTTGACCCAGCAGCTGCAGGAGCCGGCGGCGGAAAAGCAGATTGCGGCCGACATTCGTTCGCTGACCGAAGTGGACGATGCCGTATCGCAGCAGGTGCGCAGGCAGTATGAGGAGAATCCGTACCCACGCTGGGTGAGCTACCCGCTGAACGTCACGCCGACAACACTCGACGATTATCTCGGCGGGCGCTTTGCCCATGCGCAGTTCCAGCGCATGGGCAAAGCCAATGCCGACCTCGACGTGTTGATCGCTGGTTGTGGCACTGGCCAGCATTCGATCGAAGCGGCATTGCTGTTTCGCGGCGCCCGCATCCTGGCGATTGACCTGAGCCGGGCCAGCCTTGCCTATGCCCTGCGCAAGACGCGCGAACTGAAGATTCCCGGCATCGAGTATGCGCAAGCCGATGTCCTCGCCATGGGGCAATGCGGCAGGCAGTTCGACCTCATCGAGTCGATGGGTGTGCTGCATCACCTTGCCGATCCGGCACGGGGCTGGCGCTCGCTGCTCGCGCTGTTGCGGCCTGGTGGCTTCATGCGCATCGGCCTGTACAGTGAACGCGCGCGCCAACCGGTTGTTGTCTGCCGGGAATTCCTGGCCGAGCGAGGCTACCTGCCCACCGTGGCCGGCATACGGGCGGCCCGGCAGGCATTGCTGACGGCGAGCAGCCTGGGGGATATTGGCTCCGTGGTGAATTCGGCGGATTTCCATGCCAGTAGCGCGGTTCGCGACCTGTTGTTCCATGTGCAGGAGCATCGATTCGGATTGCCCAACATCCGGCGCCTGCTGGCGGAGTTTGGCCTGGATTTCATCGGTTTTGAAATCGATAATTCGGTGTTGCGGCAATACTGCCGGCGCTTTCCGGCGGATCCTGCCATGAATAATTTGGATTCATGGGATGCTTTCGAGGCCGAGAGCCCGCTGACTTTCAGCGGGATGTATCAATTCTGGGTGCAGAAGCTTCGCTGATTGGTCGGCGTTGCGGACAAACCTTTATGGGAAGACGATGAGCGGAAAAGCGGGCGGCATGTTGGACCGGTTGATCGGGGAGTTCGATCGCGCCTTGCGAGCGGTCGCGGGGGTGCACCAATCGGCACGCCCAAGCCCCGTGTCAGCGGTGCCCGATGTGAAAATCGATCAGGTTGAGCGCAGGCGTGCCGCCGCACTCATGCGCGTGAACCATGTTGGCGAAGTGTGCGCTCAGGCCCTGTACCAGGGACAAAGCCTGGCGACTCGCAATGCGAGCATCAGGCAGGCCCTGGCGCGTGCCGCGACCGAGGAAGAGGATCACCTGGCGTGGAGCCGGCAGCGCATCGCAGAGCTCGGAGGGCGGGCAAGCCTGCTCAATCCGATGTGGTACGCCGGAGCGCTGGCGATGGGATACGCCGCGGGCAAGTGCGGCGACGCGGTGAATCTGGGATTCCTCGCCGAGACCGAGCGGCAGGTCGGGCAGCACTTGGAGGGGCACCTGGCGCGCTTGTCGCCGGATGACCAGCGAACCCGCGCGGTGATCGAGGCCATGCGTCGCGATGAGGCCAAGCATGCGGCAACGGCGCAGCGTTTGGGGGCGGCGGAGTTGCCGCAACCAGTCAAGTGCGGGATGCGTGCCGCAGCACGGGTCATGACCACCACTGCATACTGGGTTTAGGCAACGCATGGGAATGAAGACCGAATCCGACATCGTCGCCAGGCAATACGAAGCCTGGGTTTATCCGAAACCGGAGCCCGACCTTGCCGCCACCGTCAAGGCGGGGAATTTCGACTATTCCGATCCCTCCTTGTTCCGGCGCAAGCTGTGGCCAAGAAATGTGGAGCCGAAGGACCTGGAAATACTGATCGCCGGATGCGGCACCAACCAGGCTGCCATGTACGCCTACCGGAACCCCGGCTGCCATGTGGTCGGCATCGATGTATCCGAGGCTTCGCTGGGCCACCAGAAATTCCTCAAGCAAAAGCACAACCTGTGCAATCTCGATCTGTATCTGATGAGCCTCGGTGATGTTGCGGAGCTCTCGGCGGACTACGACCTGATCGTCTCCACCGGCGTCCTGCATCACCTTCCCGATCCGGATGCCGGCCTGCGGGCCCTGCGCGATGTGCTGCGACCGCAGGGCGTGATGAGCCTGATGCTCTACGGGTACTACCGCCGCGTGGGTGTCTACATGATGCAGGAGGCGTTCCGGCTGCTCGGATTGGAGCAGGACGAACGCGGCGTGAATCTGGTGAAGGATATCGTCGCGAACCTGCCCGCCTGGCACCACGCCAACAGTTACATCCGCGAGGCGCAGGATCTCAAGTACGACTCGGGGGTCATCGACACGTTTCTGCACCGGCAGGATCGCGCCTATACAGTGCCGCAGGTGCTGGCGTTCGCCGAGGACAATGGGCTGCGTTTCCAATCCTGGATGGACAACGTGCACTACAGCGCTGAAGGCGTGTTCCCGGCCGGGTACCCGGTAAATGCCGTTGCCAAGAACTTGCCCAGGGAAAAACAGTGGCAACTGGTGGAGCTGATTGGCCAGTCCATTGCCTGTCATCGATTTCTCTTGTGTCACCCGGAGCGACCAGCGAGCGACTTCACGCTGGATTTCTCGACGGCCGATGAGGGGGCGGATTGGTTGCGCTACATCCCCGGCATTCGCCATCCGGTGGCGATTCTCCAACCGGCCAATCTGAACACCGGGGCGCCGGCGCGCCTCAAGCGTGATCTGCACCAATTTGAAGTGAGTGCCCTCGAGTCGTTATGGTTGGAAGAGATCGATGGAAAGAAGACCATCCGGAGCATCCTCGAAGCCAAGCCGTCGCTCGTGCAGGATCCCTCGCAGCGTTTGAAGCTGGCGCAGGCCTTCTTTGCACGAATGGCGGATTTCGATCACCTGCAGTTTGAACTGCCGCTCAGGGCCTGAGAGCTGCGCGTTTCTTCAGGCCGCCTGAGGCGATGTCAGGTGGTTTCGACGATCTCGAAGTCGTGAGTGATGATTGCGGTTTTTGCGAGCATCGCGGAGGCCGAGCAGTACTTGTCGTGCGAGAGCGCGACAGCGCGCTCCACCACCGCCGGCTTGAGCTCAACGCCGGTGACGATGAAGTGCATGTGGATTTTCGTGAACACCTTGGGGTCGGTGTCGGCGCGCTCAGCGGTGAGCTTCACTTCGCAGCCGCTGATCTTGTGCCGGCCGCGCTTGAGAATCAGCACCACGTCGAAGGCCGCGCAGCCGCCGGTGCCGGCAAGCACGGTTTCCATCGGGCGCGGCCCCAAGTTGCGCCCGCCCGCATCCGGAGCACCGTCCATGACGAGGGTGTGGCCGCTGCCCGTCTCGGCGAGAAAGCTCATGCCGCCGTCGATCCATTTCACGCTGCATTCCACGCCGCTCTCCTGGGAAGTTAAGGACTAATGGTATGTTAATTAAGGAGATTTTCAAAACCGCGCTGGGGGAGGTTGAGGAGGCAATCTCGTCGCGGCCGCAAGCCGGTCGAGAACAACCCAACACGCACATTGACACAAGCCGGTTTCCCCAATAAAATCACGCCCTTTCGTCAGTTCCCCGTAAAGCAGGAATCCCATGAAAACGTTCTCCGCCAAGCCGCTTGAAGTCCAGCGCGACTGGTTCATCATCGATGCCGCAGATAAGGTGCTCGGCCGCCTCGCCGTTGAACTGGCCCGCCGCCTCCGCGGCAAGCACAAGCCCATCTACACCCCGCACGTGGACACCGGCGATTACATCGTCGTGCTCAACGCTGCCAAGATCCGTGTTACCGGCAACAAGGCCCTGGCGAAGAAGTACTATCGCCACAGCGGCTACCCGGGCGGCATTTCCGAGACCACCTTCGGCAAGATGCAGGAGCGCTTCCCCACCCGCGCGCTCGAGATCGCCGTCAAGGGC
>CANJRC010000101.1 GCA_947476535.1 Betaproteobacteria bacterium
ATCCTGGTCAACAATGCGGGCATCCAGTTCGTGTCCCCGGTCGCGGAGTTTCCCGAGGACAAATGGGACCAGATCATTGCCATCAACATGTCATCTGCTTTTCACACGTCCAAGGCGGCGATCCCGATGATGAAAGGCAAGGGGTGGGGTCGCATCGTCAACATTTCATCCGCGCACGGTTTAGTGGCATCGCCTTTCAAGGCGGCCTACGTCACCGCAAAGCATGGTATCAACGGATTGACCAAGACCATTGCCCTTGAGGTCGCCAAAGACAACATCACCTGCAACGCGATTTGCCCGGGCTACGTGAGAACCCCTTTGGTGGACAAGCAGGTGGATGACCAGGCGCGAGTGCACGGCATCCCGCGCGAGCGCGTGATCAAGGAGGTCATCCTCAAGCCGCAGCCTACGCAGCGTTTTGTGGAAGTGGATGAGGTTGCCGGAATGGTCGTTTTCTTGTGTTCGCCTTCAGGCATCTCGATCAACGGTGCTGCGCTTTCCATGGATGGTGGCTGGACGGCGACCTGATCGCGCCTATTGAACGCAATTGTTGTCCAACCGGAGGAGAGCAGATGACGATTCGTTGGGAGAAGGTGACCGTCAGCGGCAAGGAGATGCGCGTCTACGTCGGCGTGCCGATACGCAAGGGACCGCTGCCCGCCGTTGTGGTGGCAATGCACGGACCAGGGCTCGATGAGCAGATGCAGGACGTGTTGCACCGCCTGTGTCGCGAGGGCTACGTCGTTGCGGTACCCGATCTGTTCCATCGTTTGCCGGCGGGAATGGACATGATGGCCCGGATCGGCCAGCTGCGCGACGAGGAGATCATCGCCGACATGAACGCCGCACTCGCGCTCCTCAAGGCTAAGGACATCGGCATCACGCGCGCTGGTGTCACTGGCTTTTGCATGGGCGGGCGCGTGACTTACCTCATGGCCTGTGCAAATCCGGAATTCAAGGCGGCGGCAGTTTTCTATGGGGGCGGCATCATGAAGCAATGGGGTGATGGCCCAGCGCCGTTCGAGCGCTCCGCGGACATGCATTGCCCGCTGATCGGGTTCTTCGGTGAGGAGGACATCAATCCGTCTACCGATGACGTGCGAAAGATCGATGCCGAGCTGACGAGGCTCGGCAAGTGGCATGAATTCCACATGTACAAGAACACCCATCATGCATTCCAGAACTTCCTCAACCCGGATCGCTATCGGGAACGCGCAGCGCGCGCTTCCTGGGAGGAGTTGCTTGCGTTCTTCACGGAATATCTCAAGCGTTGAGAGAAAGCGGCGAGCCACAGGATTCGAATTCAGACGACCAATCACTGCCAGGAGGAGTCAACATGTCGAAGGAAAACATCGCCAAGGGTGCCGCGCTGCAAAAGAAAATGTTCGGCAAGGACCATGTTCCCAGGCCGCGAACGCCCGCTTGGGACGGGTGGGCGCAGGGAATGCTGTTCGGCGAGCTGTGGAGCGGGCCCAATCTCGACCTGCGCACGCGCAGCCTGATCACGGTTGCCTTGCTCGGCGCCCAGGCGCGGCCGGAGCAACTTGCCCTGCATATTCGCGGCGCTATCAGCAATGGGGCCAAGCCGACCGAAATCGTCGAGGCTTTGCAGCACACCGGGCTATATGCCGGCTGGCCTAACGGGGCGGCCAGCCTGGCAGTTGCCGAAAAGGTCTTGACCGAGATGGGGCTGTAGCTGGGCCTGGAACGCACAGCGGGAATCGTGGTTCCGAAGGGCGAATAATTGCGAAACCTCTTGCCACCGTGTCGACCGAGGTTGTTTAATTACGCCCTTGTTACTCGCGAGTGAACGTCAGAGAAGTTTTTGCCCGCGTGCGGCAGGGCACGGCACACAACGCATTGAATGAATCTTGGAGGGAAACGCATGGAAAAGCTTGCTGCCGAGGATCGTTATTTCAGTCCGGAAGAACTCGCAGGCCTGACACCGGAAGAGTTCGTGGCATTGCTGAGGGGCGTATGTGCCCTGCCCGGGCGAGGCTATCTTGACCATCCGCTCGTGAAGAAGATTGAAGCGGGAACAGCGACCTTGCCGCAGCTGCGCATGTTCGTGGAGCAGTTCTATCTCCACACGCGCAACATGATGCCGGCATTCGGGCACATGTCCAGCGTCTGCCCGTTTGAAGAGGCACGCAATACGCTGATCAAGAACCTTGCCGAAGAGGCCTATGGGGCGGTATCGGGGACGAAGGGGCACCCGGACATGCTGCTTGATTTCGGCATTGCCATTGGCGTGGATGCTGCTGCGGCAAAGAAAAAGCGCCAGCTGCGCCCGAGCCGCAAGGTCACGGATTACTACGAGTTCATGTCGTTCTGCCGGCCGTGGTATGTGCCGGTCGCTGCCATCGGCGCGGTGATGGAGGCTAGCACGCCGGACACCTTCAGCCGCATGGCGGAAGGCTTCAAGAAGAATTACGGCCTCAAGGATGAGCAACTGCTCTTCTGGACGATGCATGTCGAGGCTGACAAGGAACACGGTGACGAGGGCGTGGAAATCGTCGAACGCTATGTCACCACGCCCGAGGCGCGTGCACAGGTGATGGAGTGCGGCGTCGAGAACGCGGAAAACTGGTACGGCATGTTCGATATCCATCGGATGGCGGCTTGACCCTAAAACAAGGGTAATCAACGCGAGGAGCGGAACATGGCATACGATTTGTTGATCAAGGACGCACAGATCATCGACGGCACTGGAAGCCCGGCGTTTGCCGGCGATGTGGCGGTCAAGGACGGAAAGATTGCCGAGGTCGGCAAGATCACGGGAGGCGCTACGCGCGTGATCAATGCGCACAATCAGGTTGTCAGCCCGGGATTCGTCGATACGCATACACACATGGATGCCCAGCTGCTGTGGGATCCGCTGGCGACGTCTTCATGCTGGCACGGCATCACCACCATCATGATGGGAAACTGCAGCTTCAGTGTCGCTCCTTGCCGTCCTGAGGACCGCAGCGCGGTTCTCCACACGCTCGAGCGTGTCGAAGGCATGTCCCTTGAGGCCTTGACGGCCGGCGTCGACTGGAGCTGGGAGACATTTCCTCAATATCTTGGCCGGATCGGCGGCAAGCTTGGCCTGAACACCGCATCGCTCATGGGCTACAGCGCAGTGAGGCAATTTGCGCTCGGCAATGCGGCCTCGGACCGTGCAGCTACGCCAACGGAAATTGCCACGATGCAGCAGATCGTGCGCGAGGGACTCGCGGCCGGTGCCTACGGCGTTTCGTTCAATTTCAACAAGGGACACGCCGCAGGCGACGGGCGACCAGTGCCGAGCCGTTTGGCGCCTTTCGATGAAGTCCTTGCCATCGCTGACGCCCTGCGAGGCAGCAAGACTGCGGTGATCCAGATGAATGACAACCCCTGTCCCGAGCGTGAACCGCTCGATGTCTGTGAGGACATCTCGCAGCGCGCAGGTCGCCCGGTCTGGTGGATTCCGCTGCTGCAGTTCTACGGTCAGCCCGGCGTATGGAAGACGCGCCTCGACCATTCAGCCCGGCAGGTTGCGGCCGGAAGCATGGTCAGGGCCATGAGCACGTCGCGCACCATTGATGTGGTGTTCAACATGCGCAATGCGCACATCTTCGACACCATGGGTGCGTGGCGCAATATGCTGATCAAGAAGCCGGAAGATGTCATGCGCGACATGCGCGACCCGGGCGTTCGCGCGGCGCTGCAAGAGGACATGGACGACCCGTCTCTCAAGCTGGCTTTCTCGCGCCGGTGGGATATGGTGGAAGTGGCTGAAGTCAAGAATCCAAAGTTCAAGCCATTGGAGCACCGCATGATTGCGGATCTCGCGAAGGAGCAGGGAAAAAAGCCCTTGGACGTATTCCTCGATCTATGCATCGACGACACGATGGATACGCTGTTTCTTACGATTCTCGCCAACGGCGACGAGGCGGCGGCGGCAGAAATTCTCAGGGCGCCGCATACGCTGATCGGCCTTTCGGACGCCGGGGCTCATGCGGCCCTTGAATGTGGCTATGGCTTTACCACGTACTTGCTCGGCCATTGGGTGCGGGACAAGAAAATCATGCCCATCGAAGAGGCGGTCCGCAAACTCAGCTCAATGCACACGGACCAGATGGGCCTGACTGATCGCGGTCGTATTAAGCCGGGCCAGAAGGCCGATATCAACGTGTTCGACCCGAAAACGATCGAGATGCTGCACCCGGTGGCGGTGAACGATTTCCCCGCCGGCGCGCGCCGTTACATCCAGAAGGCCAATGGCATCAGCTATACCCTGGTCAACGGCCAGGTGCTAATGGAAAACGGCGAGCACACCGGCGCCTACCCGGGGCAATTGCTCAAGGGAAACTAGGCATCGTTCAATCGGCGCGCAGTTGGCAAAAGTTGCAAGGTGCAAGCCCAGCGCGTCGCCGGGCTTGATGAGGTAAACATTTAAGGGGAAAGGCAATGTTGATGCGCTCAGGCAAGGGTGTGCTGTCCAAGGCAGTCTTCGGTTTGATGCTGGTCGCGGGAAGTACGGGCATGGTCACGGCACAAAGCGGCAAGCCGATCGAGTTCCGCGTAGCGAGCGAAGCGGCGCCAGGGCAGTTGGTTTCAATTTCAATCGATCGATGGGTCGAGGCTGTCAACAAGGAGTCGGGCGGTCGCTTCAAAGGCGCCTCCTTCCCCGCGGGACAATTGTTCAAGGATCGCGATGCGCTGCAGGTGATCGGGCAGAAGGGCACGCTCGAATTCGCGGTTCCCAATCTTGCCATCGTCTCTTCAGTCGTGCCCTCGCTGAATGCGCTCAACCTTCCATTCCTCCTCTCGCCGGATACGCCGCAGCGTTTCCAGCAGGCGGTCGGCCTGGAGTCCCCATTGGGCAAGCGCTACCAGTCGGAGGCGCGCGCCCGCGGCATCGAAGTGGTGCTGGTGCGGCCGGTAGGCAGCATCATCCTGATCTCCAAGTCGCCGATCAATACGCTGGCCGATCTTCAACGCAAGAAGATCCGCCATTGGGGCGGCGGTGCATATGCGGAGAGCGCAATAACGCGCATGGGCGGCTCGCCTGTGTTTGTGCCCGCTCCCGAGGTGGCATCGGGTCTGCAACAGGGCGTCATTGATGCGGCCTTCGGCACCGTGCAGTTCTGGGCGGCAGCGCTGGGTGATGTGGCCAAGTACGCTATCTGGAGCGATGGCATCGCAGGCGTGGGCCAGACTCTTATCGCCAACAAGGAGTTCTGGGACGGACTCTCCGCCGCAGATCGCAAGATGCTGAACGATTCCGCCAAGAAGTGGCTGGTGGACTGGCTGGCTGAGCAGATCGACGCAGGGGTCAAGGAAGACCTGAAGAAGCTCGAGGCCAAGGGCGCAAAGATCAGCAAACTCTCCGATGCCGAACTCGCCAAGGCCAAGCAGCTCACGGCGCCGGTCTGGGACATGGCCAATGATGCTCTGGGCAAGGGTTTCATCGACGAGTTGCGCAAGGGGCGTTAATCGATGCTGAGGCGTGTTGACCGGACGATCTGCCTGATATTCGGGCTGGTCGTCTTTCTCGCCGCCTGCCTTATTTCGCTGTCGATCGTATTTCGCGAAACGGGGGTCGGCCACAGCTGGATCGACCCCGTGGTGCGCTATGCCATCCTTTGGTGCGCGCTGCTGGGCCTTTGGGCGAGCAGCGGACTCAAACAGGACCCGCATATCAGCGCAGAGATGCTGGTCAGTCGCGCCGGTCCGGACATGGCCCGGCTCCTCGGGGTTATCCGTTACCTGATCGCGATCTGCTTCATGGCAGTGCTGGGGTATTACGGATGGGTTCAGGTGGCTAATGAGCTGCGCACCGGCATCAAGGAGCAGTCGATCCTCAGTCTGCCGTACGCGTGGCTACACATGGTCATTCCCCTGGCGGCGGCGCTGTACGTGATGATTACGCTGGCGCGCATTCGCGACATCATCCTGCGGCGGGACCGCTGATGACATGCTGACCACCGCATGGCCATGGCTGGCCTTTGCAGCCAGCCTGATTTTTCTGCTGGCGCTGGGTGTTCCGATCGCCTTCGCGATGGGATTCTGCGCGTTGGGCATGCTGTTCGTGGCGAGTAATGTGCCACTGACCGTCGCGGTGGTTCATGCGTTCTCGACACTGGATTCCTACGTGCTGGTGTCGATTCCGTTTTTCATGCTCTCCGGGCAGATCCTGAATCTGCCATCCACCGGGGCGGTGCTCGAGGAGTTCGTGGCGAGCATTTCCCGGCGCTTTCGCGGGGCGCCGGCGTTCGGTGCGGTAATGACCTGCCTGTTTTTCGGCGGCATTACAGGTTCAAGCGCAGCGGAGGCGGCTGCAGTCAGCAAGACGGTGCTGCCGACGCTGAACCGAATCGGATATCCGCGTGAATTCTCGGCAGCGGTGCTCGCGACTGCCTCTACCCTGGGCATTCTCATTCCGCCCAGCATCACGATGATCATCTTTGGCGCAATCGCCGAAGTGTCGGTGCCGCGGCTGTTCCTTGCCGGCGTCGTGCCGGGTTTTATCGGTGCCGCGACGATGGCGGGCTATGCGGTCTGGCGGGCGCGGCGATTGCCCATGCAGGAGTTGGTGATAGAAGCCGGTCCTTCAGTCGGCGCGGATGGCAGGCGGCGACTGCCGCTGTTCGTGCGCATGCTGCCCATCCTTGGCATGCCTGTGATCCTCATGGGCGGCATTTACTCCGGCATTTTCACGGCGACCGAATCCGCCGCCGTACTGGTTATTTATGCGGCCATCGTCGCCATCTTCATCTACAAGGATCGCGACCCGCTGCACCTGGGTAATGCGCTGCGCGACTGTTTCATCGGCACCATGACGATCTACGCGCTGGTGATGGGGGCGAGCCTGTTTGGGTTCTCGGCGACCTACCTCGGCCTGCCGCAGATGATCAGCCGCGCGATCCAGGAGATGAACCTGAGCGGCTGGCAGTTCCTGCTGGCGCTCAACATCATCATGCTCGTTGCCGGCATGTTCATCGATGGGCTGAGCCTGCTGCTCATCATTCTTCCGGTCATGCTGCCGGCGGCAAAAGCGCTGAATATCGATCTGTATCACCTTGCCGTGGTGATGACCGTGAACATCGAGATTGCCGTGCTGACGCCGCCGGTGGGACTGAACCTTTTCGTGCTGTCCAAGGCGGCCGACGTTCCGCTGGAGCGCCTGATCCGTGCCATCATTCCCTTCATCGTATTGATGTTCGTCCTGCTGATGGTGTTCTCGTACGTTCCGATATTGTCCACCTGG
The DNA here is from genome assembly GCA_947476535.1 of Betaproteobacteria bacterium. Lineage (GTDB taxonomy): Bacteria > Pseudomonadota > Gammaproteobacteria > Burkholderiales > SG8-39 > CAIYPG01. The sequence goes on from CANJRC010000101.1 coordinate 7,238, forward strand.
TTGCCGCGCGCGGTCGAGTTCTGAGCGAGGGGCGCTCAAGGGGCGCTCAAGGGGCGCTCGGTGAGGTTAGTGCGCCCTCGTTTTGTGAGTCACCCCTAATCCAGCGTGCGCTTGTAGAAGCGCAGCCCGAGCAGAATCACCACCAGCATGAACGCGAGGATCGGCCAGATCTGCGGCCACAGCTCGGGCAGTTCGTTCCCCTTGAGCATGATGCCGCGCACCAGCACCAGGAAGTGCGTAAGCGGTAGGATGCTTGCCAGCCATTGCGCCCATTCGGGCATGCCCCGGTAGGGAAACATGAACCCCGATAGCAGGATGGAGGGAAGGAAGAAGAAGAACGTCATCTGCATCGCCTGCAGCTGGTTGCGGGCAATGGACGAGAAGGTGATTCCCAGCGTCAGGTTGGCGGCGATGAAGATCAGCACCACGAAGAACAGCACGGCCGGATTACCTTTCATCGGCACGTTGAACACGAACTGCGACGCGAGGAAGATCAGCCCGACTTGGATCAGGCCGATCATGATGTAGGGCACGATCTTTCCGGTGAGCACCTCTATGGGGAGCGCCGGCGTCGCCAGCAAGTTTTCGAACGTCCCGCGCTCGCGCTCACGGGTGACGGCGAGGCCGGTCATCAGGATCATGGTCATGGTGAGGATTGTTCCCAGAAGCCCAGGCACGATGTTGTAGGCGGAGATGCCCTCCGGGTTATAGCGGCGATGCACTCTGAGGTCGATTGGGGCAGGGGAGGGGGGCGCGGCACCGAGGGTGCCGGCGAGGTCGCGCGCCAATGCGGTCGCAGCCAGTACCTGCAGGGCACCAATGGCATTGTTGGTGGCCGAGGGGTCGGTGGCGTCGGCCTCGACCAGAATCTGCGGCTGTTCGCCGCGTACCAGCAGGCGCGAGAAGTTTTCCGGGATGTTCACCACGAACTGCACCGCACCGTGCGCGATCAATTCCTCGGCTTCGTCTTCCCGCGCCACCTGCACGACGCCGCGAAAGTAGCCGCTGTTCTCCATGGCGCGAATGAAGGTTCGGGCATACGGGCTGTTGTCGGCAGACAGCACCGCAGCGGGCAGGTTCTTCGGGTCGGCGTTGATGGCGAAGCCGAACAGCAGCAGCTGCATGACCGGGACGCCGATGATCATGCCGAAGGTCAGTCGATCCCGCTTGAGCTGGATGAACTCCTTGCCAATAATCCCGAACCAGCGGGAAAGCGAGAAGCCGTTCATCGCTTTCCCGGTCCGAAGTGGGGGATATGCAAGGGGATCTCCCCTTGCACCTTCGGCCCGAACCAGCGGGAAAGCGAGAAGCCGTTCATTGCTGCTCTCTATTGCTCGACAAAATTGTCCGTCGCGCCGGCCATCAGCGAGATGAACACGTCTTCAAGCGTGGATTCGATCGGTTCGACGCGATAGGCCGCATCGCTGGTGCAGGCGGCAAGCGCAGCCCGGAGCAGCGAGTCATCCTGCCCGGTGACATGCAAGGTGTTGCCGAAGGGCGTGACCTGCCCGACGCCCGGGAGCGCGCGCAACGCCGTGGACAGAGGGGCGAGGTTGGGACCGGTAATGGCATAGGTATGCAGCTTCTGGCTGCTCACGACCTCGGCTGCCGTGCCGGTGGCGAGCAACTTGCCATAGGCAATGTACGCGAGCCGGTGGCAGCGTTCGGCTTCGTCCATGTAGTGCGTCGATACCAGAACGGACAGGCCATCGGCCGCCAAGGCATGGATTTCCTCCCAGAAGTCGCGCCGCGCCTTGGGATCCACGCCTGCGGTCGGTTCATCCAGCAGCAGGAGCCTCGGCTGGTGCAGGAGGCAGGCGGCCAGGGACAATCGCTGTTTCCAACCTCCGGACAGCGCGCCTGACAGCTGGTTGGCCCGGGACTGCAAGCCCAGGCGCTCCAGCGCCCCATCCACCGCCTCGCGTCGATGCTTCATGCCGTACATGCGAGCCACGAAATTCAGGTTTTCGCGGATGGTCAGGTCTTCCCACAGCGAAAAGCGCTGGGTCATGTAACCGACCTCGCGTTTGATGGCGGCGGTCTCCCGGAGCACATCGTAGCCAAGGCAGGTGCCGCTGCCGCTGCCCGGGTCGGGCGTCAGCAGTCCGCAGATCATGCGGATGGAAGTTGTCTTGCCACTGCCATTGGGGCCGAGAAAGCCGTAGATCTCGCCTGCGCGCACCTGCAGGGAGAAGTCCCTGACCACATGCTTGGGGCCGAAGTGCTTGTTCAAGCCCCGAACGTCGATGGCGAACTCGGTTCCAGCGTTCATTTGCCTGCAGCCCCAGCAAGGGCCAGCCTCACGTCGACCGGCTGGCCGGGGCGCAGGCGTTGTGCGTCCTGAGCGGTGGGGCGCGCCTCCACCATGAAGACCAGCTTTGCACGCGACTCCTTGCTGTAGATGATGGGCGGGGTGTACTCGGACTGTTTCGAAATGTAGCTGATGGTGGCGGGTATTTCTGCGCCGCAACCGTCACACGCGACACTGACGGGCTCGCCTTGTCGAATCGCTCCCAGCTGTTGTTCTGTGACGAAGAACCGGACCTTGACGTGTCCGGCGGGCAACAGGCTCACCACGGGGCGCCCCCCCGGGACCCATTCGCCTTCGTTGAAATAGGTGTCCTGTACCAGCATCGATGCGGACTGTGGTGCGTTGACCCGGCGCTGGCCCAGCCGCCAATCGCCCTGGGCGAGTGCCGCTCGTGCCGCCTCGACGTCGGCCTGTGCTGCCCGAATCTCCCCATCGCGACCCAGCGTCAATTGCGCCACACGGCCCTGGGCCTCGGCCTCGACAACGCGGGCCATGTCTCGTTCATGATTGGCGCGTGCCTGGTCGAGCGCCGACTGGCTGATGAAGCCGCCCGCAAAGAGCTTTTCCTGTTGCGCGAGCTGGGTGATCGAGAGCTTGCGCGCCACAGCCGCCTGTTCGGACTGCGCGCGCACAACATCGACTTCGGGCGCGCGGCGGCCGGCGCGCAGGTTGGCCAGGCGTTGCTCGGTGGCACGCACCCGTTGTTCGGCCTCCTTGCGGCCCGCCTCTTCATTGCCGCTTTCGAGGATGAACAGCAGGGCGCCTGGCGCTACGCTGTCACCGCGGTGAACCTGCAGCGTGGCCAGGGTCCCGCCGCTGGGCGCGGCGGCCAGAACGAACTCGCCTTCGACATAACCCTGGAGGCTTGATTTTGTTTCCGAGCCGCACGCTGCCATCAGGACGGTTGCCACCAGGAGCGCGGTGCAGGAACCGGCGCGTTGGAAGGGGGGCGAGATCATCGGCGTCATTTGCGAGCCTTCCTGATGGGAGTCTTGCCGACCTTGCGCGTGGAACTGCGCGTATGCAGCATGGGGAGCCGATTGACGATGAACTGGCTCGCCAGCCCGACCTCCCTGCGGGCGTCGGCGTTGACCCGGGCGTGGTGCAGCATTGCGGTACCGACCAGCAGGGCGTGCGCCAACGCCACGGAATCCGTATCGTGGGGAATCTCCAGTGCCTTGAAGAGCGCTGACAATTTCCCGCGGATGCGCGTGATCAGGTCGCACAAGGCGTCGGCGATGACCGGGTCGTCTTCGGCTGCGCTGATCAATCCGATCATGATGCGCACACGGCTTCGGTCGGCGAGTTCCTTGCCCAGGGTGCGTGCCAGCGTGGCCGCATTAAGGCGCCCTGTGCTCGCCTTGGCCAGCAGGGGTTGCGACAGTGTCTCCATGGAACGCTGGGCGACGCCAATCATCAGGTCGCGCCGCGTCGGAAAGTAATAGGTCAAGTGGCTTTGGCGAAGCCCGCTTTTCTTGCAGACCCTGGGTTGCGTGAGGCTGCGCAACCCGTGCTCGGCAAGCAGCTCAGCGGCGGCGTCCAGGATGCGCGTGCGTGCGTCCGAAAGCGGGTCCTGGCCCGTGTTGCCGGCCGGCGCTCCGGTAGTGGGCCTCGCCACGGAATACCGGGCAGCCGTTCGTGCGGCCATGGCGGCGCGTATGGGTGCAGTGCGATGTTTTGCCATTTGGTAAGTGTACCAATATTAGTTGGTAACTGTACCAAGAGGGGTCAGATGTGCTTCTGGTCGGGGGCTGCTGGCCTGGCATGTCTTTCTTTTCCCCCAGGGCTTGCATGGGATTGGGTGCGCCACATCGAGCTGGGGTGTTGCTTGTGCGCACTTGTGATTGGGCGCGCCGCCCACATCTACGGCTCATGTTCCCCAAGATCATTGCGCATTTTTCCGATTCTGGTCGGTGCGGCAGGGTACAGAGGAACCAGGCGGGGAAAATTAAGTTTCATATTTTCAAGGAATTGCGGTCAAAGCATGAAAACGAACCGAAGCGGGGCGTGGATGTGGGGTCAGGCACTGGAAATGCTGGAGAACGCGGAGCGTCTGCAGCGCCCGTTCCTGCAGCCCGGTGCGGGGCGCGGCGGTCGCTGGGAGCCGCCGGTTGATGTCTACCAAAGCGGTGACGACTTGTGGATTTTCATTGCCTTACCCGGGGTGCTGCAGGCGGGCGTCGAGGTGCTCATTGACAGCACTACGCTCATTGTCCGCGGTGATCGACCCTTGCCGCGTTTTGCGAAAGGGGCGGTCATCCACAGACTGGAGATACCTCATGGGCCGTTCGAGCGTCGCATCGGCTTGCCGGAGGGGCGCTACCAGTTGCTCCAGCGGGCATTCGACGCCGGTTGTCTGGTGCTGGGCCTGAGACCTTTGTGAGCGATTTGAAAAGTGGTGAGACAGGACACGTTGGTTGATAGCAGGCTGATCATAATGACCTCCTACAAGAAACAGCAAAGGCTGGATGATATGAAACTTGATAATAATAATCTGGTAACGGGTGGCGCGGGCGCACCCGCCGATGGCATTGTGCAAGCCGAGTCTGCGCCGCAGGCGGCCGTGATCGCTGCCGACTTCCCTGGCATTGACACTGAAAAGGAGGGCATCCGCGAACTTCCGGAGGACGCCATCATTCTCCTGCCGGTGCGCAATATGGTCATGTTCCCGGGCATGGTCCTGCCGGTGGCCTTTGGGCGCGCGCGCTCGGTTGCAGCCGCGCAGGCGGCGCTGAAAAGTGAGCAGCCCATTGGCCTGATCCTGCAAAAGAAGGCTGAGGTCGATGCTCCCGGCCCGGATGACCTGTACCGCATCGGCACGACTTCCACCATCCTGCGCTATGTCACGACGCCGGAGGGGTCGCACCATGTCATTGCGCAGGGCCGAGGACGCTTTCGCGTCGTCGAATTCCTGGACGGCTTTCCGTTTCTCGCAGCGCGTATTGTGCAGATGGAGGAGCCCGAATATGAGGCGAGCAAGGCGGGAACCGAACTGGAGGCGAGTTTCCTGCAACTGAAGGAGCGTGCCACCAAGGCGCTGGAGTTGCTGCCGCAAACGCCGCAGGAGTTCGTGCAATCGGTGCAGGGACTGAAGTCGCCTGGCACGCTGGCCGACATGGTCGCGGGCTTCATGGATGCGACGCCGGCCGAAAAGCAGATCGTGCTGGAAATCGTGCCATTGAGCGAACGCGTGGACACGGTGCTGCGCATGCTGGCGCACCGCATCGAGGTGATGCAGCTGTCTAAGCAGATCGACGAGCGCACCAAGGCGAGCATGGACGACCGCCAGCGCAAGTTCATGCTGCAGGAGCAGATGAAGTCCATCCAGAAGGAGTTGGGCGAGGACGATGGCGCCAATGCCGACTTGGACGACCTGAAGAAAGCGGTTGCCGAAGCCGGCCTGCCCGAAGAGGTGTTGAAGCAGGCGCAAAAGGAATTGAAGCGCCTGGAGCGCTCGAACGAATCTTCGGGAGAGCACTCGATGATTCGCACCTACCTCGAATGCCTGACCGAGCTTCCATGGAAGGATCCCGGAGCCGACAATGTCGATATTCAGGAGGCTCGTGTGATCCTCGATGAGGACCACTTCGGGCTGGAGAAGGTCAAGAAGCGCATCCTGGAGTTCCTTGCGGTGAGGAAGCTCAATCCGTCAGGCCATGGTCCCATCCTGTGCTTCGTCGGACCGCCCGGCGTGGGCAAGACGTCGTTGGGACAGTCCATCGCGCGTGCGCTGGGCCGCAAGTTTGTGCGCGTGGCGCTGGGGGGCGTGCACGACGAGGCCGAGATCCGCGGGCACCGGCGCACCTACATTGGCGCGCTGCCCGGAAACATCGTTCAGGGCCTGAAGAAGGCCGGCACACGCGGCTGCGTCATGATGCTGGATGAAATCGACAAGCTCGGAACGGGTGTCCATGGCGATCCGTCGTCGGCCATGCTCGAAGTGCTCGACCCGGCGCAGAACCACACCTTCCGCGACAACTACCTTGCGGTGCCCTATGACCTGTCCAAGGTGCTGTTCATCGCCACGGCGAATGTGCTCGACACCATTTCAGGTCCCTTGCGCGATCGCATGGAAATCATCCAGCTGCCGGGCTATACACAGGAAGAGAAGCGTCAGATTGCCCGGCGTTACCTGGTGAAGCGCCAATTGGAAGACAACGGCCTCAAGGCGGAGCAGTTGGACGTCACGGATGCGGCGTTGATGGCGATCATCGCCGACTACACGCGCGAGGCAGGCGTTCGCACCCTGGAGCGCACCATCGGATCGGTGGCGCGCAACGCGGCGGTCAAGATCGCCGAAGGCAAAGTAGATCGGGTGACCGTGGATGAGGGGGACCTCGTGCCCATACTCGGCCCGATCAAGTTCGAGAGCGATGTGGCGCTGCGTGCCGGGATGCCTGGCGTGGCCACCGGCCTCGCCTGGACGCCCGTGGGCGGCGACATCCTGTTCATCGAGTCGAGCCGCACCCCGGGAAGCGGGCGCCTCATCCTCACCGGACAGCTGGGTGACGTGATGAAGGAGTCGGCGCAGGCGGCGCTGACGCTGGTGAAGTCGCATGCGCAGGCACTCGGCATCGACGCTGCGGCCTTCGAGAAAACCGACATTCACGTGCACGTACCCGCCGGAGCCATCCCCAAGGATGGCCCCAGCGCCGGCGTCGCCATGTTCACCTCGCTTGCATCGCTGTTTGCGGACCGTGCGGTGCGCAGCGACACAGCCATGACAGGAGAAATCTCCTTGCGCGGCCTGGTGCTCCCGGTGGGCGGCATCAAGGAGAAGGTGTTGGCCGCGCATCGCGCCGGCATCAAGCAGGTGATGCTACCTGCGCGCAACAAGCGCGACTACGACGAGATTCCAGCCGAGACCCGCGCGGCCATGGCCTTCCACTGGCTGGAGAACGTGGACCAGGCGCTGGCGCTGGTGCTTGAGGAGGTGGTGCACGCCTAGGGAAACACTGAATAAGTCCCTTGTGCGGTCTGCCCATCATGACGCTCACGCGTTATGAATGGAGAGAGTAACCGAACGGGATGTGGATGACGATGAAGCAAATGACGCTGGCTGCGGCCAAAGGATTCGAGGTGCACGGGAGAG
>CANJRC010000102.1 GCA_947476535.1 Betaproteobacteria bacterium
CCGACCGAGCCATCGCAGATCAATTTTGCCGACTGGCGCAATCGCACGGCCGATGCCATCGTGATCGGCGGCGTCAATCGCCTGCCTGACGGGCGCTTCGAGGTGCGCTTTCGCCTGCTCGACGTCAACAAGCAGACCCAACTGGGCGGTGTGGCCTACACGCTTACCGCGGCGCAAATGCGGCTGACCGCCCACAAGATTGCCGATTTCATCTATGAAAAGCTGACCGGGGAGCGCGGCGTCTCGTCGACGCGCATCGCCTACGTGGTCAAGCAGCAGGGGCGCTTCGAGCTCAAGGTGGCCGACTCCGACGGGCAGAATGCGCAAACGGTGCTGGCCTCACCCGAGCCGATCCTGTCGCCATCCTGGTCGCCGGACGGCACGCGCCTCGCCTATGTGTCCTTTCAGCTGAAGAAGCCGGTGGTCTACGTGCAGGACTTGCTCGGCGGCAAGCAGATAACAGTGGCCAATTTCAAGGGGTCCAATTCCGCGCCGAAGTGGTCGCCCGACGGCAAGCAGCTCGCGCTGGTGCTGTCGCGCGACGGCGGCTCCCAGATCTACGTCATCAATCCGGATGGCAGTGGCGCGGCACGACGGCTGACGACTTCGAGCGCCATCGATACCGAGCCCTTCTATTCGCCGGATGGACAGCTGATCTACTTCACCTCAGATCGTGGCGGCAGCCCGCAGGTCTACCGCATGTCCGCGGCAGGCGGCGACGCCGCGCGCGTCACGTTCCAGGGCGACTACAACGTGTCGCCGCGGCTCAGCCCGGACGGCAAGACCCTGGTCTATATCACGCGCATCAGCGGGCGCTTCCAGCTGGCGGCGATGGACATTGCCAGCGGCCAGGTGCAGTTGCTGACCGATACGCAGCGTGACGAATCTCCCAGCTTCGCCCCGAACGGGCGCATGATCCTGTACGCAAGCGAAATCAACGGACGTGGCGTGCTTGCCGCAGTGTCGAGCGACGGGCGTTTTCGCCAGCGCCTGACAGTGCAGGCGGCCGATGTGCGCGAGCCAGCCTGGGGACCGTTCCTGGGCAATTAGCGTGGCAGGCGATGGATTCTGATTGCAGGGTGTGCAGTACTGAGCGGTACAACCGACCGAACTGAGGAATGACGATGAAAAAAACGATACGCATGGCCCTGGCCGGAACCGTATTCGCATTACTGGTGGGTTGTGGCAGCCAGGCCGTGAAGGAGGACGGCAAGGCAGCCGTCGAAGAGCGCACGCCAGGTGCCGCGACGAGTGCGCCTGCGGTATCCGGCACGCCTTCCGCGGCACCCTCGCAGTCCGGCGGCGTCACCTCGAAGCCGATTGCGCCGAGCGGCACCGGCGTCACGACGCTCAGCCCGTTGAAGGATCCCAACAACATCCTGTCCAAGCGCTCGATCTTCTACGATTACGACAGCGACGCGATCAAGGAAGAGTTCCAGCTCGTGTTGCGCGCTCATGCCAAGTACCTCGCCGATAATCGCGGCGCGAAGCTGCTGGTGCAGGGCAACACGGATGAGCGCGGCGGGCGGGAATACAACCTGGCCTTGGGGCAGCGGCGCGCCGAGGCGGTCAAGCGCGCGCTGGTGTTGATGAACGTGCAGGAGAGCCAGGTGGAAGCGGTGAGCCTGGGCAAGGAGAAGTCGCGTTGCGAAGAGCAGTCGGATGCCTGCTACGCGCAGAACCGGCGCAGCGACCTGCTGCATTCGGGCGAGTTCTAGGCGGCGGAGGGACGTCATGGGCCGGACATTGCACATATCCGCAGGGTCGCCGTCGCGCGCCAGTTTCGCTCTTCTGGTGGTGTTGTGCGCCCATTTGTCCTTCATGGCGCCGCTCGCGCACGGCGCCTTGTTCGATGACGAGGAGGCGCGCGCGCGCATCGACAGCCTCAAGCGCCAGGTCGAGATCAGCCAGCGTGCTGCCGACGAGCGCCTGGGCAAGCTGGAGGCGGCCGTGCAGGACCGCCGCGCGCTGCTGGAACTCTCCGCGCTGATTGACGCCCTGCGCCAGGACATGGCAAAGCTGCGTGGACAGGTCGAAGTGCTGGTCAACCAGACCGAGACCATCGAGCGGCGGCAACGCGACCTGTACGTCGACCTGGATGCACGACTCCGCAGGACCGAGCAGGCGCAGGCGAAGCTGGAGCAGGCGCAGGCGCAGGTGCAGGAAAAACTGACCGCGCCCGAGCGCGAAGCGGCCAAGGAAAAGGAAACCTACGAAGCCGGCCTGAGCCAGTTCAAGCAGGGAAACTACGGGGCTTCGATTGCCGCCTTCCAGGGCTTCATGTCGAGCTTTCCCGCCAGCCCGCTGGTGCCGAGCGCCCAGTACTGGATTGGCAACGCCCATTACGCGCTGCGCGATTTCAAGAGCGCGATTGCGGCGCAGCAGAAGCTGCTTCAGACCTGGCCCGACAATGCCAAGGCGCCGGATGCGCTGCTCAACATTGCCAGCTCGCAATTGGAAACCGGTGACGTGAAAGCGGCGCGTGAATCGTTGCAGCAGCTCGTCAAGCGCTACCCGACCAGCCCCGCGGCAGAGCAGGCGAAGCAGCGCCTGGCCAAGCGTTAGCGTGTAGCGAAGTTTCGTGCCAGGCGACGAATTTCGTATCAAAGCGCGTATCAGAGCGCATACCAGAGCGCTTTTCCCGTGACCAAGGCCGTCGTTCTTCTATCCGGTGGGCTGGATTCGGCCACCGTGCTCGCCAAGGCACGCGCCGATGGCTATGCATGCCATTGCCTGTCGGTGGATTACGGCCAGCGCAGCCAGGCCGAGCTCGATGCGGCGCGCAAGGTGGCAAAGGCGCTCGGCGCCGCCGAGCACCGCGTCGTCGCGCTCGACCTGCAGGCATTCGGCGGGTCCGCGCTGACCGATCGCGCGATCGCCATCCCGACGGGCGGCCCGAAGGCGGGCGTGATTCCGGTTACCTATGTTCCTGCGCGCAACACGCTGTTTCTGGCGCTGGCGCTGGCATGGTCGGAGGTGCTGGGCGCGCAGGACCTGTTTTTCGGCGCCAACTCGGTAGACTACTCCGGCTATCCGGACTGTCGTCCGGAGTTCATGCAGGCGTTCGAGACCCTGGCCAATCTTGCGACGCGTGCCGGGATCGAAGGGCGACGGACCCGGCTGCACACCCCGCTGCTGCGCCTGGGCAAGCATGACATCATTGGCTTGGGTGTTCAGTTGGGCGTGGACTACGCCATGACGGTGTCGTGTTACCAGGCGAGTGATCTGGGTGAGGCGTGCGGGCAGTGTGATGCGTGTCGCCTGCGGAGGGCGGGATTTGTGGCAGCCGGTATTGCCGACCCGACGCGCTATCGCTAGGGCTGCCGGGTGTGAGGACCAACGGCCCCAATTTTTCGAGGATGTCGTGACATGAATGAAGCCGTTCCGGCGCAACTGGCGTCTGCCGTGGTGTGGGGAGGGTTCGCGCTTGCCTTTTTGTTCGGGGCAGTGGCCAACCGCACGAATTTCTGCACCATGGGCGCGATTTCCGACATCGTGGTCATGGATGACTGGAACCGCATGCGCATGTGGCTGATGGCGCTCGGCGTTGCCATCCTTGGTACCTCCGGCCTGCAGCTCGCGGGCTTGATCGATGTCTCGAAGAGCATCTACACGCCATCCACCCTGACCTGGCTGTCGCATGTCGTCGGCGGTCTCCTATTCGGGGTGGGCATGACGCTGGCGTCCGGGTGCGGCAGCAAGACTTTGCTGCGCATCGGTACAGGAAACCTGAAGTCGCTGGTGGTAGCCATCATCATGGCCATTACGGCCTACATGAGCTTGCGCGGGCTGCTGGCCGTATTTCGCGTCGGGGCCATCGACCCCGTGTCGATCAAACTGGCGGTGGCGCAGGACTTGCCCAGTCTCGTCGCAGTAGGCACCGGCGTGGCGCGCGGGACGGTGCTCGCAGCGTCGGCACTTCTGCTGGGCGGCGGACTGTTGTTCTTCGCCTTGCGTTCGCGCGAATTCCGCACGTTCGACAACCTGCTCGGCGCGCTGGTGGCCGGCGGGGTGATCGTGGCGACCTGGTACCTGTCCGGGGCGGTGGGACACGTCATGGAAGACCCGCAGTCGCTCGAAGAGAAGTTCTACGCCACCAACAGTGGGCGTATGGAGTCGCTGTCCTTCGTGTCACCGCTGGCGTATTTTCTCGAATTGCTCATGCTCTGGACCGATAAGTCCAGGATCGTGACGCTGGGCATTGCCACCACCTTGGGCATGTGTGCGGGATCGTTCGTTTACGCCGCAGCGACCCGCAGGCTCAGGCTGGAGAGTTTTCGCGATGCGCGCGATTTGCTCAACCACATGCTTGGTGGCGTCTTGATGGGGTTCGGCGGCGTGCTCGCGCTCGGCTGCACTATCGGCCAGGGCCTTGCCGGCATGTCGACGCTTGCAATCGGTTCGTTCCTGACCCTGCTGTCGATCATTGCAGGCCAGGTGGTGACGATGAAGTGGCAGTATCGCAACGCCTGATTGCTTCCAATCGTCGCCGAACGCCAGTTGGCAGAAATTTGTCGGGTTATTTGGGCCAAATGAGGTGATTTCTCTGCAGTTTCATTGACGCTGTAGCGACGCGCATAATAAAATCTGCCCTCTCCGAAAGGAGATGTGGGTCGTTAGCTCAGTTGGTAGAGCAGCGGACTTTTAATCCGTTGGTCGCAGGTTCGAATCCCGCACGGCCTACCAGTATTTCCAAGGGCTTAGCTTCGGCTAGGCCCTTTTCGTTTTACTGACCGTGGGGGAAACGTGGGGGAATTGCCCCACGTTGGACCCACGCCCGGTTTCGATCCGGGATGCCGCAACCGCTAAATGCTCTGTTGCAAACTTCGCATAGCGGTCCACTTTTAATCCGTTGGTCACAGGGTCGAATCCCGCGCGGTCTACCATATTCCACGCGGCCTGCTCCAGGCAGAGGGTCGCTTCTTCAAGACCCTTGGCGTCAGGCCGGGGTTACATTTTCGATATGTCGCTGTACTGCATTATTGAGGTCAAACTGCGCCCGTAGCTCATTTGGATAGAGCACTTGGCTTCGAACCAAGGGGTAGGGGGTTCAAATCCCTCCGGGCGCACCACTCCCACGCATATGGCAGTCCTATCCGTCTCTCGGTTGTTCCTGGTAGCTCATGCATCCTAAGAGCTCATGTACCAATTGAGGGGATGTATCTCCTCGGATTGTTATGCACGGCGCGGTCAAAGAAATCATGGAAGGGGTGAACTATCTTTCCACCGGTATCTTTAAATTCGCCCCCGATGAAACAAACCAAGCGCAGAATATTCCGAGGTGAACGGGCGACGCTCCTAAAAATCCCCAAGTGGCGCTTTAGGGGTATTCGCGGATATTTCAGGTGGCTGGAAAGTGAGAGCCATGAGTATGGCTACGGGCAGTGCTGATTGTGACAGGGGCTAATGACGATGAACACCAACTCATGAACCCAGAGGATTGGGGTAGCCAAAAGCGCGCGCATGGAGCGGGGCGTGAATTGTCGTATTGAACGATTGCATAGAGGTTTGCGCAATGAGCGAAATTAGAGGACGTCTCGAAGACTATCGGCTCCTAACAGGGCAGGGGCGATTTGCCTCAGACTGGAATTTCCCGGAGCAGGCCTATGCGGTATTTGTGCGGTCAGATCGGGCGCACGCAGTCATTGCTTCTATCGATAGCGCGGCTGCTTTGGCGTTCCCGGGTGTACTGGCGATTCTGACCAGTGCGGATGTCAAGGCGGCCGGATTCGGCGTCATTCCCGCCATGAACCCGGGGCCTGGCCGCGATGGTCAAGAAATGAAATGCGCTTTCAAGACCATACTGGCAGACGGTCGTGTACGCTTTGTTGGCGAGTGCGTCGCCTGTGTCATTGCGGTATCCCCTGCGGTGGCTCAGGATGCCGCCGAGTTAATCAGGGTTCAATACGCGGAATTACCGGCAGTCACCATCGCCGCCGAAGCACTCAAGCCCGGTGCACCCCAACTGCATGCGCTCGCGCCGAACAACTTGGTCCTGGACTACGCCATTGGAGACGAAAGCAGGACGCAGGCAGCGTTTGCTGCGGCGGCTCATGTGGTCCAACTCACGGTGGACAACACTCGGGTGGTATGCAATCCAATGGAACCGCGGTCCTGTACCGCTACCTATGATTCAGCAAAGGATCTCCACACGCTTTACTGCTGCAGTCAGGGGGTGAGGAACCAGCGAGTGCAGTTGGGGCTGATCACCGGGATACCGGATGACAAACTGGAAGTGGTAGCAGGTGATGTAGGCGGCGGCTTTGGCGTGCGTTCCAGCGTGTACCCGGAATATTGCGCGGTGCTCCTTGCCGCCAAAAAACTGGGCCGGCCAGTAAAGTGGACGAGTACGCGCTCTGAACTATTCCTTGCGGACGACCAGGCGCGCGACACTGTCGTCGCTGGTGAGTTGGCGCTGGACGCTTCAGCCCGCATTCTCGCGATGCGTTTCTCCTTCGTCTCAAACCTTGGCGCCTATGTTTCCTTGAGTGGTGCATTTGTTCCCACAAAAAGCACCTTGCTGTGCATCACCGGGGTATACGACGTTCCGGTGCTGTATGCGCGCGCCCAGCTCGTGTTGACCAACACGGCCCCCACGACTGCTTATCGTGGTGCAGGACGCCCGGTCACCTCGTATATTCTGGAGCGCCTGATCGACCAGGCCGCCAACGAGATCGGCATTCATCCCGTGGAACTGCGTCGCCGTAATATGGTGAAGCGCGATATGTTTCCGTATACGGCGGCGAATGGAACGGTGTACGACTGCGGCGATTTCGAGGGTGTTCTCGACAAGGCGCTGGAACTGTCGAACTGGGACGGTTTCGAACGACGGCGGCAAGACTCCGCGCGGGAAGGCAAGCTTCGGGGCTTGGGTATTGCCACATTCGTCGAAGGTACGGGGGCGGGATTTGCGCCCACGGATGAAGTCAAGCTGCAGTTCGATGCGGAGGGAAACATTGCCGTTTACGCGGCCGCGCAGTCGCAGGGCCAAGGCCATGAGACCAGTTTTGCTCAGGTAGTTTCCGGCGTGCTGGGAGTTCCTCTGGAGAGCATTCGAGTGCGCAGTGGTGAGCCAGGCATACGCCTGACAGGCAACAGCGCCGGAGGCTCGCGCACCATGCTCGCCATTGGCAGCGTCTGCCAAATAGCTTCCCTGACCGTGATCGAAAAGGGCAAAGCGCTTGCAGCCGACGCGTTGGAGGCCGCAGCTGCCGATATTGAATTTCTTGATGGCGAATACCGTATCGCCGGCACAAACCGGACGATTTCTATGAGTACGCTTATTCGCCGGTATGCCAGCCAATCCCCTCACCCCTTGGACACCACCGGCGCGGGGAAATTCGGCTCCACCTTTCCCAACAGTTGCCATATCGCCGAAGTGGAGATCGATCCAGAAACCGGTGCCGTGAATATAGCCTCTTACGTCGGAGCTGATGATGCGGGAAACATCATCAATCACCAACTTGTCGAGGGGCAGATGCACGGCGGAATTGCCCAAGGCGCAGGGCATGTCTTTGGGGAGCACTCCGTCTACGACCCTGAAACCGGCCAGTTGCTGACCGGAAGTTTCATGGACTATGCCATGCCTCGCGCAGGTGATTTTGTGGAGCCGCGGCTGGTGGATTTCCCAGTGCCTACCTTGGCAAATCCCTTGGGTGCCAAAGGTGTCGGTGAGGCAGGAATGACCGGTGCTGTGCCGACTCTGATGAATGCGGTAATCAATGCATTGAGGCAAGTCGGCGTCACGCACTTCGACATGCCGGCATCACCACAACGGATTTGGCGTGCTATTCAGGCCGCTCGGAAAGGTGACGCGCGGGCCATGGCAATTTTGCCGATAAAGTAGATTGGCAGAAAGCTATCGGACAACTCAGTCCGCCAGGGGCGGATCTTCAGCGCAGCGACAATGTGACTCGAAACACACTCACTTCGGTTTGCTGAAGCGACTTTCTATCCAAGCATGTGCGCTGCTGGAATTTAACTGGAAGTCCGGCCTGACCTTTACCTTCGCCAGTTGGGTGCCATCCAAATCGTAAGCGCTCAGCAGCGCGTGTGGATCGTCTTCATCGGACTCAATATCAAGAGAGATATTGATCTTCTGGTTGTTAACCGTTATGGCAATTGTTTTGTGCCGTAACGCCTTCATGTGCTGCTCGTGACGGAGCACTACCTCGGATGCCGTTTTGACCAGGGTATTAAAGGCGTTGATGTCGAGCGGTTTTGGATTCTTTTTATCACGGCCCATGGTCCAGGGGCCAGTGAGTGCGGGCTCTGACTGGCCAGCCAGGAGCATTTCAACCGCCCAACCGTCATCGTCTTCATTCTTAATAACTCGAGCGGTCCAACCCTTCTGAACCCAGAGTCGCGGCTCATTGATGGTGACGGCCTCGTCGGACTCAATGGTTTGGTGGTTGCGGGGAGTTGTCATGGAGGCATTTTAGCCGATCCGCCTTCGGTGACTCGCGCAGGCACGGCACTCAGGGCCATGCCACGCTGATATGCGGGGTGAAGGTCGTCATAATTCCAAGCCTGCACGACGCAACAGCCTTTCCGCCTGAATCAGCACAGGCTGTTCAACGGTGCGGCCATCGACGACAAGTGCGCGTTGGCCTTGCAGTTCGGCCTGCTTCTTCTGTTCCAGGAGGTTCCGTGCCAATGCTATCTGCGTGGCTTCCGGAGCGAACCCCTGGTGCACGGATGAAACCTGTGTCGACGCGATGCAGGCCGGTAGTCAATGCGTGGCGACCCCTGCTCTCTCATGCGACTGGAAACTCATTGTTTCCGGCTGTTGAAGTTCTATTATGCTGTAACGCATCACGAATCCATCAATTTACCGGAACAGTCCGGAGTAGTTGGCGAAGTACGCAACTCGATTTCATCATTGACGGGAGACACAACTTTGAACATCGCCGCGACTCCATTGACGCAAAAAATGACCTGGATCACCGACTATATGGAAGCGGATGAAATTCTCAGGACCCCAAGCTTCCTGCAGGCCTCCAAGATGGAGAGCAAGGAGCTGATCGGCGACACTATCATCACACTGGATGGTGACGCACATACCACCTATCGCAGGCGCCTCGCCCGGCTGGTCAGTCGTCCGGCGCTGGCACACTATGATGTCCAAATCTTCGAGCCTGCAATTCGCGAGACGCTGGAGCGCACGGCAAAACGGCGCGGAGCCGACCGGCTTGTCCGCACCAACCTGGTGGATTTCGTGCGGAGCGTTTTTCTTCGCATCGGCGCCGACATCATCGGAATTGGACCGCTTGCGAACGAGGAAGATGAGCAAGAGTTGCTGAGGGAGCTTCGCTTGTTCATCGACGGGGCAACGGTCGAATGGTCTCGGCGGGATCATCGAGAAGTGTTGGCTGAAGCCCAGGAGGCACGCGAGGCTTTCCTCAAACGCTTCTTCGATGCGGCGTGGGCCGAACGCCTGCGCCAGGTCGCGGATGTGGCGACAGGAAAACTGCAGGAGGACAAGCTGCGTCCTGACCTGCTGACCATCCTTGCCCGCAATGCACAAGATAATGGCCCGGATAGGGAACAGGCGATCCGGGAGTCCATCCTGTTCATCGTGGCCTCCACACTGAATAATGCCGGCCTTGTCACCAACTTTGTGGACGAGCTCAGCGCCTGGAATGTCGCGCACAAGGATGCTCCCCTCAATATCGAGGACAAAAAGGTTTTCCAGAAGGCCATGGACGAGACCTTGCGGCTGCATCCTCCGGCGCCGGCACTGATCCGCAGCCCGTTGGCGCACGCGAAGCTCTCCAGTGGACGTGAATTCCAGCCGGGCGAACTGGTGGCGCTCGACCTGGTGAAGGTGAACCGGGATCCCAAGGCTTTCGGTCGGGATGCCGAGTCATTCAATCCCGGTCGCACCCTGGCCCCGATGGTGCGGGCCTACGGGCTGGCCTTCGGTGCGGGGGCCCATTTCTGCCTGGGACAGCCGATGGTCACCATGTCCAAGGGCGGGCTGGACCAGGAAAGCGTCGGCTCACAGTACAAGCTGATCAATGCGCTCTACAAGGCAGGGATTCGCCAGGACCCGCAGCACCCGCCGGTGCTGGTCAATAGCGCTCAAGACCGATACGACGACTATCCGGTGATCTTCGATCGCCTGTAGGTGCCAAGCCAAAGCAGCGAGAGTGCAGTTCCCTGCGTGAGCGGATCAAGGATGAGTTCATGAATAATGACAGGCAGACCGTATTGCATTCGGGGCCGCGCGGGCGCATTGTTGCCATGGATACCGCGTATCACGTCGACGAAAGCAACCGCGACCGTGATGTGGTGGTGAATTCCTCCTATTGCGGCGTGTTACCGGCCCGTTTTCTGGCGGAGCATCGGCCGCGCGCGGTGATGTCCATCGACTGCGGTGTAGGCCCGCAGGGCGCGGCAATCGCCGGGCTGTGGTACCTCGAGGCACTCAATATTCCCGCTGTCACAGTGGACGTGATGACCGTGCACCTGGGAGCTGGTGTCGAGATCTACGACCGTGGCGTGGTGAGTTTCTGCAACCGCCCGGCACTGGACTGCGGCGTGGTAAAGGGGATGCGCGGACGGGAGGCGGCGCACAAGCTGTTGGAGAGCGATCCCAAATCTCCGGGCGCGGGCGAGGTGACGAACCGCAGCCTCGTTGAGGCCGGCCCGGACAACAGGCAGGTCGTGTGTGTGGATTCCATTGCGTTCGGCACGCCTGAAGATGCGCGCAATGTGCTGGTGACTGCGGGGGTCACCGGGCGAAGCTCGCTGCCCTACATCAGGCGCGTGCAACCGTTCGGGTTCATCTGCTCGGACGGGGGAATGGGCTTGGACCAGAGCGGGATTGCCGCACTCGCAATTGTCGAGCAGGAGGGGCTTGCGGGCGCATCCGTTGACGCGAGAACAGCCCGGATGGGCGACGGACTCAGCACCTATCACGATGGCATCATCGTTGCGGCGAATGCCTTGGCCCTGGCCGCAGGCGTCGCAATTGGCATGCCCGCCTCAAAGGCTGCATCGCTTCTGGTGTGGCGCGAGCACAAAGGATCCGGCGTGCCTTGATTCGGATGCTTTTGCGCCCGGCGGGGTTACTTGGTGCGCCTACCAGAATTTCGGGGGCTAGCTTTGGCGAACCCGCTTTGTTTTTTATCCTGGGAATTCCGGATTACGGCGCATTTGCACGCCATGCCCCCCGTTCATCCGATACAGTGTGCCCATGCTTCCAATGAAGAAAATGACGCTCGACAAGATCCTGCAGTCGCAGGGCTTCGGGACGCGCAAGGCGTGCCAGCAGATGATTGCCGATGGCAAGGTCAGCCTGTCCGGCGAGGTGGTAACGGAGTTCTCGAACTACTTTCAGCCCGAGGCGCTTGTACTGTCTGTCGATGGCCGGCCATGGGCTTGCCGGGAATATGTTTATCTCGCGATGAACAAGCCGGCGGGCTACGAGTGCTCGCGCAAGCCGAGCCATCACCCGGGCGTGCTGTCGCTATTGCTCGAGCCGTTCATTTTGCGTAATACCCAGCCCGTCGGCCGGCTCGATCACGACACCACCGGGATGTTGCTGTTGTCCGACGACGGCACTTTCATTCACCGGCAGTCCTCGCCCAAGCATCACGTGCCCAAGACCTACGTGGCCACCACGCATGACCCGGTCACGCCGCAACTCGTCGCGCAGCTGCTGTCGGGTGTGAAGCTGGCCGATGAGCCCGACATGCTGGCGGCGCTCGCCTGCGAGCAACTGGACACGCACCGACTACGGATCGTGCTCGACCAGGGCAAGTACCACCAGGTCAAGCGCATGCTGGTGGCCGCCGGTCATCACTGCGACGGGCTCGCGCGCACGGCCATCGGCCGCCTTGCACTCGACGATCTGGGTCTGAAGCCCGGCGAATGGTGCTTCCTGGACGAGGCACAATGCGCCTTGCTCGCGCCCTTGGCGTGAACCAATCCCTGGCGGGCCGTCAACTCTGGTGATCATGTGGCCTGGCGCAGCGTCTCCGTCTGGGCGAGCATGACGCCGCCGATGATGAGCGCGGCGCCGATGATGTGGTACGCCTCGAGCGCTTCGCCCAGGTAGGCAATGGCGATGGCGGTGGTGATGAGCGGGCTCAGGTTGGTGAACAGGCCGCTGGTCACCGGCCCGACCGTCTGCATCGCTTTCATCCACAGGAAGGGCGCGGCCGCCGAGCCGGCGACGCCAGCCGCGAGCACGATCCAGGCGTTGGCCGACGTGATCGGCGTTGCAGTACCGATCAGCGGGCCGGGGATGGTGATGAGCAGGGCGAGCAGCGCCTGTGCGTAGAACATGGGCTGTGCCGGGATGGGCAGCTTCCAGCGCCGGACCAGCACGCCATACAGCGAATAGAACCCCACGCCGACGAGGACCAGGCTGTCGCTCAGGTCGGGCGCGTGCGAGAACACCGCCAGCGGACTGCCCTTGTGCACCAGTTCGAGGATGCCGATGAGCGACAGTGCGCAACCGAACAACACCACCGGGCCCGGACGATAACGCAGCAGCAGCGCTGCCCAACCCACGGAGACCAGGGGCGCGAGGGCGCCGATGATGGCGATGTTGGTTGCGGTCGCCGATTGGGCGGCCACGTAGACCAGCGCCTGGTAGACCACCAGGCCCATGAAGGAAAGGATGGCGAGGCGACCGAGATGCTTGCGGATGGCCTGCCATTCGCGCACGAAACTGCGCGCCATGAATGGTGTCAGCACGGCCACCGCCACGATCCAGCGGTAGCAGGAAATGGCTTCGGGTGAGACCACCGTTGCCGACATTTTCGAGATGACGGTGTGCCCGCCCTGGATGACCACGCAGGCCAGCGGGAATAGCAGGGCCCAGCGGGTGACGCGCGGAGTTGCTGCGCTGTGAATACGAGTTCCTTTCGGGGAGAGCCGTGGAAAACTGTTGAATTGAACCGCGATACTTCCAGGCTTCCCTCTGAAGCGGGGGATATGCAAGGGGGCTATGCCCCCTTGTTCGGACTATCTTTCGATGTAGCGCCGTGACTGGGGTACAACGCGGGGGTGTGAAAGATCGTATCAGAAAACCTTTGGCAAAAAACGTATTGCATCGGCACCCTCGTGCATCGCAATGCGGCGTCGCCGTCACGTGGTGCAGATCGTGTACTTCTTCTCAAACATTGACCAATGCGTCGAGGCTGATTAATCTCAGATACATCTGCGCAATGCGAAAATCCAATCCAGCGAATGGGCACGACGATGAAACTGACACGACTTCCCGGCACACCTGCACCTATGCACCGATGGGAGGGCGCGGACGGCGTCTTCATTGCCGGCGACTCCTGGGGCAACCCCGAGGGGCCGCTGGTGCTCCTGATGCACGGTGGCGGCCAGACGCGACACGCCTGGAAGGGTTCGGGCGAGACGCTGGGCGCGGCCGGCTACCATGTGATTGCCTACGACGCGCGGGGACACGGCGACTCCGACTGGTCGCCCGAGGGCGTGTATGGCGATGACATGCAGATTCGCGACCTGCAGAACGTGATCAAGGCACTGGGCGGCCGGCGTCCGGTGCTGATCGGCGCTTCCATGGGTGGTGCGGTGAGCCTGGGCGCGGTGGGCGGCGGGCATGTCGATGCGCATGCGTTGGTGCTGGTCGACATCGGCCCCATCATCGAAAAGGAAGGCGCGGACAAGGTGCGCGCTTTCATGGAGCAGCGGCCCGAGGGCTTCGACTCACTGGAAGAGGTGGCCGAGGCGATCGCCAATTACCAGCCGCAGCGCAAACGGCCGCGCAACCTCGACGGCCTGGCCAAGAACGTGCGCATTGCGCCCAACGGCAAGTATGTCTGGCACTGGGATCCGAAGCGGCTCGGGGTCACGCGCCGCGTGATGGAGCGCGAAGCGCGCCTGCGCGAGTGCTCCACCAAGCTGCGCCTGCCCACGTTACTCGTGCGCGGCGGCCTGTCCGATGTGCTGAGCGAGGAGGGTGCCAGGGCCTTTCTCGCGCTGTGCCCGCACAGCGAGTACGTTCACGTGAGCGATGCGGGGCACATGGTGGCCGGTGACCGCAACGACGCTTTTGCCAATGCGGCGGTCGATTTCCTGACGCGCGTGGCGCCGGTCTAGCGGGATCGCGCGGCCTGCTATGCAGGCTCGCCGGCGCTGCTTGTGGTGGGATCGCGCCGCCTGCTACGCACGCTCGCCGGCGCTGCTTGTTGCGGCGCCGGCATGGCGCCAGAAAAATCGCTTTATGCTGTCAGTATTTTATCGATACAGCCAATAGCATCGGGTGCTATTGGTGTTATTTGTCACCAATGGGCGCCTGCCATTGTAGAGCAGGTCATCGCCCTCCCTACATCACACCGTCGCGCTTGAAAGCTTCGATGTCAGCCTCGGTGAAGCCCATCGCTTCGGCGTAGACCGCCGTGTTGTCGGCCCCGCGGTCGCGGCCGGCATGCTTGATCTTGTGGTCGCGCTTGGGGAACTTGGGCACGATGCCCTGCATCAGCACCGAACCCCAGCGATCGTCCTGCGCGCG
>CANJRC010000103.1 GCA_947476535.1 Betaproteobacteria bacterium
CGCTTATTCCCCCACGGGCTTTGCAAAAATCAATCAGGTTTGGCGGATATCCTATTTTTCACATAGTCCCATATCTGGTTGAACCGGTTCTCAGTAACCAAGCCTTGAAGACCACCGTGTATGGGCCTAGCCATCACCCGATTCAATTCGGCGCAGTCCCCACCCGCAAGAAAAATCCTGCCAGTTAGCACTGCACCCACGGGGCACCCACCCGAATAGATTGACCTCCTCCGTCGCACAGCCTTGCACTGTGATCCGGACGAACGAGTCTGCATTTCTATAGACCAAGAAACCACCCACCCCGTACCAAGCGGTTTTGGCCCCGGTTTTTGCAGAAGTAAATGACTGTGGCGCTGTCTTTAGGAGTGACGTGGGCGGCCATTTTTAAATATTTTTTCTGATACAAACGATAAAAAATATTACAATTAATATAATGTCGACTACTAAGAACTTGATTGGCCGGTCTGCGGCTGCCCTCGCCACCGCCGCATGGCGCGGGGTTTGTTGCGCTGTGGCGCTGTTTGTGGCGGCAGGGATCTTTTCAGCGGCTTCTGTAGCCCAGAGCAGCTCTGTCGACTCAAAAGCGATAGAGCAGGCGGTTCAAAAACTGCTACGCGAACGTCCTGAGCTGGTTCGTGACGCGCTGATGGCGCTGGAGAAGAAAGAAGCCGCCGCCAAGGCGCGACACGCCAAGGCCCTGATCGGCAAGCTCGGTGCAGTCATTGCCTCGGAGCAAGGGGCCACGGTGCTGGGAAATCCGCTTGGCAAAGTGACGGTGATCGAGTTTCTTGATTACCGCTGCGGCTATTGCAAGCAGATGGCCTCGGTGATTGACGAGGCGGTCAAGGCCAACCCGGATGTGCGGGTGCTGGTGAAGAACCTGCCGATTCTGGGGCCGGATTCATTGGAGGCGGCACGGCTGATCCTGGCAACGCCACGGGACAAACGGGTCGCACTGCATCACGACCTGCTGTCGCAGGCGCTGGATGCGGCGCTTCTGCAGAAACTTCAGGCGAAGCTAGGTGTCAGCGATGCGGACAAGGCCAAGTCGGACAATGCGATCAACGAGGTACGCAAGCTGGCAGCCGATCTGAACATTCAAGGTACGCCGGCGCTGGTGGTGGGCAGCGAGATCTTTTACGGGGCGATACCGGCCGAGCAGTTGAACGCTGCGCTGGAAGCGGCACGCATGGCGAAGAAGCGGATTTAGTTCGGCCATTAATACGTACTTATTTCAACCAACGTCACCGACACTGATAAGGAATGTCATGCAACTTGCCAATAAACCAACAACGTTTCTGAGTAGATTGACGAGATTCTGTTCTAACCTGTCGGCCTTGATCTTGATGGGGATGTTGTTGCTCGCATCAGCTCCTGCCGCTGCGGCACCCTCACCGACTCCTGCCGCCGGCGTGGTCTGTAATCCCGGCTCGGCTACGCGTGCTAATGCGTATGGCGGATATATAAATAAAAATAACCTTGGTGCCAAAGAAACCCCAAGGGGAACGACGTGTGTCGCTTGCGATGCTGGGCATGCTAGTGCCGACGGGAAGGATTGCCTGCCGTGCGCCCTCGGCATGCTCGGTAATACAGGCGGAAACAACAGAGGGGCAACCACGTGCGTCTACCCGGGCCCTGGTCGGGTCACTGAGAGACCAGGTCCTAAGGTTAGCCTTTCCACCGTGGCTTGCCAGGCGGGACTGTTTAACCCCGGGAATCGACTTGTTACAGATTATAGAGCTTGTGAACAGTGTCCCGTCAATACGTATTCGTCGGCGGGTGCGGGGCAATGCACGCCATGCCCCCCAGGCAAGAGCACTAAAGGCACTAAAATGAATACTTATTGCCGCTAAACCGCGTGGTCGATCGGCTACCTCCGCATACTGGCCTAGCCATCACCCGATTCAATTCGGCGCAGTCCCACCCCCGTCGATATAGGAAAGGCCCCCTTCGTTTTTGAAATGCCTTGGGCCGGGGGTTATATAAATTCTCAAGTCGGCATTTGGCACGCATTTACGCTCTTCTGCCTTAATCAGCGATTCCTTCAGTAAAAAGCTGCTTGTAGACGAGGGCTGTGGCGCTGCACCAAATACGTTCATGCAGAGGCTCGGATAATCAAATCTATCCACAGCAGATCTGAAAGGATTGCATCGATGATGCGGTTTCTCGGTTTCCTTTCTCGATTTGTGCTGATGCAGTTGCCGCTGTCGGCAACTGCCATGGAGGTGTCTGTTTCGGGTGCCGTTGTGACCATGTCCGGGCCTGTCGTGCTGGGGGATTTAGCGCGGTTTAAAGGCGCCATGGGAATGCATCCGGACATCAAGACAGTCATTCTGAGGAACTCAAATGGCGGCCATGCGCCAACCGGTTATCAGGTCGGCGCACTGATCCGTGAGAAGGGTCTCTTGACGGTGGTGTCGGGTTACTGCATTTCATCGTGTTCACGCATGTTCTTGGGTGGCAAGGAGCGCCGGTTTTCCGATGACCAGGGTTTGCAGAAAACTTTCGTCGGATTCCATGGCCACTATGATGGTGCGGGCCATCTCAACAGACAGGATGTTCACCGACTGGGTTTGTACGCATGGATTATCAAATACTCAGATGGTAAAGCGGACGAGGAACTAGTCCAGCGCTGGATCAATATCGAATACAACAGGGGCATGGTGGCGTTCCTGCATCCGGATGCCAAGATTTCCGGAGATGCGAGGGCGTTCATATGTGATGGCAGAGAGCCGCGTCGACCGCTTGGGTGTGAGGGGCTTCAGGTCAAGGCGCTGGAACTTGGTGTGATCACTGATTTGGCAATCTGGCGTTTAGTGGAGTCGCCATAATCTGCATGGGCATTGAGAGTCGACCCAAGTGCCGCATTAGGGACTTCCGTGGGGAAGCTGGTTCTCCCCGAGTTCCTCAGTTACCGCACCACAGGAAATTCATCCCATACCCGGATAGGTGCTGCTTGAGATGAGCAGGGGAGTGGTGGGGCTGCACCTAACGACGCGTGGCCCATCCGCATATTGCCTTCGTCTGGCACCCGACTAAATTCGGCGCAGCCCCACCAAGCAAAATCCTGCCAGTCAGGAGAGAAGACGTCTTTGAACTTATCCAGCGCATTAATCAGTGCGTTTAACTTGTCAGCTGGAAAATCGGTGATAACACTTGATTCACACTGCCTGGTGTATTATGGTTAAATAAATAAATTTATTAAATATGTTTTTCTTTTGTGCGCGCTCTCGTTTAAGGCGCTCATTGAGGCCACGTCAGCAGGATCATTGCAACATAGCGGTTTGACACCTTTTCAAATAAATAAAAAATTACTTAGGGGATACCAATGCGTCTTGTTTTTCTAGTGATGGTACTTTTTTGTGGTGAGGTGCTTGCATATCAGGGGGACGCAGGACCTACGAATAGAGATCCAGTGACGATCGCGTTATCGTTAGGGCTTTTCGGCTTGATTTATTGGAAAAGGAATTCAATCTCCAATTTTCTTTTTAACAATAGTTTTCTAAAAATCCCAAAAGAAAAGTGGATGAGCTCACTTTGGTTATGCATCATCTTTAATGTGGTGGGCTGGCTAATTTTAAAAATTGGTAGCAAGCGTTGTGCGTCTTGTAAGTCGGATTGGTTCCACCCAGTGGTCGAGAGCGAACTGGTTGATAGGAGTGTGCATCAAACAACAGTGAAAGAAATATCAGTTGCAACCCACAAAGACGCATCTGGTAAGTTGATGGGAACTACTTCGATGCCCACTTCAAGAGCCGCGGTTCAAGTGATTGAAACAAACCTAAAGACCTACCAGTGTATTTCTTGTGGAGCCAATTTCAAATTGTTGGAGACGTCCTCTGTGGTTCACTGAGGGGTTATTAAGTTCTTCACAACCGTCATCGTATCGAAGTCAAAATAAATCGCAGAAGTTGAAAAGTTACTGGCAGAAGCAAAGCGTGTTGGTCGCGAGCGTGAAATGACAATCAAAGCTCTCGCCAAACAGATGGGTGGTGGCGATATTTCATTGGCAGAGTTACATGCTGCAATGCGTGGCAAGTACGCTAAAAAGAAAGCTGTGACGGGGAAACCTCGGAAATTCTCCAACAAGATACCCGGAGAAAAAGTGCGCAACCCTCGTGTCGGAGATGGAACGCAGGACGCAATATTCTGGTGATGATCCAATAATCCGATGCCGCCACGACATTCCCCAAAACACGTGTGGAAACACAGTCCGAGAAAGACGCGTGGATTCGTCTCCTAAATCAAGCTGGAGGTGACGAGAAAAAGCGCTTAAGCCGCAGCTAAAAGCCCAAGGGTGTAAAGGTTTGCTCGATTAACAAGCGGCTTTCTCAGTGTACGTTTTTAAAGAATTTTTCAATTCCAGCCCTCTCGGCCGACTTGCTCCACCGAGACCACGTCAAGAGCCTGCGTTTGTCTGCAAGGGATAGTTTCTTCTTGGCGAATGTATGAAAGTGGTTCATGGGCGTTGATTGATGTGTAGGCTCGTATCGGCCAAGACTTTCATCATCGTCTTGAGCCTATTGAATTGCTCGTTCGTCGAAGCCAAGACGGTCAGAAGCTCCTCAGCTAGAGCTGCGTTCCAACGCCAGCAGCCATGCCCTCCAACCGCGGCTACGAAGGGGAAGTGTCCGGGCTATGTGGTTGACCATGTAATCCCGCTTTGTGCCGGCGGGACGGATGCCCCGAGCAACATGCAATGGCAGACCGTGGAGGATGCGAAGGCTAAGGATAAGCTGGAGTGGGAGCAGTGCCGAAAACAAAGGGGTAGTGGATGAAATGGCTTGGATTGCTGGTGTTGGGGGGCGCTGCTTTCAAGTTGTTCGACTGACGCGCTGGTCTGGCCGGGGTTCGCCAATGACGGCGACAACGATCTGGTCTGGTGATGAAGACAGGCGACATCTGGCTGGCCCAACTCGACCCGACGGTTGGTAGCGAGATGCAGAAGACACGGCCTTGTGTCGTGATTTCACCCGGCGACATGAACGCGCACTTGCGCCCCGTCATCGTGGCGCCGCTGGCCACGGGATCGCGGCCAGCGCGCTTCTTCCGTCCTGAATGCGTTGCCTGGCACGCTGAGGTCGGCGCCATTTCCAGGGCCCCGATGCTGGTCTGCGGATAGGGTTCGGAGCAGATTTCGCTTGGGGCTAATTCTCGTCGCCGAGACCGAGCACTGCACGTATGCTGGTCGTCAGCGACTCGAACTCAAAGGGCTTCGTGATGTAGCCGTTTGCCCCCGCACTGAGCGCAAACATGACATCTTCGCGCGTCGCCTTCCCGGTGAGCATGATGATCGGAATGTGCTTCAGCGCGGCATGGCCCCGAACGCGCTGCAGGATATCGAATCCGCTAACATCCGGGAGCATGACATCGAGCAGGATGAGATCAGGCAGAGGGGGCTTGCGAAGTTCCTGCACGACTTCACTACGGTTCGCTGCACGACGCGGGGTGAAGCCCTCCAGTTCCAGGAATTTGCACACCGCACTGGACAGTGTCGGCTCATCGTCCACGAATAATACGGAATAGTTGCCGCCTGAAGCAGGCTTGACGGCCTCATTGACGCGGCGCGCGATTCGGACCGCGTAACCCTGAGCCTTCAACAGGGCGCTGAAATTCTGTTCCTCCGCCTCCAGCTTGCGTGCAGCCTCTTGGTCGCTGACGGGGCTGCCTGGCCTCTCGTCAGGCGAACGGCCCGAGAAAAAATCGAGCACGTCGAATGCGGCAGGTTTGTCCGGCTCACCGGCTTTGACCGGCTGGACATATCCCTCTTTCTCCAGGCTGAGCACGATCGTATTCAATCTGGGGCGTGGCACATCCTTCATGTGGGACGCAATTTGGCCGAGGCCGAGCTTGCCGTCCACGAGCACCAGAAAGCGCAGCGCAATGGCAGCGAGTTCCGTTGAACTTCCATGCAATTGCAGTCGACCTTTTTCGGTGATCTCGAAGATTGCCTCGTCGCTTGGCAATGCCGGAGCCTTTACGGTGTCCGAGGATTGAAGCGCTTTGGGGCCATCCGTCATATCAATGTCTCCGATCAGCCAACGTCGGTCTGCATTGCAAATCCTGCGTAGGGTCCAATTTTTTCCTGACCGGATCCTGACTGATTCCTGAACTGCTGATCGCGCCTGTTTCGATCTGTAATCGACAGGCTAGCCATGCAAGGACGTAGCATACGTTACCCGAAAGTCGGGGGCTCGACGCCGCTGCCGGGCACGATGCCGTCCTTGTCGGTGGTCCAGGTAGGCGTCGGCGAGATCGACTTCCCTACAGCAAGGGGCGTTTCGGGCTTGGGCAGGGTTTCGGTGAGCGGGCGAACGCGGGTGCCGCGTCCGGCGACGGCATCTCACTTCCCGACGGTGTCCTGCATGGGCGTGGCCCCATGCATTTGCCCCCTGTCGGCTTGCAAGGGGGCCTTGATCTAGAATTGGGCGGCCTCAGAAGAAGTTGATTTGGAATACGATTGGCTGCCATGGGACAAGCCGGTCCCCGGCGATCTCATAAGGTGACGCGTGGCGGCTTCAGTTCCAGCCGATGTCTGGTAGAGCTGCAATTCCCGACCGTCGAAGGATAGTGCGGGCGGGTGACAGGAGTTCGAGTGCTCAAATTATTTGGTGGCAACAAGCCCGATCATCCGATGGCCGAACTCAAGGATGCGAAGCGGCTGCTGGGAGAGGTTCCGTCCGGAGACGCTTTCAAGGCGGTGGAAGAACTCACCCATTGGCTGGAATCGGCGCGCGAAGCAGAGGGGTTCAAGCCCGAGTATCGCGCCCAGCTGGTTCAGTTGATCGACGACGCTGCGCAGGTGCATGTGCGCAAGCTGCAGCGCGACTACATCGGCAATCCGCGGCTCTCGAAGTTCCAGGAGCACAAGCTCTGGTCGGCGGTTCACGCGTACTGGAACTCTTCGGCGCTGGCCTTTATCGCCTGCCTTGACCTCTTTACGTCGGGTGTAAAGGGCGCCGATGCGCTCAAGGGCAGCCTGCCCCTGCTGGTGGTGCGTGCATTGCGCGCGCTTGCGGCTCAGATCAAGTGGCAGTACCTGCGTTACGGGCCATTCGACAATTCGCGCTGGGGCGAGGTGGCCAAGGTGTACGCGCTCGCCGAGTCGCGCAAGATCGCATCGACCAACGTGGCGATACACGCCGGCCTGCCCGGGGAATCTTCCGCGGAACAGGAGTTCCTGCGCGCGGCCATGTTGTCCGCGTCATCGCCGGATGCCTTGCTCCCCGTGGAGATCGAATTGGCGGAACGCCTGATCGCACATGTGTCGTCGTCTTTCAAACTGGCCCTCGACCAGCAACCGGACATTGCGTACTGGATCGATCTTGCGACCGATAATCCGCCGCTGCGCCTGGCGCGCCCGCCGCAGCACGCCCCGACGCTACGTTTTTTCGCAGCCGGCAAGGCCGCGCACGAAATTGCGCAGTTGATCGATGCGATCACGGCCTCGCATGCGGTCCCTGCGAGCCTTGGACTGGGCACAACTTATGAGCCAGAGGTGGTGCTGGAAGTCCTGAGGCATCTTGCGCTGTACTGGTCGCCCAAGCCGCCCGAGCGAAAACATCCGCGCCACCGGGTGAAGTCGCGCCTGAACGTGGCGCCGGGATTCGATGGCGTGATGGCGGTCCACAATCCTGCCGCCACGCTGGATTTCGACCACAATCGTGTCGAAGCCTGGATCATCGACGATGTGAGCGCTGGCGGATTTGGCGCCTCCATTCCGCATATCAAGGGCGAATGGCTGAAGATCGGATGCCTGGTGGGGTTGCAGCCGGAAGGCGGGAGCAATTGGGTGATCGGCCTTATCCGCCGCCTCAATCGTGAAGCGCCTCTCAAAGGGTCGGTCGGAATTCAGACGCTGGCGCGAGCAGCTGCTGTGGTGAGCTTGCGAGCCCAGGACGGCGAGGCGATAGAGGCGGTTTTGCTCAATCCGTCCGCCGATGCAGTGGAGGCCCAGCTTCTCGCGAAATCGGGTCTGTTCGCTCCCGGACAACAGTACGGTTTCGCCCATGGCGACAAGGAGTTCATGCTGATGTCGCTGGCGGTGCAGGAGCGCGGCGAGGACTATGATCTGCTGCGCGGGCGGCTGATGGTGAGGGATACCAGCGAATGAAGGGACCGCGCGGCCTGCGAATGGACCGCACGGCCTGCTACGCAGGCTCGGCCGTGCTGTTAACCCCCCGCTCCGCTCTACAGTTCGTCGCAGGCCCGGCGGCGCTGCTAAACGCTACTTCCGCTCTACAGCTTTACGCAGGCTGGGCGATGTCAGCCCAGTACCTTGGTCAGCCAGCGGCCGATGTCGACGATCTCCTGCGGGCACACTGCATGCGCCATGGGGTAGCTACGCCATTCCACACGGTAACCCAGTCCTTGCAGCAGCGCGCGCGACTGTTCGGCGCGCGCCAGCGTGATGACCGGGTCCTGCATGCCGTGGGCCATGAAGATGGGCACATCGCGATTGGCGGGTGAGGCCTCCGTGGCGAGCGTATCCGCCAGCGGCACATAGGTTGACAAGGCCATCACCCCGGCCAGCCGTTCCGGATGACGCAGTGCCGCCTGCAGGGCGATCGCCCTGCCTTGCGAAAAACCCGCCAGCACGATGTTCCCGGTCGGCGAGCCGCGCGACACTTCGCGCGCGATCAGGGCCTCGATGGCGGCTTGCGACGCACGCACGCCATGCTCGTCCTCGCGGCGGATGGCGGTGTCGGAGATGTCGTACCAGGCCGGCATCACCATGCCACCGTTGATGGTGACGGGCATTTGCGGCGCATTCGGGAACACGAAGCGGATGGCGCGTTTGGGTAGCGATAATTCGGTCACGATGGGCATGAAATCGCTGCCATCGGCGCCCAGGCCATGCAGCCAGATGACGCTGGCCGACGGGTTGGGGCCGGTCGCGGTTTCCAGTACCTCGAGCAAGTTTGGAGATGCCGTCATTTAAAGTCCCAGAAATCTACGCGGCGGGTTTGGGGCGGATGGCGGATTTTGGTCGGAAGGCCTTTAGCACCGCTTCATGGGTCTCGATGTAGGGGCCGCCGATGAGGTCGATGCAATAGGGAACGGCAGCAAAGATACCCGGCACGATGGATTTGCCTTCGGCATTCTTCAGACCCTCCAGCGTCTCGCGAATCGACTTGGGCTGGCCGGGCAGGTTGATGATGAGGCTTTTCTTGCGAATGACCGCGACCTGCCGTGACAGGATGGCGGTGGGCACGAATTCCAGGCTGATGCGGCGCATCTGCTCGCCGAAGCCTGGCATCACCTTGTCGGCGACGGCCAGCGTGGCTTCGGGGGTGATGTCGCGCGGTGCCGGCCCGGTGCCGCCCGTGGTGAGGATGAGGTCGCAGCCCATCGCATCGACCAGTTGCACCAGCGTGGTTTCGATCATCTGCTGCTCGTCGGGGATGAGGCGCTTTTCGGTGCGCCAGGGGCTGGCGAGCGCGCGACCGAACCACTCCTCGAGCGCGGGGATCCCCTCGTCCTTGTAGACGCCCTGGCTGGCGCGATCACTGATCGAGACCAGTCCAATCAGCAGTTCATCGTTCTTTTGGTTCATGCGTGTGGTCCCCATCAGTGATGGCGTGTGATGTGAGGCGAAGCGCCTGCCGATTCGCGACGACGGATCAGGTATCGCCGTTTTCCGGACCAGCATCGCCGTCTTCTGTGTCGTCTTCCCGGTCGTTTCCCATCAGGCGCCGCAACTCGCGGAACAATTCGCGAAATTGCCGTGCCGGCCGGCCCGCTGCGCGATCCTCGCGCACGCTGCGTATCAGCGAGCGCAGGTGCTGCGAATTGGCCTTGGGATGCTCTCCCATGAAGTGGGCGAGCACCGTATCGTCTTCGATGAGTTTGTCCCGCCAGCGCTCGACATGGTGCAGCGTGGCCGTGGCCTCGCGCGACACGCCCTCCCACTCGGCGATGCGCTCCTTGATCGGTGCCGGGTCCACGCCGCGCATCAGGCGGCCGATGAATTGCATGTGGCGGCGGCGCGCCCCGTGGCGCGTGATGTTCCGTGAATTGATAACGGCATCGAGCAGGCCTTCGGGAAGTCCGAGGCTCGCAAGCTGCGTGTCGTTGAGTTCAGTCAGCCGTTCGCCCAGCGCCTGCAGCTCATGCATGTTCTGCTTGCGCCTGGTCTTGCTGATGGTGTTGTTACCGTCTTCCTGCATTGCGTTCCCGATTCAGATGGCCGCTCTCGCAGGCGTGAAAATCATGCTGTTATCATACCGGCTTTCCGCACGATCCTTAACCGGCGCCCCCGACATGACGCAGCATAAACCGCAATTCAGCTATGAGCTATCTGCCCTCGAATCGATTGCCGCCGACGTGCTGGCGCGTGCGAAATCGCAGGGCGCAAGCGCCTGCGAAATGGAGGTGTCCGAGGGGTTCGGGCAAAGTGTCACGGTGCGGCGAAACGAGGTGGAGAACATCGAGTACAACCGCGACAAGGGCATGGGTGTCACGGTGTACGTGGGCAAGAAGAAGGGGCATGCCAATACCTCGGATTTCTCGCCGCAGGCGCTCCGCGATTCGGTGGACAAGGCGATCACCATTGCGCGTTTCACCGCCAGCGACGATTGCGCAGGCCTGGCAGATGCCGAACTGATGGCGCCGCCGGGGGCGCAACGGGAACTCGATCTTTTTCATCCATGGAACCTGCCCGTGGACGAGGCCATCGAACTGGCGCGCCAGTGCGAGGCGGCGGCTTTCCGGCTCGATCCGCGGATCACCAATTCGGAGGGCGCGAGCGTCGCCTGCCATCAGTCGCAGTTCATCATCGCCAACAGCCATGGTTTCATGGCGGGATTCCCGACGTCGCGCCACTACATTTCATGTGCGGTGATCGCGTCCGAGGACGGTGCCATGCAGCGCGACGACTGGTATGCATCGCAGCGCGCGGCGGCTGACCTGGCTTCGCCCGCGGCTGTGGGGGACTACGCCGGCAGGCGCGCTCTGGCGCGGCTGCGTGGACGCAAGATTTCAACCATGCAGGTGCCCGTATTGTTCGAGGCGCCGGTGGCGGGCGGCCTCATTTCCCATTTCGTGTCCGCGGTGACGGGCGGCAGTCTGTACCGCAAATCCACGTTCCTGCTCGACAGCATCGGCAAGGCCGTATTCTCGCCCATGGTGAACCTGCGCGAACGGCCTTTTGTGGCGCGCGGACAGGCGAGTTCCTGGTTCGATGACGATGGTGTGGCCACGCGCGAGCGCGATGTGGTGCGCGCGGGCGAGGTGCAGGGCTACTTCCTGGGCAGCTACTCGGCGCGCAAGCTCGGCATGCAGACAACCGGCAATTCCGGCGGTAACTACAACCTGGTGCTCGACCCCGGGCCGCAGGATCTGCAGGGGCTGATCCGCCAGATGGGGCGCGGCCTGCTCGTCACCGAACTCATGGGCCAGGGCATCAACATCGTGACGGGCGACTATTCGCGCGGCGCCGCGGGCTACTGGGTGGAGGGCGGCGAGATACAGTACCCGGTCGAGGAAATCACCATCGCCGGCAACCTGCGCGACATCTTTCGTGGCATCGTGGGCATCGGCAACGACGTATTAGTTCGCGGCTCCAAGCTTAATGGTTCGATTCTGGTCGATCGCATGACCATTGCCGGGAACTGAGGCCGCCACTCGAGGCTGGCAACCGTTCCACGATACTGCGGCGGGCAACCAATCTGCTACTGAGGCTACTTCGGTCGGTCAATAAAAGACGAGCGCTGGTGCTGAACGAGCGCGGTATTGCCTTGTGGGCTGCAGGAGCACTGGCGCAAGCCGAGCAGGTATTTCGCCAGGCCTTGAATCGCGATGCGGGTTACGCAGGCGCCGCCAGTAACCTGGGCATGGTGCTGGCCGGCCAGGCCCGCATGGACGAGGCGGTAGAGGCACTACGCCGCGCGGTGGGCATCGATCCGCGCCATGCCGGAGCCCGCACCAATCTTGCCTCCATACTGCGCCAGGGCGGCGCGATTCCCGAGGCGGTGGAGCACCTGCGCGCAGCACTCGTGTTGGAGCCGGGGAACCGAATAGCGCGGGCGAACCTGATCAGGCCGCTGATGGAATTGTGCGACTGGGATGCGGTCGCTGCGGTGGTTGCGACGCTGCGCGAAGAATGCGCGGCGGGCCTCGAGGATTGGGCGGATGCCATCGCGCCCTTTGAGTCGCAGGTGCTGCCTTTCACGCCGGAATTCCAGCTGCGGGTGGGACGACACCATTCGGCACGGTATGCGCTCGAAGCCGAGAAAGGGCCGCGGATCAGACATCGGCCTGCAACTGCGGCCGACACAGGACGGCGACTGCGCATTGGTTACCTGTCGTCCGACTTCCATGAGCACGCCACCGCGCACTTGAGCGCGGGCTTGTACGCGGCGCATGACCGCAAGCAGTTCGAGATCGTTGCCTATTCGATCGGCCGGGGCGAGGCGGGCGAGTATCGACAGCGGATCATCTCGGGCTGCGATGCCTTCCACGATGTCGCGGGGCTGCCCGCTGGAGACATTGCGCAGCGGATCGCGGGCGACGGCGTCGATATCCTGGTGGACATGGCAGGCTACGCCGGTGGCGGCAGTCCGCAAATTCCCGCGCTGCGTCCGGCGCCTCTGCAGGTCAGTTTTCTTGGCTATCCAGGCACCATGGGTGCCGCTTTCATGGATTACCTGGTCGCGGACCACGTGGTGGTTCCAGAGGACCAGGAGCGCTGGTACGCCGAAAAGCTGGTGTTCATGCCGGGTAGCTATCAGGTCAATGACGGCGGGCAGGCCATCGCCGGCACGATCCCCACGCGGTCGAGCCTAGGCCTCCCCGACGAAGCCTTCGTTTTCTGTTGCTTCAATCAGCTCTACAAGATGGAGCCGGAAACTTTTGGCGCATGGATGCGTATTCTCGGAGCTGTTCCAGGCAGCGTGCTTTGGCTGCAGTCGGGGCACGTCGCAGCAGAGCAAAGGCTGCGATCGGCTGCAGCTGCGACAGGGGTCGATCCGGCACGCCTGGTTTTTGCGCCCTACGCGCGCAAGCCCGAGCACCTGGCGCGGCATGCGCATGCCGGCCTGTTCCTCGACACCCACGCGGTGAATGCCCACACCACGGCCAGCGACGCCCTATGGGCCGGCCTGCCGCTGCTGACCTGGCCGGGCGACACGTTTTCATCGCGCGTTGCCGCCAGTCTGCTGCACGCGATCGGTCTGGCGGAGTGTGTCATGCCGGACCTGCCTGCCTACGAGGCGCGCGCCATCGCCCTGGCCCGCGATCCGCAGGCGCTGGCGACCTTGCGCGCGCGTTTGAACCAGAACCGGCGGACCCATCCACTGTTCGACACCGAGGTCTATGTCAGGGCGCTGGAGGCGGCCTATCGCCGCATGTGGATGCAGTGCTGCAAGGGGTTGGCGCCGGCTTCGTTCGATGCGGCCTGAGGGGCGGCGGCGATGGTCGTGGCGAAGCGCTGTACCATGGTGGTCGAATGATGTTCTCGAGACAAAAGGCGAGGAGCGCATGACCCATCCGGAGCGAGGCGCGCTTTCCCGGGATGCCGTGAGTATCGCTGTCGACAGGCAGGTGAACGCCGCCGAGGGTGCTCCGGGCGACCCGGGATTCAATCGCGTGAAAGCGTGCCGGCACGGGACCCTGCTCTACAACATCCATGACCAGTACATCGGCCGCGCGCTGCATGAATATGCCGAGTTCAGCCAGCTCGAGGTGGACGTCTTCGAGAAGATCGTCACCCCCGGGCAGACGGTGGTCGATGCCGGGGCGAACATCGGCGCTCACACTGTCTATTTCTGCAAGGCGGTGGGGCCGCGCGGGCGCGTCCATGCATTCGAGCCGCAGCGCGTGGTTTTCCAGGCGCTGTGCGCCAACCTCGCCTTGAACAGCATCCAGCACGGGTTTGCCTATCATGCGGCGCTGGGCGATGCGCCCGGAAGGATCACCGTTGATACGCCCGACTATGCCGAAGGGAACAATTTCGGCGGCATGCCCCTGGGTGAATGGACGCAAGGCGAGCAAGTGCCACTGGTGACGATCGACAGCCTCGCGCTCGATGCCTGCCACTTCATGAAGATCGATGTCGAGGGCATGGAGCAGTCGGTGATCCGCGGCGCGCGGGAAACGCTGGCACGGCACCGCCCAGTGCTCTATGTCGAGAACGACCGCGCCGAGCATGCCCGAACCCTGGTGCGCCAGATCGAATCCCTGGGCTATCGCTTGTTCTGGCACCTGCCGCCGTATTTCAATCCCGACAACTGGGCGCGGAATCCGGTGAACGTTTTCGGCAACATCGCCTCGCGTAACATGTTGTGCATTCCAGCCGAACGAACGCATGACGGATTCGGTCTTCCGGTCGTCAACGAAGCGAGTCTGCCGCCGGAAGACGTGAA
>CANJRC010000104.1 GCA_947476535.1 Betaproteobacteria bacterium
CAGGCAGTGCTCGCACAGGCGCGGCAGGTACATCATGAAGGTGTTCTCGAACTGGCCGTAGATTTCCTTCTGGATATCCTCGAAGTTCTGGTCGGCCGAGCGCTTGGAGAATTCCCCGCCGAGGATTTCCTCCCAGTTCGGGCCCCATTCGATTTTTTCCATGCGCTTGCCGGTGATGAGGCTCCTCGGACGCGCCGTCGGCGTGGCCTTCATTTCCGGCGCCGACTGCAGGTGGTCGTAGTCGAAGGTGAAGGGCTCGTAGTAGTCGTCGATCTGCGGCAGGTTCGGGTTGGCGAAGATGCGCATCAAGAGCTTCCACTTGGCGCCCTGGCGCGGCTCGATCTTGCCGTCGGCACGGCGCACCCAGCCGCCGTTCCATTTTTCCTGGTTCTCCCATTCCTTGGGGTAGCCGATGCCAGGCTTGGTCTCGACGTTGTTGAACCAGGCGTACTCGACGCCTTTGCGGCTCGTCCATACGTTTTTGCAGGTGACGGAGCATGTATGACAGCCGATGCACTTGTCGAGATTGAGCACCATGCCGATTTGGGCGCGAACTTTCATACTTTACCTCCGTTCGACAAGGGCATCGCCTGATGTTCTCCCTTCCTCCCTAGCGCAGCGCGAGGGAGGAAGGGCCGGGGATGGAGGGCGACTTCGGCACAGCCGATGCACTTGTCGAGATTGAGCACCATGCCGATCTGAGCGCGTACTTTCATGTTTGATCCCCTCAGGCGGAATGCGCGGTTGTCGGTGCAGCCGATTTCGCGGCGGCCGCTGGATCCGCTGGTGTATCCAGCCAGTCCACCTTATCCATCTTGCGCACCACCACGAATTCGTCGCGGTTGGTGCCGATGGTGCCGTAGTAGTTGAAGCCGTAGCTCAACTGCGCATAGCCGCCGATCATGTGCGTGGGCTTCAACACGATGCGCGTCACCGAGTTATGGATGCCGCCGCGCGCGCCGGTGATTTCGGAGCCGGGCGTGTTGATGATCTTTTCCTGCGCGTGGTACATCATCACCATGCCCGGATTGACGCGCTGGCTCACCACCGCGCGCGCCGCGATCGCGCCGTTGATATTGAAGAGCTCGATCCAGTCGTTGTCTATGATGCCGGCGCGCTTGGCATCATCCTCGGAGAGCCACACGCAGGGCCCGCCGCGGGACAGCGTCAACATCAGCAGGTTGTCTGTGTAGGTGGAATGGATGCCCCACTTCTGGTGTGGCGTGATGAAGTTGAGCAGGATCTCCGGGTTGCCGTTGCCGCGCACGCCGTGGATGCCCGCAGTGGTCTTCAGGTCCACCGGCGGCCGGTAGCTCACCAGCCCTTCACCGAAGGCGATCATCCACGGATGATCCTGGTAGAACTGCTGGCGGCCGGTGAGCGTGCGCCACGGGATGAGCTCGTGCACATTGGTGTAACCGGCGTTGTAGGACACCTTCTCCGATTCGAGCCCGCTCCAGGTGGGCGATGAAATGATCTTCCTGGGCTGCGCCTGGATGTCGCGGAAACGGATCTTCTCGTCTTCGCGATAGATGGCCAAGTGCGTGTGGTCTCGCCCGGTCTGCTTGCCCAGCGCCTGCCACGCCTTCACCGCCACGTGGCCGTTGGTTTCGGGGGCGAGCATCAGCACCGTTTCGGCCGCGTCGATGTCGGAGTCGATCTTCGGCATGCCGCGTGTGGCACCCTCCGCCAGCACTAGGCCGTTGAGTTCGCCCAGTGCCTTGACTTCGTCCTGCGTGTTCCAGGCGATGCCCTTGCCGCCGTTGCCCACCTTGCCCATGAGCGGCCCGAGCGCCGTGAATCGCTTGTACACGTTCGGGTAATCGCGCTCGACCACCGCCATCTGCGGCGCGGTCTTGCCAGGGATGAGCTCGGTCTCCCCGCGCTTCCAGTCCTTGACTTCGAAGGGCTGCGCCAGCTCGCCCGGGGTGTCGTGCATCAGCGGGGTGAGCACGAGTTCGCGCTCGACGCCGAGGTGGCCGCGGCACACTTCACTGAATTTCTGCGCGAAACCCTTGTAGATGTCCCAGTCGCTCTTCGACTGCCAGGCCGGGTCCACCGCGGTGGACAGCGGGTGGATAAAGGGGTGCATGTCGCTGGTGTTGAGGTCGTTCTTTTCGTACCAGGTGGCGGTGGGCAGCACGATGTCCGAGTACAGGCAGGTGGTGCTCATGCGGAAATCGAGAGTGACCAGCAGGTCGAGCTTGCCTTCCGGCGCCTTGTCATGCCACACCACTTCTTCGGGCTTGGCGTCATCCTTGCCCAGGTCCTTGCCCTGCACGCCGTGGCTGGTGCCCAAGAGGTGCTTGAGGAAGTACTCGTGGCCCTTGCCGCTGGAGCCGAGCAGGTTGGAGCGCCACACGAAAAGATTGCGCGGCCAGTTGGAGGGGTGGTCGGGATCGGTGCAGCTCATCTTCAGGCTGCCGTCCTTGAGAGCGCGCACGGCGTAATCCTTCGGGTCGAGCCCCGCGGCCTCGGCATCGCGCACCACCTGCATGGGATTGGTCTGCAGTTGCGGCGCGGAGGGCAACCAGCCCATGCGCTCGGCGCGCACGTTGTAGTCGATCATGCTGCCGCCGAATTTCGCGCGGTCGGCCAGCGGCGACAGGATTTCACTCACCCCGAGCTTCTCGTAACGCCACTGGTCGGTGTGAGCGTAGAAGAAGCTGGTGGAGTTCATCTGGCGCGGCGGACGGATCCAGTCGAGCGCAAAGGCGAGCGGCAACCAGCCGGTCTGCGGGCGCAGCTTTTCCTGGCCGACGTAATGCGCCCAGCCACCGCCTGACTGGCCGATGCAACCACACAGCATCAGCATGTTGATGATGCCGCGGTAGTTCATGTCGGAGTGGTACCAGTGGTTCATCGCCGCGCCGATGATGACCATGGACTTGCCATGCGTCTTGTTGGCGTTGGAGCCGAACTCGCGCGCCACGCTGATGACCTGGTCGCGCGGCACGCCGGTGATCTGTTCCTGCCAGGCGGGGGTGTAGGGGATGTCGTCGTCGTAACTTTTCGCCGCCTCCTCCCCGGGCAGGCCGCGCGCCACGCCGTAGTTGGCGGCCAGCAGGTCGAACACCGTGGCCACCGCCACCTCGCGCTTCTCACCTTCCTTGCCAAGCAGGATGCGCTGGATCGGCACGGTGCGCACCGAGACGTCGTTGCCGGGACTGTTCTGGAAGTGCGCGGTTTGGATGCCGCCGAAGTACGGGAAGCCCACCTTGACGGTGACGGGGTCCTGCCCGTTGAACTGGCTGGCCTCGAGCGCGGAGAGTTGCAGCGTCACTTCGCTGCCGTGTCGCGCTTCCTTCGACTCGAGGTTCCACTGCCCCTGGTCGGCACGGCCATCCGGGCCCCAGCGAAAACCGATGGCGCCGTTGGGCAATACCACCTTGCCACCGACTGCGCAGGCAACGGTCTTCCATTCCGGGTTGTTGACCTGGCCGAGATTGCCGTTGAAGTCGGAGGCGCGCACGTAACGGTCGGGCACCATGATGGTCTCGCCCGCGGCAGTGACATGTTCTTTCAGCATCACCAGCATGGGCAGGTCGGTGTAGCGGCGCGCATAGTCGTCGAAGTAGGCGCTGCGCTCCTTGAAATAGAACTCGGTGAGGATCACATGACCCATGGCCATGGCCAGCGCCGCGTCGGTGCCCTGCTTGGGGTGCAGCCACAGGTCCGCGAGCTTCGAGACCTCAGCGTAGTCGGGGGTGACGGCGACGGTCTTGGCGCCCTTGTAGCGCACCTCGGTGAAGAAGTGCGCGTCCGGGGTGCGCGTCTGCGGCACGTTCGAGCCCCAGGCGATGATGTAGGTGCTGTTGTACCAGTCGGCCGATTCAGGCACGTCGGTCTGTTCGCCCCAGGTCTGCGGGCTTGCGGGTGGCAGGTCGCAGTACCAGTCGTAGAAACTCATGCACACGCCGCCGATGAGGCTGAGATACCGGCTGCCCGCAGCGTAGCTCACCATGGACATGGCGGGAATGGGCGAAAAACCGATGACACGGTCCGGGCCATGCCGCTTGATGGTGTGCACATTGGCGGCGGCAATGATTTCGTTGACTTCGTCCCAGGACGAACGCACGAAGCCGCCCAGGCCGCGCACGGCCTGGTAGTCACGACGCTTGGCCTCTGAATCGACAATGGCGGCCCAGGCTTCGACGGGCCCGAGCGACAGGCGCGCCTCACGCCAGTGCTTCAGCAGGCGCCCGCGCACCATGGGGTACTTCACGCGGTTGGCGCTGTAGAGGTACCAGCTGTAGCTCGCGCCGCGCGAACAGCCGCGTGGTTCGTGGTTGGGCATGTCCCAGCGCGTGCGCGGGTAGTCGGTCTGCTGCGTCTCCCAGGTGACGATGCCGCCCTTGACGTAAATCTTCCAGGAGCAGGAACCGGTGCAGTTCACGCCATGCGTGGAACGCACGATCTTGTCGTGCGCCCAGCGGTTGCGGTAGGCATCCTCCCAGGTTCGGTCCTCGCCGGTGGCCACACCGTGGCCATCGGCGAATGCCTCGCGCGGTTGCGAGAAGTAGGAGAGGCGATCGAGGAAATGGCTCATGGGGTGCTCCAGAAAAGGCGGTTGCTCAGGGGTTCTTCACGGGTTTTTCACATACGCGTTGGCGCGCAGGTAGAACCACCAGTTGAGCACCAGGCACAGCGCGTAGAAGATGGCGAAGCCGTACATGGCGTATTGCGGCGTGCCGGCGGTGATCTGGTTGCCGATCACGATCGGCGCAACGAAGGCGCCGTAGGCGGCCACGGCCGATGTCCACCCCAGCACCGGGCCGGCCTGCGTGCGATCGAAGATCACGCCGATGGTGCGGAAGGTCGAGCCATTGCCCACGCCACTGGCGAAGAACAGCAGCATGAACAGGCCGAGGAACAGCGGGAAGTGCTGCTCCGGCGTGGCCGAACCGTAGGCCTGCATCATCACGTAGCCCACCGCCACCGAGGCGACCACCATCACCGCCGAGATGATCTGCGTGACGATGGAGCCGCCGACCTTGTCCGATATCCAGCCGCCGACCGGGCGCACGGCCGCGCCGATGAAGGGGCCGATCCACGCGTAGGCGAGCACGCTCGGCGCATTCGGGTTGTTCAGCGTATGCCGCATGACGCCGCTGGCATCGGGCACGTGACTGACGCCGAAGATCACCTTCATCGACAGCGGCAGCGCCATGGAGAAGCCGATGAATGAACCGAAAGTGACGATGTAGAGCGCCGTCATCGACCAGGTGTGCTTGTTGTTGAAGATCAGGAACTGCTTGGCGACGTTTTCCTTCATCACGCCGAAAGCCGCGAGTTTCATCACCAGCAGCGCGCTGACGATGTCCAGCGGTATGGCCACCCACATGCTGATCAGGCCCAGGCCGGTCGGCTTGGGCAGGTAGAGATACAGGCCGAGGATCGAGGGGATGAAGGCCAGCGTGTAGAGGTAGGTGATCTTGGCGAACGCAACAAGGGGATGGCCGGTCTCGCCCGACACCGGTTTCAGGTTGTTCATGCCCCACCAGCACAGGATGGACAGCGGCACCAGCGACAACAGCCAGGCGAAACCCGAATTCTGGATCCAGGTCTGGGTGCCGGCCGGGATCTTGCCGAAGATCCAGCCGCTGTCCTTCATCAGCGTCATCGATTCACCGCCGAAGCTGCCGAAGATGCCCACCGTCATCACCAGCGGGATCACGATCTGCATCGTGGTCACGCCGAAGTTTCCCAGGCCGGCGTTGAGTCCCAGCGCTGTGCCCTGCAGGCGCTTGGGGAAAAAGGTGCTGATGTTCGACATGGAACTGGCGAAATTGCCGCCGCCTACGCCGCACCACAGTGCCATCAGCTGGAAGGCCCACAGCGGCCAGTCCTTGTGCTGCAGCACGATGCCGGTGCCCAGCGCCGGGGCGAGCAGCATGGCGGTGGTGAGGAAGATGGTGTTACGCCCGCCCGCGATACGGATGAAGAAGGACGCCGGGATGCGCATGGTGGCGCCGGATATGCCGGCGATCGCTGTGAGTGTGAACAGCTCGGCCTGGGTGAAGGGGAAGCCCAAGTTGAGCATCTGCACGGTGATGATGCCCCACATGCCCCACACGGCGAAGCCGCACAGGAGGGCAGGCACCGAGATGGCGAGGTTGCGGTAGGCGATGCGCTTGCCGGTGGATGCCCAGAAGGCGTCTTCTTCGGGGCGCCAGTCGGCGATGTCTCCGCTGCGCATGGTGACAGTCGGGGTCTGCTTGTCGTTGTTCATGATGGCCCTCGTGAGTGCGGATGTCAGGCGGTCGGCTTGTCGCGCAGAGTGAAGTCGGTGGAATGGCGGCCCATGACCTCGGCGTGGCGCACTTCGGTGAAGTACATCCAGATGAGCGACATCCACACCACGCCGTACATGAACATGAAGGCGCTGGAACGAATGCCGGTGAAGTCGACCAGCACGCCGAACACGATCGGCAGCAAGAACCCGCCCATGCCGCCGGCAAGGCCCACCACGCCGGAGATAACGCCGATGTTCTCCGGGTAGTCATCCGAGATGTACTTGAACACGGAGGCCTTGCCGAAGGCCCAGGCAATGCCGAGCACGAACATCAGCGCGGTGAACGACCAGACGTTGAGGCCGATATGAAAGGTGCTCGGGCCATTCACCGTCATGATGGTGAAGTCGGTCTGCGGATAACTAAGGATGAACAGGCAGATCCAGCTCACCCACATCACCCACCAGGTAACCGCGTGCGCACCGTACTTGTCGGAGAACCAGCCGCCCACCGCGCGCAGCACTCCGCCGGGCAGCGAGAAACAGGCCGCCAGCAAGGCGGCGGCACGGATGTCCATGCCGTACTCGCCGACGTAGTACTGCACCATCCACAGACTGAGTGCGACGTAGCCGCCGAACACGATGGAGTAGTACTGGCACAGCTTCCAGACCTTGGGGTCCTTGAGTACCACCAGCTGTTCGCGCCAGGTGATGCGCGAATCGACCAGGTGCACGGGGTCGGAGTAGCTGAAGAACCAGAAGAGGAGCGCTGCACCGAACATGATGGCCGCGTACACCTGCGGCACCAGCACCCACCCGAAGGCCACCACGATGGCCGGTGCGATGAACTTGTTCACTGCCGCGCCCGAGTTGCCGGCGCCG
Organism: Betaproteobacteria bacterium; assembly: GCA_947476535.1. Lineage (GTDB taxonomy): Bacteria > Pseudomonadota > Gammaproteobacteria > Burkholderiales > SG8-39 > CAIYPG01. The sequence continues at coordinate 7,115 of CANJRC010000104.1, forward strand.
TACACACCCATGGCAAACCCCTGCCGGCCCTTGGAGAACCAACGCGCCACATACGGCGTGCCCACCGAGAAGGAGCCGCCGGCCACGCCGACGAAGAGCCCGAGCACCAGGAAATGCCAGTACTGAGTGGCGTAGCCGATCAGCCAGATCGGCACCACGCACACCATCATCAGTACGAACATGACGATGCGCCCGCCGAACTTGTCGGTCCACATGCCCAATGGAACGCGGATCAGCGAACCGGTGAGCACCGGCGTCGCAGCCAACAACCCGAATTCGGTGGCATTGAGGTTCAGCGTCTTCTTGATCGGGATGCCGATCACGCCGAACATCATCCACACCATGAAGCACACCGTGAATGCGAGGGTGCTGACGATCAGTACCGACAACGCCTTTCCGTTTCTGTCCATGCCCCCCCCCTTTTGCGCCTGACTCTAATAGGAGCGCACCGGCCGAGACTTGATCCGCGTCAACTCCCGGGCGGACGAGAGCGGGCCGACAGCGGCCGGCGAAGCGGGGACCGCCCCCATAGCATCCGGACGTTATGATAATAATTATTTATTTTATGTAGAACAGGCATTGGTTAATTACTGTTCTTGATAAGAATGATCGAATTACAGAGGAAGGGGTTTCCGGGCGAAGCGGAACAAGCTGTTCAAGCCCTGACCAGTGAGCCGCCGATGGCGATCGCCAGTGGGCGGGGCGCGCCTCGGACATCCTCGGGAAGGTCGTCAATGCGCGTGCACGCTGCAACACCAGGATGCCGATGATGACGCCGGCCGTGACCGCACTGCGAAACAACACAACCGTGGCCAGGTCGCGTGAAATGGCAATTGCGAGGCGGTGAGCCCATTCCCGGCGACCCGGTATGACTGGTGTCCCGAGTCAGGGCTGCAACGTCACACCCACGTGTGAGCGGCAAGCAGCCGATGGCAATTGCTGCGCGCCCGCCTAGATCAACAGGCCGCCGTTCGGGCTGATCACCTGACCGGTGATGAACCCGGCATCCTCGGTGGCGAGAAATGCCACCACCGCCGCAATGTCCCGGGGCCGACCGAGGCGCCCGAGCAACGTCGAGGCGATGACCTTTTCCTTCAGGTCCTGGTTCATGCGCCCGATGAACGGCGTCTCCACGATGCCGGGTGCCACCGCGTTGACGGTGATCTGGTGCGCCGCCAGTTCCTTGGCCAGCCCCTTGGTGAAGCCGATCATGCCGGCCTTGGCCGCCGCATAGTGCGAATGGGTCGGCGCGCCCATCATGCCGCTCACCGACGAGATGTTAATGATTCGCCCGCTGCCCTGCACGATCATCTTGTCGATCACCGCCTTGGTGCAGCTGAATGTGCCCTTGAGGTGAACCGCGATCATGCGATCCCACATCTCTTCGGTCATGTCCTTGACCAGGATGTATTGCCCGTAGCCGGCGTTGTTGACGAGGATATCGACATGTCCGAACTGGTCATACACTTTGCCGATCGCCGCCTGCACGTCCAGGTGCCTGGTCACGTCGCATCCGACCACCATGCTCTTGCGCCCGAGGGCCCGGGCCGCGACAGCGACCTTTTCTGCTTCCTCGGGATTGATGTCGAGCAGCGCGATGTCACAGCCCTCCTCGGCCAGCGCCGTGCTGATGCCCGCCGCCATGCCGCCACCGCCACCCGTCACGATCGCCACCTTGCCGCTGAGTTTCATGAGAGACATCCTTTCCGCGATTGCCCGGGATGAAACGGATATTCCATCCACGCAAAATTATAGGCCCAGCGGGAAATTGACCCGTCTCAAATAGAATCGCCCCATCACGAGCACATTGCCACGATGTATTTCCCTGCATTGGCTGTGTACTGAGAAACAACATTTTTCGTCCCCCTGCGGAGCCACACGTGCCAAAAATAGGTCTGCATTTCCCCAGCCGCGACATCGCCGGAACACGCGCCGCCCTGCGCACCTGGATGGCGATCGCCAATGAGGCCGGGGTGGATTACATCAACATGAGCGATCACATCCTCGGCGTCGATCCGGCGCAACAGGCCCGTGGCTGGGATCGCGAGTGGATGCTGCCGACGGCGATTCTCACGCCCTACAACCATCAGGATCGCTGGCATGAACCGATGGTCACCATGGGCTTTCTCGCCGCGCTGGGCGACATGGCGTTCCTCACCAGTGTGCTGGTGCTGACGCAACGCAACACGGCGTTGGTCGCAAAGCAGGCCGCACAGGTGGACATCCTGTGCGACGGTCGCCTGCGGCTGGGTGTCGGCATCGGTTGGAACGCGGCTGAATTCGCCTCGGTCGGCGCGGACTTCGGCTCGCGCGGGACGCGCTTTCGCGAACAGGTCGCGCTGCTGCGACGCCTATGGACCGAGGACGTGGTCACATTCGAGGGGGAATTCCACAACGTGCGCGGCGCGGGGATCGCGCCGCGGCCCGTGCAACAACCCATCCCGATCTGGATTGGCGGTGCCAATGTCGCCAAGGGAGTGGAGCCTGTGGCCGGCCGGCTGCGGCGCATCGGCGAGATCGGCGACGGCTGGGTTCCCGACACAGCCACCGAACCCGATGAGCGCATCCGGGATGCCATGCAATTGATTCGCACTTCGGCCACCGAGCACGGGCGCGATGCGGCGGCGATCGGCCTGGATGCCCGCCTGAATGTCCGGGTGCTGGGACGCGACAACGTCGCCGTCCATGCTGCAGCATGGACGGCGCTGGGTGCCACGCACCTCAACATCGACGCGGCAGGACTGGCTTCGACGGGAACGGCGGACTATGCGCAGATTGTCCGGGAGCTGGTACGTACCGTGCGCGAATCGTCAATGAAATAGTAGGCAGTCCCTGGGCCTGCTTGTTGCGATCTGTCGACAGCGCAGTGCCGGGCATTGATGAGCGCTGGCTGCACTCAGTTGCGGTGGCCCGCCTCAGCCGTTGTTGAGCCGCAAACCCGGGCGCGGCCAGTCAGCTTCCAGCAGCAGCCCGGCGTGCGATGAGGTGATGTAGGCCTTCTTCATGTCCGCGCCGCCGAAGCAGATGTTGGTGGCGTGATGGCCGGGCATGGCGACGAACTCCACTTCCCCGCCCGCTGGGCTGCACACGGAAATGCCGCCGACGTCGAGGGTGCCGATGCAGATGTTGCCGTCCGCCTCGACCGCCAGCGAGTCATAGCGCCGCCAGGTGGATGACGAGAACAGCAGGCGCCCGCCATGCGGCGGACAGGGCTCGGCCCCGTGCGCCACTTTGCCGGGCGCGGTGATGTCCCAGGCCCACAGGCGGCACGTGGCCGATTCAGCGACATAGAGCGTGTTGCCGTCGGGCGAGAGGCCCACGCCGTTCGGCTGCCACATGGGGAACAGCACCTGGCGCACCAGCGAGCCATCGGCCTTGGCGTAGCAGACGGCGCCGAAATCGAACTGGCGCCCGCGCGACTTGCCAAGGTCGGTGAACCAGAATCCGCCGTGCGCGTCGAACACGATGTCGTTGGGGCCGCGCAAGGGGCGCTCGCCATCGGTGGCATAGAGGACCTCGAAGCGGCCGGTATCGAGATTGACGCGCTCGATACGCCCCGAGGTGTAGTCATCGGGGGTTCCCATGGGCTCGATGCGCCCATGGACTTCCTTCCACATGAAGCCCCCGTTGTTACAGACGTAGGCATGGCCATCGGGCCCGATGGCGGCGCCATTGGGCCCCCCGCCGAGTTGCGCAACGATGGTTTTCTTGCCGTCGGGCCTGATGCGCGAGAGCGTTCCGCGACGGATCTCGACCACGAGGAAACTGCCGTCGGGCAGGCACACCGGCCCTTCGGGGAATTGCAGGTCGTCAGTGATGGTTCTCAAGCGCTCGCTCCTGTTCCTGATGCGCCCTGCCGGGCCGGTGATCCGATGCTATTTCTTCGCAACGATGCGCAGGTGCGCCTTCAGGCTCTTTACCCCGTCGAGCGATTTTATCTTGGACTGTGCCAACGAAGCTTCGGCGGCGCTGTGTGCCACGCCCATCAGCACTACGTGACCCGCAACAGATTTCCATCGCATGTTGACCGAGGAAATCCCCTTGGCGGCAGTCAACACAGCGTTGATCTTCTCCTCGACCACCGTATCTCCCACGAAGCTGGTGTCGGCCGCCACACGCAGCTCGTTATTCAGCGAGCGAATACGTTTGTCGCGGGCGACGATGTCCTGCACGCGCTTCTTCGTCACCTCATCCTTTACCGAGCCGGCGATCACGACATGCTGCGCGAACACCAGCACCGACACGCCCTTCCATTCGGCCTTCTTGTCATCGAGCAGCGCCTTGCTTGCGCCCGCGCCGATCTCGGTATCAGCGGCGACTTCGGCCTTGGTGCGCGAGTCGAGCGTAGTGGACACGGCTTTGCTGACCAGGCTGGTGAGCGGGTCGAAGGCGGCATCGGCGGAGGGCACCACCAGCAGGCCGTACGACAGCAGGATTGCGTAGAGGGCGCGATGTACGTTCATCAGGATCTCCGCCTCAATGCAACATCGTTTGGTAAAAGGGTCACAGCCTGGACTCCGCTCCTACTCCACCGTGACGGAACTGTCTTGGTAGTAGGAAATTCTCGGGCTCATTTCCGTTAATCAGCCCGAACAGTTCGTCCTGCTGCCCAATCACGCAATGCCATTACTTTCTCCGACATTACAACCGCAAGCGGTCTTGTCTGCTTAATTTCATTCAAGATACTTGTCGTTGTAACAGGGTCTGCGGAGGTACTAACCGAGTACATCGCGGAGACAATAGCCTGCTCTATTTCCGCTCCAGAAAACTTATCGCTCGCATTCGACAACTGAAGAAGATCAAAGTTGATGGGATCAAGCCTCCTTTTTTTCAAATGTATGCAAAATATTTCTTCACGCGTACTCTCATTAGGCAATTCAACGAAAAATATTTCATCAAGGCGCCCTTTCCGTATTAACTCCGGTGGCAGTTGTGAAACATCATTCGACGTTGCGACGATAAATACTTGAGCTGTCCGCTCAGCCATCCAAACCAGAAGAGTTGCAAGTATTCTCCGTGAGACGCCACCGTCAGATAACCCATCTGAATCTGAACTGATTCCTTTTTCAATTTCATCAATCCAAAGTACACACGGAGCCATTGCCTCCACATGCTCTAGAGCCTCCCTCATGTTATGTTCAGTCTCACCAAGCCATTTACTGTAGAGCATTCCCAAATCAAGCCTAATTAATGGCACTTTCCAAGCATTCGCAACAGCCTTGGCAGCCAGGCTCTTGCCGCAACCTTGAATTCCAAGTATCAAAATCCCCTTAGGTGCAGGTAGCCCGTCCGCCTTACTATCACCTAGAAAGCGTGAACGCCTTAGCGATAGCCATGATTTTAGATGCTCGAGACCTCCAATCTCATTGATTTCTGTCGTGTCGGATTCAAACTTTATGAGATCAGTGCCAATTGCCTGTTTCTTAAACTTTAAAATTAATTCCGCATCGTCAAATGAAATTTGACCATTTGTTCGTATGGCATTTGAAACGAGCCTTTCTATATCTTCTTCAGCCAACCCCAGAAGATTTCTCAACATAAGTTGCTCCGCATCTTTAGGGTGCAGTAGTTTTCTCCCATGTTTTTCGCTTAGCCACTTATAGGCTTGCTCAAGATAGATTTCATAGACACGCTCACGATCTGGTAATTTTGGGGCGTACCGAGCAACCCAGCGCTTCAAATCCTTCGGAAGTTCCGAAGATCCCCCTATAAAAATAAGTGTTCTTGGCTTTTGATCATAGTTCTCTGCAATATCTTTGATGATTCGTTGGCTAAGAGGGGTTTCGATATGTGGGGCTATATCAAGAAAAGAAAAGACACCGTTTGTTTCGTCATTTTTTATGTGAAGTAGTGCGTCTTCAATTCCTTGTTTAGAAAACGACGAGGATGGGTCAGAATAATTTCGCAACCCTTCAGCGATAGTCCACACATGTAATTTCCAACCCATATGAGTTGTTATTTCACTCAGAATCTTCAGAATCCGGACCTCTTCATGGGTATCGATCTGAATAATTGGGCAACGCGACCTTATTAGCGTAATTAATTCATTCCTCGTTTCAATTGTCATGTTTAGCCATCAATAAATATCGCACTGGTTTTAATTCAGAATTTTTATCGCGTTTGTGCGTAGAACTGTTTCGCGCTTTTCGAAAATCACTAGCCCAAAAATTCATACTGACACCACCTAGGCACACTGCGTAGGGGCGGAGCAGGCGCAGCGTTCAGGGCTTTAGAGTACGACTAAAGGACAAATGTTCAAGTCATTTTTTAATGTCAGACCGCCCGCGGAAACACGATGGGGCAGGGGGCCGCTGAAATTGCATCTGGGCTGCGGGCTGTCATGGCAGCAGAATCCGTCCATTCCGTCACGGTGGAATAGTCCCGGTAGGACCACTGCCGGAGAACCCCGGCAGTGGTGAACCAAAGCACCTCAGTCTTTGCTCAGATCCACTGACGCTGGACATCCGTCCACTGAGTCCCTACCAGCAGAAACTGTTTCACTCAGTTCAGTCGCTCAAGAACTTGGCGTGGACTGACCTTCAGATCGCAGACCACTTCAATCAGGCGGGTTGGTTGACGCCAATAGGACACCGCTGGATTTCTCAGTCGGTGATTTCAATTAGGGAAACGCTGATCAAGTCCTGAAAATAAAAACGCTCGAACGAGCTTCCCTCTGAAGTGGGGGATAAACAAGGGAGCTTGCTCCCTTGTTCAGCGCATCCCTGAATTAGGATCACCATACTTTAAAAGATTTTTAAAAACAGGGCATGCTTTTGGTATCGCGCCAGTACACCCCCACCGCGACATCGCACCGCTATTGTCAAACACCCACATACCACTGTCCATTTCAATGGGGTTACTTTTCCCCCATGCGTCCAAGTCTGCTTTCCACTTTTCAACTAAAGCCAGATTGGAGACTAATTTTAGTTTTGACTTCGACATCACATCATCGATGATCTGTTCACAAGCTTCCTTTGCTCCACCCCCAGTTTTAACGGGCAATCTTGCGCACTGTATTTTTTTAACAGTAAATCCCGACATCCCGAACAGGTATGCATACGGGTCATTAGCCAGGGCTCGACCAGCTGCATATTGTTTGGCTATCCATGCGTCTTGTTCATCTTTGCAAACGTTATTAGGACAAGACGCTTTCGCGTCATCCATCGCCAGCCCAGATATACCGAAAA
>CANJRC010000105.1 GCA_947476535.1 Betaproteobacteria bacterium
CTGGTTGGCTACCAGCATGGGCGAGATGAACGGGATGATGATCATGCTCGAGCCCATGACCACGCCGGTCATGATGAAGGCATCGATGTGGCGCGGGTTCTTCATGAGGGCCCACAGGTTGGGCAGCACCCGCGATATGGGCACCGGCGTCGCCGAGAGATGCGCGGTGAGCGAAGGCACGATGCGCAGGGCCCCGAACCAGATGGCGATGGAGACCAGCGTGAGCAGCCAGAAGGGCGCCTGCCAGCCGAAGTGCGCGCCCAGGGCCACGCCGCTGGGCACACCGGCCACTGCCGCCATGGAGAATGAGGTCATCACGATGCCGGTGGCGGCGCCGCGGCGTGCAATCGGAATCACGTCGCCGAGGATGGACATCACCACCGAGGTCAGCACGCCGCCGGTGAGGCCGGCAAAGGCGCGAGACACGAGGACGACGTGGAAATTGGTGGCCAGCGCGCAGCCGAGGTTGGACAGCGCGAAGAGCGCGAACACCACGAGCAGCAGGCGCTTCCTGTCGAAGCGGTCGATGTAGGTGGCGGCGAGGAACCCGGAGATGCCCGCGCACCACGAATAGACGGATACCGCGGTGGCGAAGGCCGCCGGCCCGATGCCGAAGGCCTGCATGATCTGCGGCCCGAGCGGCATCATCACCATGAAGTCCATGATCACCGTGAACTGCGTGAATGCGAGCAGCCACAGCAGCAGGCGTTCGCGAGAGGAAGTCAGGGCGGTGTGGTTGTGCATGTTAGGGACGTCGGGGAATTCTTGTTAGGATACCTCGGCGGGGAGGCCGGTCAGACGACCGGGCCGTATTTGTTTTTTCGGGTGCCGAGATCCGGCATGCGGGTGGCTCTCGTCCCAAGTTGGCGCGATGGCAGGTTTTCGCTGCTGCAGCATCTGCAGGAAGCATGGAGGAGGATGGATGGTGATGGAAGTCTCTGTACGACGCCGCAGGGTCCTGAAAGGCGCTCTGGGGTCGGCGGTTCTGTTCGCCCCCGGGCCCTGGGCAAGCGTTTGGGCGCAATCGGACGGGGCGTTGAGTCTCCTGAGACTGCCCAAGGTGGCGCTGGTGCTGGGCAACAGCCGCTACAAGGAATCGCCGCTGAAGAATCCGGCCAACGACGCGGCCGCCATCGGCGCCGCGTTGAGGGGCCTGGGTTTCGACGCCACGGTGAAGCTCGACGCGAACCGTGCCGAAACGGACGCGGTCGTTCAGGCGTATGTGAAGACGCTTGCTACCCGGCAATGCGTGGGGCTTTTCTACTATGCCGGCCACGGCGTGCAGCTCGCCTGGCGCAATTACATGGTGCCGGTGGATGCCGACATCGACGGGGTGGGCGACATCCCCAAGCAATGCGTGGAGGTGAACAGCCTGCTCGAAGGGCTCATCAAGGCGGCCAACCCGCTCAACGTGATCATCCTGGATGCCTGCCGCGACAACCCATTCGGGCAGCTGAAGGGGCTCGACCACAAGGGCCTGTCGCAGATGGATGCTCCGATTAACACCATCCTTGCGTACGCCACGTCGCCCGGCAACGTGGCGAGCGACGGCGAGGGTGCCAATGGCCTGTACACCGAGAACCTGCTGCGCGAGATGAAGGTGCCGGAGGCCAAGCTGGAGGACGTGTTCAAGCGCGTGCGTCTGCTGGTGCGGCGCCAGTCCAAGGGCGGCCAGATTCCCTGGGAGAGCACTTCGCTGGAGGACGATTTCTGGTTCATTCCGCCCAAGGCAATTGCCAAGATTGCCGACGATGAGCGCAACCGCGCTTTCGAGCAGCACCTCAAGGAATGGGAGGAAGCCAAGACGTCTCGTGAGGTTGTAAAGATTGAGGCGTTTCTTCGCCGCTATCCCAGCGGCGAATTTTCTGAGCTGGCGCAGCAAGAACTCGACGCGTTGCTGGCGCGACAAGGAGAAAAGCGCATTGAAGTGCCTTCGCAGGCGGACAATCCGTTTTCGCAGGGTTTTGTACGCGCCAATCTTGATTTCAAGGTTGGCGACTTCTACAGTTACCGCGTCCTCGACATTCAGACCAAGGAGGTCAAACGTGTTCTCCCTGGGATCATCACCGAGGTAACGGATGACAAGGTGATTGTTGGAAACGGCGGGTTCGTTTTTGATCGCATGGGCAACACCTTGCGACTCAATAGCGGCTTACGCTTTACAGACAACCAAAACATGCCCACCGAGTTCCTGGTTGGCAAGCGCTGGTTGACTCGCTACAAAATATTTCTGCCGCAGATGCCGCCCGGGGTCTTCAATCTGGCGGAGGTCGATTATCGAATCGTTCGGAGAGAACGTATCCGTGTGCCGGCCGGGGAGTTCGATTGTTTTCGCGTGGAGGGTCGCGGTCAGGCGGTCACGAGACTGGGCGTTGCCAGTCTGTCGTATGTCACTTGGTGGGCGCCGGAGCATGTGCGCCGCTTCATCGCCACTGAAGTCGTCTCGGTACCGCCGCCCACATCCAAGTTCCCGCCCGATTCAGATCGAAGCGAGTTGCTGAAGTTCAGGCAAACCTAATGCGGTGCTCACGCGCGTGCCGGAAAACACTGCATGAGAAGGTGAGCACAGCCAATCGCGGTTGCGTAAAAACGATTAAGCTCACAGAATCGACAGGCCTTATGCTGGCGAATACTCTTCGGGAGGAAGCGTGACTCTACTGCCTAAATGGATTTTTCCTGTAGGTGCCGGCTTGCTCGCTATAAGCATTGCCGCTGGCGCGCAGGAGTTCCCCTCCAAGCCGATCCGCATCCTCATGCCCTACACGCCGGGCACGCAAAGCGATGTGGTGGCGCGCATGCTGGCCGTGCCGCTGACCGAGCGCCTGAAGCAGCAGGTCATCGTCGACAACCGCCCGGGTGCGGGCGGCACCATCGGCATCACCGCACTCAAGCAGTCGGCGCCCGACGGTCACACCATCGGCGTGCTGGTGTCGGCCAATGCGGTGCAGCCGTGGATCCGGAAAGATATGCCCTTCGATGTGCGCAAGGACTTCGCGCCGATCACGCTGATCTACTTCAGCCCGCTGGTGATGACGGTGGCCGACAATTTCCCGGCGAAAACTCTGGCCGAGTTCGTGGCTTATGCAAAGTCCAACCCGAAGAAGCTCTTCTTCGGCTCGATCGGCATCGGCACGACCACGCATCTTGCAGGCGAACTGCTGAACCAGGTTGCCGGGATCTCGGTCACGCACGTGCCGCTGAAGGGTTCGCCGGAACTGTATCCGCCCATGTTCAGCGGTGACGTGCAGATGGCCTTCGACGGGTTCACCACGCCCCGGGCTTTCATCGAATCGGGAAAGCTGCGCGTCATCGCGGTCTCGAGCAAGCAGCGCATGTCGATGCTGCCGCAGATTCCGGCCATCGCCGAGACCTATGCAGGCTTCGACGTGGTGGCGTGGACCGGCTTTGCTGCGCCCGCGGGCACTCCCCGCGAGGCGGTCGAGCGCCTGACTTCCGAAATCCGCGCGATCTTGAACACCCCCGATTTCCGCAAGCGCATCCAGGACATGGGCGTCGAGCCGGGTGGCATCAGTTCCGCCGAATTCGTCCAGCTGATCCAGGACAACTACGAGAAGTTCGGCCGGGCGATCCAGGCGGCGGGCATCAAGCCGGAATAATGAGGGCGCGCGCCGCGGCTTGACGCAGGTCAAGCGCACCGCGGTCACGGGCGGCTATCGTCGCCCAATGGTCAGCCCGGTCGCATTCTCGTTCGACGCCTATTCGCCCAAGGAGATCGCCGCCCGCGTGGACGCGGTCTGCATGGCCAAGGCCAGCACGCCGCTGCTGTCGCTGGTGATGCTCGGCCTGCTGGCCGGGGCCTTCATCGGGCTGGGTTCGCTGTTCTACGTCATCGTGGTGAGCGACCCGTCGCTCGGGTTTGCCGCCCAGCGCGTGCTCGGTGGCGTGGTGTTCTCGCTCGGCCTGCTATTGGTGGTGGTGGCGGGGGCGGAACTCTTCACCGGCAACAACCTGCTGGCCATGGCCTGGGCGCACGGCTGCATCACCACCCGCGACGTGCTGACCAACTGGGTGATTGTCGGGGCGTCCAATTTCGTCGGCGCGGCGGGCCTTGCGCTGCTGGTGTACCTGTCCGGCCATACCGACATGAACGGCGGCGCGATCGGCAAGACCTACCTGCAGATCGCGGCGGCGAAATCCGCGCTGCCGTTCTGGACGGCGTTCTTTCGCGGCATGCTGTGCAACGTGCTGGTGTGCATGGCGGTGTGGATGGCGCTGGCCGGGCGCAGCGTCACCGACAAGTTCATCGCCATCGTCATGCCCATCGCAGCCTTCGTCGCGGCGGGATTCGAGCACTCCATTGCCAACATGTACTTCCTGCCGCTGGCCATGCTGCTGCAGGCGGGGGCGGGCGAACCCGTGCAGGTGGCGGGCCTGTGGCACAACCTCGTCCCCGTCATCGCCGGCAACCTCATTGGCGGCAGCGTGCTGGTGGCGCTGGTGTACACCGTGATCTATCGCCGGGCGGCGGGGGCGCCGACCGGGTCGAAAGCGGGCGGGTCTTCGGGAGGGGCGGAATGACGCGCGCGGCCATCATTCGCAAGAACGCGGCGGCACTCGCGCCGGCACCGCACCTGCTTGACTACGAAGTTGAGCGGCGGCGGTTTTCATGGGACGCGGTGCGGGCCGAACTCGGCACCATGCCGGGCGGCGGCATTAACATCGCCTGGGCCGCCGTGGACCGCCACCTCGGCACGCCGGTGCGCGATCACGTGGCGTTCCGTTTCCTCGGGCGCGATGCGCACTGCAACGCACTACGTAACGACAGCCGCCGCGACATCACCTATGCGGAACTGGCGCGGCTCACCAACCGCTTCGCCAATGCCTTGCGCAGCCTCGGGGTGGGGCGCGGTGATCGCGTGTTCCTGCTCGCCAGCCGCATCCCCGAGCTCTACATCGCGGCGCTCGGCGCATTGAAGAGCGGCTCGGTGCTCACGCCGTTGTTCTCCGCCTTCGGGCCGGAGCCCATCAAGACGCGCATGACCATCGGCGCGTGCAAGGTGCTCATCACCACCGAAGCCCTGTACCGGAGGAAGGTGGCATCCATCCGGGCGGAGCTGCCGCAGCTCGAGCACATCCTCCTGGTGGGCGAAGGCGGGGCGCGCACCAGCGTGCCAGGAACGCGCGACCTCGCCACCTTGATGGAGGCCGCATCCGACGCCTTCGAGGCCGAGCGCATGTCTGCAGACGACCTCGCGCTCCTGCACTTCACCAGCGGCACCACCGGCACGCCCAAGGGCGCCATGCACGCGCACGGCGCGGTGGTCACGCATTACGCCACCGGGCGCTACGCGCTCGACCTGCATCCCGAGGACCTCTTCTGGTGCACGGCCGACCCGGGCTGGGTGACCGGCACATCCTACGGCATCATCGCGCCGCTCCTGCACGGCGTCACCAGCCTGGTGGACGAGGCCGACTTCGATGCCGAGCGCTGGTACCGGCTGCTGCAGGACGAACACGTGAGCGTCTGGTACACCGCGCCGACGGCCGTGCGCATGCTGATGAAGGCCGGGCCCGAGGTGGTGAAGAAGTATCGCTTTCCCGAGCTGCGCTTCATCGCGAGCGTGGGCGAGCCGCTCAACCCGGAGGCGGTGTGGTGGGGTGCCCAAGTGCTGGGACTGCCCATCCACGACAACTGGTGGCAGACCGAGACCGGCGGCATCATGATCGCCAACACGCCGGCCATGGATATCAAGCCGGGCTCCATGGGCCGTCCGCTGCCGGGCATCGATGCCTGCATCGTGAAGAAGACCGACACCGGATTCGAGGAAGTGCGCGAGGCCGACGTGGAGGGCGAACTCGCGCTGCGAGTCGGCTGGCCGTCGATGTTCCGCGGCTACCTCAACCAGGAGGAGCGCTACCGCAAGTGTTTCTCGGGCGATTACTACCTGACCGGGGACCTCGCGCGGCGCGATGCCGACGGCTACTTCTGGTTCGTCGGCCGTGCCGACGACGTGATCAAGTCCGCGGGCCACTTGATCGGGCCCTTCGAAGTCGAGAGCGCGCTCATGGAGCACCCGGCGGTGGCCGAAGCGGGCGTCATCGGCAAGCCCGACCCGATGGTGGGCGAGACGGTGAAGGCCTTCGTGTCGCTCAAGGCGGGCTACACCGCGAACGACGAGCTGCTGATGGAATTGCTCGGCCATGCGCGAAAGCGCCTCGGGGCGGCCGTGGCACCCAAGGAGATTGCCTTCCTGCCCTCCTTGCCGCGCACGCGCAGCGGCAAGATCATGCGGCGCCTGCTGAAGGCGCGCGAGCTGGGGCTTCCCGAAGGCGACACTTCAACGCTGGAGAGCGGCGCATGAGCGATCCCGAACGCAAACCCGTTGGCATCCCCGCGCCAGAGGCGCTCGCGCTCTTGCGCGACATGGTGCGTATCCGTCGCTTCGAGGAGCGTTGCGCCGACCTCTACGGCCAGCAGAAGATCCGCGGCTTCCTCCATTTGTACATCGGCGAGGAGGCGGTGGCGGTGGGCGCGCTGCATGCGCTCGGACCCGGGGACAACATCGTCGCCACCTATCGCGAGCACGGTCATGCGCTCGCGCGCGGCGTGCCGGCCGGCGCCATCATGGCCGAGATGTACGGCAAGCAGGAAGGCTGTTCGCGTGGCCGCGGCGGCTCGATGCATCTGTTCGATGCGAAGACGCGCCTCTTCGGCGGCAATGCCATCGTGGGAGGCGGCCTGCCGCTCGCGGTGGGCCTTGCGCTGGCCGAGCAGATGCAGGGCGGCTCGCGCGTGACGGCGGTGTTCTTCGGCGAGGGCGCGGTGGCCGAGGGCGCTTTCCACGAGTCGATGAACCTTGCCGCGCTGTGGAAGCTCCCGGTGGTGTTCTGCTGTGAAAACAATTTCTACGCCATGGGCACGGCGATCGAACGCTCGGAGTCGCAGACCGACCTGTGCGCCAAGGCCGCTTCATACAACATGAAGACCCTGCGCGCCGACGGCATGGACGTCATTGCCACGCAGGCGGCGATGCGCGACGCAGTCGCCCAGGTGCGCAGCGGCGCGGGCCCCGTGTTCGTGGAATTCCAGACCTATCGCTATCGCGCGCACTCCATGTTCGATCCGGATCTCTACCGCGACAAGGCCGAGGTGGAGCGCTGGAAGACGCGCGGCCCGATCCACAACCTGTCCAATCGGATGAAGGCCGAAGGCAGCCTCACCGAGGAGGCCTTTCTCGCCATCGACGCCGAGGCGATCAAGGAAGTGGATGCCGCGGTGGCCTTCGCCGAGGCGGGCACCTGGGAACCGGTGGAGCACCTGGCGCACGACCTCTACACGGTGAATGGCGTGGAGACAGCGCGATGAAGATCACCTATCGCGAAGCGCTGCGTCAGGCCATGCACGAAGCGCTGGCCGCCGACTCGCGCGTGTTCCTCATGGGCGAGGACGTGGGCAAGTACGGCGGCTCGTATGCCGTATCCAAGGGTTTCCTCGCGGAGTTCGGGCCGGAGCGCATCCGCGACGCACCGCTCTCCGAGCTGGGCTTCGTCGGCACGGCGATCGGCGCGGCGCTGGGCGGCATGCGCCCTATCGTGGAAATCATGACGGTGAATTTCAGCCTGCTTGCGCTCGACCAGATCGTCAACACGGCGGCGGTGTACCGTCACATGTCGGGCGGACAGTTCAGCGTGCCCGTGGTGGTGCGTATGGCCACGGGCGGCGGCCGGCAACTCGCCGCGCAGCACTCGCACAGCCTGGAGAACTGGTACGCGCATGTCCCCGGCATCACGGTGCTCGCGCCGGCCACGGTGGATGACGCGCGCGGCATGCTGCGCGCGGCACTCGCCGACCCCGACCCGGTGGTGATCTTCGAGCACGCCATGCTCTACCCCATGGAGGGCGAGCTGTCGCCTGACTGGGAGAAGGCCGATCTGCGCACCGCCAAGATATTGCGGGCCGGGCGCGACGTGACCCTGATCGCCTACGGCGGCACGGTGTGGAAGGCGCAGGAGGCGGCGCGCCAACTCGCCGCGGAGGGCATCGAGGCCGAGGTGCTCGACCTGCGGGTGCTGCGGCCTCTGGATGACGCCACCATCATGGCCTCGGTGGGTCGCACGCGCCGCGCCGTCATCGTCGACGAGGGCTGGCGAACCGGCAGCCTCGCGGGAGAGATCATGGCGCGCATCATGGAACAGGCTTTCTACGAACTCGACGCGCCGGTGGCGCGCGTGTGCAGCGCCGAGGTGCCGATCCCCTACGCCAAGCACATGGAAGGGGCGGCGCTGCCGCAGGCACCGGCGGTCGTCGCGGCAGTGCGACAGCTACTCGCCAAGGCCTGAGCGGACCATGATCGAGTTCAGGCTGCCCTCGCTCGGCGCGGAAATGGAAGACGGCACCCTGCTCGAATGGTGTGTGAAGCCCGGCGACCGCGTGAAGAAGGGCGACGTGGTCGCGGTGGTGGACACCAGCAAGTCCGCCATCGACGTGGAGATCTGGCAGGAAGGCACCGTGGATGAGCTGGTGCTCAAGCCCGGGGACAAGGTGCCGGTGGGCACGGTCATGATCCGCCTGCGTGAGGCGGGCGAGGCGGGTGCTCCAGCGGCAACGAAACCCGCCGCCGCGCCGACTCCTGCCGCAACCGCACCTGCCCGGCCGGCAGTGGCCGCCGCGAGGACACCGACAGCGGCGCCACCGGCCCCTGAGGCGGTGATACCCGTTGCATCTGCAGGCGGGCGCCAGCGCGCATCCCCCTCGGCACGCGCGCTCGCGCATGAATTGGACATCGATCTTGCGACGGTCGCGGGCACTGGGCCGCACGGCGTGATCACGCGTGAGGACGTGGAGAAGGTGGCGGCTGCGCGCAAGGCGACGACGGCAGCGCCTGGCAGCATGGCGACCACCAAGCCGGATGGCGTGAAGTCATCAGGGCCTGGTAGTGCGGGCCAAGCGCGCGCGGCAACCCCGGTGGAGCGATCCCTGTCCATGCGCAGCGCCATCGCCGCCGCCATGGCGCGCTCCAAGCGCGAGATCCCGCATTACTACCTCGCCACCGAAGTGCCGATGCAGCGCATCACGCGCTGGCTGGCGGCGCGCAATGCAGGCAAGCCCATCACCGAGCGCGTGCTGATGGCCGCGCCGCTGATCAAGGCGGTGGCACTGGCGCTGCGCAAGTTTCCCGAATTGAACGGTTATTACCAGAACGGCGGCTTCGTCGCGGGCGAGGGCATCCACATCGGCGTGGCCATATCGCTGCGGCAAGGCGGCCTCATTGCGCCGGCCATCCGCGATGTGGCCGACACCGACCTCGATGAGCTCATGCGCCGTCTCGCAAACTTGGTATCGCGCGCGCGAGCGCTGTCCCTTCGCAGCTCCGAGATGACCGACGCCACCATCACCGTGACCAACCTCGGTGACCAGGGCGTGGAGCTGGTGCAGGGCGTGATCTACCCGCCGCAGGTGGCGCTGGTGGGCTTCGGCAAGGTGACCGATCGCGTGCGCGCCGTCGACGATGGTGCCATCGCCGTCATGCCGGCGGTGACCGTGAGCCTCGCGGCCGATCACCGTGCAAGCGACGGGCACCGCGGCGCGCTGTTCCTCGCCGAGATAGCGCGGCTGCTGCAGTCCCCTGAGAGCCTGGATGGCGCTGCGGACACGATTGTGAAGTGAGACTCGGCCGCAGCGCGCGTCGCCGTGACCGATCATCGATTGACAAACCCACTGAGTGAGCCCCATGGACGAACCGACCCTGCGCAAGACCGTCTTCGACACCCTGCGCCGCATCGCCCCGGAGGTGACGCCGGCCGACCTCGAGCCCGCCGTGCCGCTGCGCGACCAGGTGGACCTCGATTCGATGGACTGGCTGAACTTCCTCATCGCCCTGCACGACAAGCTGGGCGTCGACATCCCGGAATCGGACTACCAGAAGCTCGTGACGCTGGATGACGTGATGGGTTACCTGAAGGCCAGGTGTGGGTAATAAATACTGACGAAATAATGTATATGTCCATTATACACGTACATAAAGTAAGTAAATACTGCCATTGAAACGGATGTTCTCTCCGCCGCCAGGCACGTCCCGGCAGGGCGTTCGCCTAGCGGTGCTGCCCCCGGAAGGCCCAGCGCGTGAAGCGTTTCTCGATGAGCGCCGTGATCACTTAGAGGATGATCCCCAGCACCGCGAGCACCAGCAGCCCCGCGAACACGATGGGCACCTGGAAGGCGGACTGGGCGTCGAGCATGAGCTTGCCCAGACCCTTGTTGGCGCCCACGGTCTCGGAGACCACGGCGCCGACGAAGGCTAGCGTGATCGCCACCTTGAGGGAACCGAAAAAATACGGCATCGACCGCGGGATGCCGACCTTGCGCATCACGTCCAGCCTTGATGCGCCGAGCGCGCGCAGCACGTCCTCCAGCTCCGGCTCGGTGGTGGCAAGGCCGGTGGCAACGTTCACCACGATGGGGAGGAACGAAATCAGGAAGGCGGTGATGATGGCTGGCACTTCGCCCAGGCCGAACCACAGGATCAGCACCGGCACCACCGCCACCTTCGGGATAGAGTCGAAGCCGACCATCACCGGATAGAGCGCCGAGTAGATGGCGCGATGCCAGCCCACGAAGATGCCGAGAACGAGGCCGAACACCGTGGCGATGAGAGAGCCGGCAATGGTGGTCCACAGGGTGACGAGGGCGTTGTCGTAGTTCGGCGCGCGAAACTGCCACAGCGCGCCGAACACGTCCATCGGCGCGGGCAGGATGGTGAGCGGCAGCTTGAAGACGCGGCACACCAGCTCCCACAGCACGAACAGGGCGAGGGTGAACGCGGCGGGCGCGACTACCTGCACGGCGAAGTCCTGGCGCGTTCTCAATGCCGTCCCCCGCCGATGCCCATGCGCAGCTCGTGCACGATGGCCTGGAACTCGGGCGTGTAGGTGACTTCGAGGTCGCGCGGCCGCGGCAGCTCGATCTCGCGGCGCATGACGATGCGTCCCGGTCGGTTCGACATCACGTACACCGTGTCGGCGAGGAACACCGCCTCCTTGAGGTCGTGGGTCACCAGTATTACGGTGACTTTTCTCTGCTGCTGGATGTCGCGCAGCGTGCACCAGAGCTCTTCGCGGGTGAAGGCATCCGGCGCACCAAAGGGCTCATCGAGTATGAGGATCTGGGGCTCATGGATCAGCGCGCGGCAGATCGAGGCGCGCTGCTGCATGCCGCCGGAGAGCTCCCACGGTTGCTTCTCGGCAAAGGCACCGAGCCCCACCGACTCGAGCAGTTTCAGGGCCTGAGTCCGCAATTTGGCCGATAACCAATAGGTGCTTTCGATCCGTTGCGCTGCCCTGGGCGTCAAGTAAGCGAATGTTTGCTGATGGGTGCGTTGGCGCACAGACCATCAAACCCGATTCGGTTTCAATCGTTTTGGCAAGGTCTGAGGAGAGCAGTGCGGCGCCGTTGATTAGTCTCATGACCACGGTGAAGAACGAATCGACAATCTCGCATGAACAATGAACCCGTAACGATTTGCCGGGATTCCGCATGTGCGCGCGGCAGAAATGGAGCAGCCTGCTGAAGCCCCGGATCCGGAAAGCGCCGCGACCCTCATGGCGGACCGGACATGACGGTTACAATGTCGATGGTTGCTAAAAAATCAAGCACCCATTGCGAGAGAGAAGGAAAGTAATGCTCATAAGGGGTCGCCCTGCGCCACCCGCCCCGTGGCTTCAGTGGCTGTGCTTCATGCTAATGCTCGTCGCCGGGAATTCGTATGGGGTCACATGCACCTCCAACGCCGGCGGCAACTGGGCAACGGTATCCACCTGGACTGGGTGTACAGTCCCGGCGGCCGGCGATACGGTGGTCATCAACGGTGGCACGGTGATCCTGAACACCTCGCCACCCACGATAGCGTCACTGACGCTCAACGGCGGCGCGCTGACCATCGGCAACAGCAATACGGCACGCACGCTGTCCGTATCGGGCCACATCACGGTGGCCAATGGTGCAGCCGTGAACATCGCCAACAACACCGTCACTCACATCCTCAATATCGGCGGCAACCTCACCAACAACGGCACTTTCGATCTGCTCCGCGACGCCAACAGCCTGTGCACGATCAACTTCAACGGCGCCACCACGCAGACCGTCAGCGGCAACGGTGCCCTGACCGAGTTCTACAACGCTACCGCGAGCAACAATCTCTCGATCAACATGCCTGGGGCAACACTCACCCAGACCGGAACACTGAGCGTTGCCGGCAACCTCGCGGTGCAGGCGGGAACGATAACTACTGCGAATTCCCTCTCGGTCACCGGAACCACCGCCATCAGCGGAACGCTTACGCAAATCTCAGTCACCGGCACAACCACCTTGACCGGAGATGTCACTGTCAACAGCGGAGGCCTGTTATCCGAAACCGTGGCCGAGTCGATCGCATTCGGCGGCAATCTCACCATTGCCGCGGGCGGCACGGTGACCGAATTCGGCGCCGCGACCATGTCCTTCGCGGGAAGTTTGCAGAATGACGGAACCTACACTGCGAGCACCGGAGCGCACACGTTCACCGGTTCGGCCAAGTCTTTCAGCGGCGCAAACCCGGTAACGATACCCAGCGTGTCCATCAGCGGGACATACCAGAATAACGGCACGCTCACGGTTGCGACCACGATGGCCGGGGGGGGCACGCTGACCAACGGCGCCACCGGGACCTTGAACATCGGCGCGACGACAGTTACCCCGACACTCGTCGCCACTGCAAACGGGAATACGGTCAACTACAACCGGGCGGGAGCGCAGACTGTGAAGCCTGTGGCCTATTACAACCTGGGCCTTTCCGGCAGTGGCGCAAAAACCCTGACCGGCGTATCCGCGGTCGGGGGCAACCTGAGCCTGAGCGGCACCGCCACAGCCGCTACTGCGACCGCCATGACCATCGGCGGCAATGTCGACGTGGGTGGCGGCACCCAGTTCACGGTCGCTGGATTCAATATTGCGGTGACGGGCACCACGTCCGTAACCGGTACCCTGACTCACGGCAGCGCGACCGGGACCAAGACCTACACGGGCAGCGTGACCATCAACAACGGGGGCACGTGGAGCGAAACGGCTGCCCCCGCCATCACTTTCGGCGGCGATCTGCAGAACAACGGGACGCTGACTGCCAGCACCGGCCTGCACACGTTCACGGGATCGACCAGGACGTTCAGCGGCACAAATGCCATTGCCATCCCCAACACGACAATCAACGGCACGTATCAGAACAATGGCGCCCTAGCGGTCGCGACGGCACTGTCCGGGGCCGGCACTTTGACCAACGGCGCCGCCGGAACGCTCAATATCGGCGGAGCTTCCGCCATCTCCAACTTCAGCGCGAGTGCGCCCGGGAACACGGTCATCTACAGCGGGTCGGCGCAGACCATCAAGGCGGCGACCTATCACCATCTGACGCTGGCCGGCACCGGCACCAGCCCACTGGCTGGCGCCGCAACGGTGGGCGGCGCGCTGACACTGACGACCGGGATATTGGCGGTAGGTGCCAATACGCTGACCCTCGACGGCCCCGCGATCGCCGGTGCAGGGGCCGCCATCAACCTTGCAACGACTTCATCTTCCAACCTTGTTTTTAACGGCAGTTTCGCCGGGGTCAGTCTGCCGGGCAGCGTGACGGCGCTCAACAACCTGACGGTCAACAATAGCAACGGCATCGCCATGGGCGGCACCTCGGTGACCACCGTATTGAGCGGAATTCTGGCACTCGGGGCGAACCAGGTCACCACCGGATCGAACATCCTCGCCATGTCGGGCGACTGCAGCGCCAATGGCGGCAATGGTAGCCTCACCCGTACATCCGGCTATGTCATCGGCAATCTGCGCCTAGGGAAACACTGAATAAGTCCCTTGTGCGGTCTGCCCATCATGACGCTCACGCGTTATGAATGGAGAGAGTAACCGAACGGGATGTGGATGACGATGAAGCAAATGACGCTGGCTGCGGCCAAA
>CANJRC010000106.1 GCA_947476535.1 Betaproteobacteria bacterium
CAACGCTCCAACCTGCTGCTCTGCTCGACCATCATCGAGACCGGCCTCGACATCCCGACCGCCAACACCATCATCATGCATCGCGCCGACAAGTTCGGACTGGCGCAACTGCACCAGCTGCGCGGGCGCGTGGGGCGCTCGCACCACCAGGCCTATGCCTATCTCCTCACACCCGATGAAGAGGCGCTGTCGGCAAATGCCAAGAAGCGGCTGGAGGCCATCCAGATGATGGAGGAGCTGGGCTCCGGGTTTTTCCTCGCCATGCACGACCTGGAAATCCGCGGCGCAGGTGAAGTGCTCGGCGACTCGCAATCCGGCGAGATGCAGGCCGTAGGCTTCAACCTCTATACGGACATGCTCAACCACGCGGTTCGCTCACTCAAGGCCGGGCGCGAGCCCGATCTTTCGCAGCCATTCGAAACGATCACTGAGATCAACCTGCACGCACCCGCGCTGCTGCCGCCGGACTACTGCCATGACGTGCATGAGCGCCTGGTCCTCTACAAGCGCTTCGCCAACTGCGAGACCACTGACCAGCTCAACGGGATGCTGGAAGAACTGGTGGACCGATTCGGCCGCCTGCCCGAGCCCGCCAACGCATTGATCGAAAGCCATCGGTTGCGCATTCTCGGAAAGCCGCTGGGTGTCGCCCGGCTGGACGCGACCTCGGAGGCGCTGCAGCTGCAGTTCATCGCCCACCCGCCTCTCGATGGCGCGGCGGTCATTCGCCTGGTGCAGCGCAACCGCGGCTGGAAGCTCGTGGGACCGAGCAAGCTCCGGATCGATATCGTCACGGGCGACATCATCGAGCGCTCAAAGGCCGTGCGCCAGGTCTACGAGCAGCTGGCGGCAGCAGCAGGCTCGCCCGCCCCGGACAAGGGTAAGAAACCATGACACCGGCTGGGCGCCTAGTCGCTGCCGCGACGCTGGCGCTCGCCACAACCGGGATCCATGCGCAGGTACCGAATCCGCCGCAAGTCGCCGCCACACCGCCCGACGCACGCGCAGTTTCATCCGCACCTACCCCGGGCTCTGAGCGTGAAATCATCAACTCAGCGCTGAAGCTGGCTCAGGCCGGCAAGCTGCAGGATGCCCTCGCCCTGGTACGGCCCGTGGCGACCCGTGGCAACAACGACGCCGCCATCGTTGCCGGACAAATCCTCGAGTCCTTGCCGGCTGCGACATCCGGAAACTATCGTGAAGCCGCGATCTGGTACCTGCGCGCAGCCACTGCGGGCATGCCGGTGGCGATGAACAACCTTGCCGCACTGCATGTAGACGGAAAAGGCGTTCCGGTCGATTACGGGGTCGCCAGGCACTGGTACCAGAAGGCTGCGGATGCAGGCTATGCCCTGGCCCAATACAACCTTGCGCTGATGCATGGCCGCGGTCGCGGCATCCCGCAAAACGACAAGCTCATGTTGCAATGGCTGCAGCGTGCAGCGGCATCCGGACACGCGCGCGCGCAGGCGCAGCTCGGGCGGCTGTACCTCGATGGCGACGGCATTGCAGCGAATCCGGCAATCGCCGCCGAGTGGTTTCGCAAGGCTGCACAGCAAGGCGATGCCCAGGGCCAGTATTTCCTGGGCCTGCTATTGCAGCACGGTGCCGGGCTACCGCGCGACCTGGATGAAGCACGCACCTGGCTAACGCGTGCCGCGGCCCAGGGTCATCCCATTGCCAACTGGGAACTGGCCCGTGCCTACGAAACCGGCATCGGCGTACCCGCCGACAATCAACTGGCACTGAAATTTTACGAGGCGGCCGCGGTATCGAACCACATCGAGGCAATCCAGCGCATGCAGCAGATCTACCGGGACGGGGAACTGGGGCAACCCGTGGACACTGCGATGGCGGCCTACTGGAGCCTGAAGCTGCGCGTGACGCTGGGCAGCAAGGGAAAACCCTAGAACGAGGGACCGCGCGGCCTGCTACGCAGGCTCGGCCGCGCTGCTAGGTCCGCATCAATGGTCCCTGTGCAACGGAATCAATTGATTCAATCGGTCGGTTCAATCCAGCACGTGTGAAACCAGCCCGTCGGCGAGCTTTGGCTCGAACCAGGTCGACTTGGGCGGCATGATCTGCCCGGCATCGGCCACCGCCATCAAATCCTGCAAAGTCGTGGGGTACAGCGCGAAAGCTGCAACCATCTCTCCGCTATCGACGCGCTTCTCGAGCTCGGGCAGACCGCGGATGCCGCCAACGAAATCGATGCGCTTGTCGCGCCGCAGATCATGGATACCGAGCACCGGGCCCAGCAGGTGTTCCGACAACAGACTCACGTCCAGGCGCGCCACCGGATCGTTGACCGCGGCCAGCTGCGGCTTGATCTGCAGCCGGTACCACTGCTTGCCCAGGTAAAGCCCGACTTCGCCGTGTCGCGATGGCCTGACGGGAGTTGCGCTCTCCGCCACTGTATAGTTCCCCCGCACCTTCTCCAAGAACGCAATGTTGGCCAGGCCATTGAGATCGGTCACGACGCGGTTGTAATCGAGGATGCGCATCTGGTGATGCGGGAAGGCGACAGTGAGGAAGTAGTCGTGGCTTTGCGAGCCGGTGGCATTGGCCTTGCGGCGCGCCGCTGCCACGCGGGATGCCGCCGCCGAGCGGTGATGTCCATCGGCAATGTACAGCGCCGGCATGGCATCGAACGCGCCGGTGATCATCTGAACGCGCTCGCGGTCGCGGATGACCCAGATGGTGTGCCGCACGCCACCCTCGGCCGTCACATCGGCATCAGGAGCGCCCGACGCAGCCTGGGCCAGAATTTCATCCACATGCGGTGCGGTCGGATAGGCCAGCAACACCGGCCCCGTCTGTGCATTCGTTGCATCGATCTGCCGCACGCGATCGTCTTCCTTATCCGGCCGGGTCAACTCGTGCTTGCGAATGCGGTTCGCATCGTATGCGGCCACCGAGGCCGCAGCGACCAGCCCCGTCTGCACGTGCCCGCTCATGACCAGACGATAAGCGTAATAGCACGGCTCGGGATCCCTTCGCAGCACCCCCTTGTCGAGCATGTTCTTGAGGTTATCAGCGGCCTTGGCGTAGACGGACGCCGAATACACATCTACCCCATCGGCCAGATCGATCTCGGGCTTGGAGACATGCAGAAAACTCCAGGGCTTTCCCGCCGCGCGCGCGCGCGCCTCTGCACTGGACAACACGTCGTAGGGGGGCGCTGCCACATCGGCGGCTCGCTCGGGAACCGGCCGCAAGCCGGTAAATGGCTGGATCAGGTGCACGCCAGGAACCTCGCTGAAAAACGGTGGATTTTACCTGAGGCCAACTACCATCCCGGTATTTATCCCAGCACATGGATGCAATGCTAGGGAGACCGATAAAAATTGGCTACTTCGGCCCTAAATTGCGTTCCCGGATCAGGTTGCCATAGCGGCTCATTTCACGCTTGTTGAACGCGGCAAAGTCCACGGGCGTGGAGCCTACCGCGATCAGCCCGCGCTTGGTCAGCTGTTCCTTGAACGCCGCTGCAGCAAGAATCTTCGCGGTCGTACCGTAAATCGCTTGCACGTGGGCCGGGTCCATGCCCTTCGGCCCCCAGAACCCATACCAGGAAGCGAACTCGTAGCCGGGCACGCTGCTCGCCACGGTCGGCACGCCAGGAACAGCGTCGGTTGGCTGGGCACTGGTAACCGCCAACGCCTTCACCTTGCCGGCTTGCACCTGTGCCCCGATGAGAATGGGTGGAAACATCACCGCGTTGACGGTTCCGGAAAGGATGCCTTGCAAGGCGGGGCCACCACCCTTGTACGGAACGACGAGGCTCTGGATTCCGGCAACCTGGCTGAACCATTCCACCGCGATGTGATCCGGCGTGCCGATGCCAGCGACGCCGAAACTCAGCGTATTAGGCGCCTTCTTTGCGTACAGGATGAGTTCCGCCATATTGTTGGCGGGCACGGCAGGATGAATAGCGACTACGAACGGACTCTTGGCCACCTCTGTGATGGGTGTGAAATCCTTTTCCGCGTCGAAAGGCATGTTGGGCACGAGAAAGGGCGTGATGACCAGCGTCGATGCATTGAACATGAGCGTGTAGCCGTCCGGTTTCGAGCCGGCCACAAACTGCGCACCGACGATGCCGGAGGCATCCGCCCGGTTCTCGACAATGAAGGGTTGCTTCAGTAGCGTAGCCAGTTCCTGCGAGACCAGGCGCGCCAACGCATCCACCCCGCCACCGGCAGACGTTGTCACAATGACCTTCACCGGTTTGTCGGGATAAGCCTGCGCGTGCACGATCGTCGCGGACGCCATTGAAGTCAACACGGCCGCAACAATCGACGCCGCGATCCGCCTGGGTATTGAAATCATTGCAAGATCCTCCTGAGTGCCCGTTACGGAGAGTGCCGCGCAGCACCATGCGGAAAACCTGGCATTGCGCATCGCCTCTTCCAATTGCTTTTACAATCCTAGGAACCGAGAAAGAATATCACCGTGAGCACAAATGGCCTGACCTTCGATTTTGCCTCCGCCCTGGCCGCATGGCCTGGCGACGAGGAAGCGGTAACGCGAGCGTGCATGAATCTCCTGATCGACGGCCTGGGCGTGGTCTCGGCGGGCGCCGTGGAAGAAGGTCCGCGCCTGCTCGCGCAACTGGCCCGCAACGAGGGCAGCCGACCCGTAGCATCCGTGGTCGGCATGGGTTTCGCAACCTCGGCGGCGCAAGCAGCGCGTATCAATGGCGTGTCCATGCACGTGCTCGACTTCGAGCCCATGTGGAACCCGCCCAATCACGTGCTCTCGACCATCCTCTCTGCATTGCTCGCGCTCGCCGAGCAGCGGGAGGGTGAAGGCAAGCCTCCCCAGGGACGCGAAATGCTGCGCGCATTGGCCAAGGGGGTGGAGGCCCAAGGGCGACTGCGCGTTGCATCCAAGCAGTACGAGCCGGCCAAGCTGCTGTTTCACCCGCCCGGCGTGGTGGGCCCGATTGCATCGGCCGCGGCTTGCGCAACCCTGCTCGGGCTCGGGGTCGAACAGTTGGCCATGGCCATGAGCATCGCGGCTTCTCGCGCCAGCGGGCTGATCGCCAACATCGGCTCCATGACCAAAGCGCTGCACTGCGGCGATGCCGCCATGCGTGGACTGGAGGCCGCGTTGCTTGCGCAAAACGGCTTTACCGCCGATCCCGATGCCCTGGGCAGCCCCCGCGGTTATGGGCGCGCTTATTACGGCGAGGCGTTCGATCCCTCGGGGTTGGCCGTGCCGGTGGAAACCCCGCGCGTGCTCAGCCCGGGCATGGCGTGGAAACTGTTCCCCTCGCAGTACGGAACGCACTTCGCCATCACCGCCGCACTGGATTGCCGCGCCGAAATCGATGATGCGACGAGGATTTGCAGTGTGCGCGTGACGACACCGGTCATGGCCTACGTCGACCGGCCCGCGCCGGTCTCGGGTCTTGATGGCAAGTTTTCCTTCCAGTACGGCGTCGCGGCGGCACTGCTCGATGCCCGCGTGGACGTCGCCACCTTCACCAACCAGCGCTGCGCCGCCGCCGACATGAAGGCCATGCTGGGGAAGATCGAGCTCAAACAGGATGAATCCATTGCAGGCACGCTCGATCGCATGCATGTCGATGTGGAGGTATTGCTCGATGACGGTCGCAGCGTTCGTCACCGTTGCAATGCGCCGGAAGGTTCATGGTCGCGCCCGGTTGGGCCGGAGCGCGTGCGGGCAAAGGCCACGTCATTGTTGCTAACGACCCTGGGCAAGGAGCGCGCGGACCATTTCTGGACGCTCGCCGATACCCGCCTCGATCAGTTGCGCATTGCGCCCATCATGCAGTTGCTGCAGACGCCCGCACCGCACTGACCGCGAACCGGCGCGCGGCAACAGAACACCGGGATGGGACTAACGCGGCAGGTCGGCGAACACACCGTTCCTGCGCGATACCGTCGCTAACCTACTTCGCCTCGTCGATCCACGCCGTCTGGATCGCCTCGAGTATTTTCTCCCCGCAACGCTCCTGCGTGTCATCGAAACCTTCGAGCGCCATCACCCATTTCATCAGGTCGGTAAAGCGCACGGTCAGCGGGTCGACATCCGAATGCGCTTCGGTCAAGGCAATCGCAATATCCAGGGTATCCGTCCACTTCATGATCAGCGCTTGCCTTCCTTGGTCAGGTTGATGGTGTACTTGGGGATTTCAATCACGAGGTCGTCGTTCTTCAATCGCACCTGGCAGGACAGTCGCGAGTTGGGCTCCAGGCCCCAGGCCTTGTCCAGCATGTCATCTTCCTTTTCCTCAGAGGGATGGAGTGCATCGAATCCTTGGCGCACGATGACATGGCACGTTGTGCAAGCACAGGACTTCTCGCAGGCGTGTTCGATGGGGATGCCGTTGCCGAGCAACACATCGCACAGGGAATCTCCTGGCATGGCTTCGATCACCTTGCCATCCGGACAAAGCTCTTCGTGCGGCAGCACGCTTATGCGAGGCATGAGGCCGCTCCTTCGTGTGCGATGGCGCGCTTCATATGGTCGCGATGTTGCGACCGGCCAGCGCGCTTTTCACCGACCGGTCCATGCGCCGTGCGGCAAAGGCGTCGGTCGCGTGGTTCGCACGTTCGATCGCCGCCTTGACGACACGATGATCGGAGCCTGCCATTGACTTTTCCAGCACCGAAATGGCCGCATCGATGGCGGCACGCTCCTCCACGGATAACAGGTCGCCATCCTGGGCCAATGCGGCGCGAACGGACTCGACCATGCGGCTGCCCTCCACCTGCTGCTCGCGCAGGGCCCGCAGATGCACATCGTCACGCGCGTGCTCGAAGGAGTCGCGCAGCATGCGCGTGATCTCACCGTCGGATAGCCCGTAGGAAGGCTTCACCGCCACCGATGCCTCGACACCCGTCGTCGCCTCCCTGGCCGCAACCGACATCAGCCCATCGGCATCCACCTGGTAGGTCACGCGAATGCGAGCAGCGCCGGCTGCCATCGGCGGAATGCCGCGCAACTCGAACCGTGCCAGCGACCGGCAATCGCTGACCAATTCGCGCTCCCCCTGCACAACGTGGATCGCCATCGCCGTCTGCCCGTCCTTGAAGGTGGTGAATTCCTGCGCGCGCGACACCGGCAGCGTCGAGTTGCGCGGAATGACCTTCTCCACCAGCCCGCCCATGGTTTCTATCCCCAGCGACAAGGGCACCACATCCAGAAGCAGCCAGTCCTCCTCGCTGCTGCGGTTGCCGGCGAGCGCATTGGCCTGCATGGCCGCCCCCAGCGCCACCACCTTGTCCGGGTCGAGGTTGTTGAGGGGCACTTGTCCAAAGAGTTCGCCCACGGCGCGCTGCACATGCGGCATGCGCGTGGCACCGCCGACCATGACCACGCCCTTGACATCGGCCGCCGCCAGGCCGGCATCGCGCAAGGCCCGGCGCGTGGGCGCAAGGGTTTTCGCAACCAGTGTCTGGCTCATGTCCCAGAAATCCTGCTGGTTCACAACCACATCGACCACTTCTTTGGTCGACAAACGCGCATTGAACCGCGCCTCGACGTGGTTGGTGAGGTCTTCCTTGACCTGCCGCGCGCGTGACAGCATCAGCCGCGTATCCTCATCGGACAGCGGCGCAAGCTTGGCGCGTTCCAGCACCCAGCAGAACAACCGATGGTCGAAGTCGTCACCGCCAAGCGCCGAATCACCACCCGTGGCCATGACCTCGAATACGCCGCGCGAGAGTTTCAGGATCGACACATCGAAGGTCCCGCCGCCAAGGTCGAACACCGCGTAGATGCCTTCGGCCGCGTTATCCAGGCCATAAGCAATCGCAGCCGCGGTCGGTTCGTTGAGAAGGCGCATCACGTTCAGGCCAGCCAGCTTGGCGGCATCCTTGGTGGCTTGCCGCTGCGCATCGTCGAAGTAGGCGGGCACCGTGATCACCGCGCCATACAGCTCTGCGGCGTCACTGCCCCCCGCTGCAGCGCCCGGTGAAATCCCCAGCGACGCTTCTGCGCGCACTCGCAAGGTCCTGAGGATATCGGCTGAGACTTCGACCGGGCTCTTGACGCCCGCGACGGTCCGTATCTGCACCATTCCAGGCGCATCGACAAAATCATAGGGGGAGTTCTCCGGGTACGGGACGTCCTTGAGCCCGCGCCCCATGAAGCGCTTCGCAGACACAATGGTGTTCTTGGCGTCCCTTGCCTGCTGCGCTTCGGCGGAAAATCCGACCTGCACGCTGCCATCCGCGAGATAGCGCACGATGGAGGGCAGCAAGGGGTGCCCATCCGCATCGTTGAGCACCACTGCAATGCTGTTGCGCACGGTGGCGACCAGTGAGTTGGTGGTCCCCAGATCGATTCCGATCGCAAGGCGCCGCTGGTGCGGTGCGGGTGATTCGCCGGGCTCTGATATCTGCAGCAATGCCATTAGGGGGAACCTGAAAAAGTGCGCGTTGTGCCGCGAGGCAACGCAGTGGGACGCGCTAGGGAAAGTAGAGCCTGGAGTTCCAGCGTAACCGTCATCGAAAGGTGAACGCGGTTTGTTTGCATACGAAGCCTGTTCAGTTTTCCAGTCGTTCCTGCGCGGCGCCGATTTCTTCACGCAGCTTGTCGAGAAACATCAATTTTCTCACCAATGAGGTGGATGTGACGCCATCACGACCGTCAAGTGCTAACTCCGCATCGGCAAAGGTGGCATCCAGTTCTGCCCCCACCTGCGCATCGAGCGCGTCAAGCTGCTTTGCGTTGCGCGCTTCGGCCGCCTCCTCCAGCGCCTCGCGCCAGCCCATCTGCTGCATGAGGAATTCGCGCGGCATGGCCGTATTGGTTTCGGCCGCCACATCGCCGCCGTCAAGCTCAAGCATGTAGCGCGCCCGCAGCAGTGGCGATCGCAACGTCCGGTACGCCTCATTGACGCGCGTGGCCATCTCCATGGACTGGCGCTGCTCGCTCGCCGTACCCGTCGAGAACCGGTCGGGATGCACTTCGCGCTGCATGTCGCGGTAACGATTTTCCAATGCCGGCAGATCCACGGCAAATCGCCGCGGCAAGCCAAATAGTTCGAAGTGATCCGAGGAGGAGTTCAAGATGTTAGATAAGAAAAAAGGGCCGATGGCCCTCGTGGTTTAGGCCGGGCGCTGACATGCGCGTAGCGTCATGTCCTGCGCGCGGCAATTCAACCGGCCTGTCCAGGCCGATTGCAATCAAACGTTGAACGATTCGCCGCAGCCGCACTCATCCTTCACGTTCGGATTGCGGAACTTGAAGCCCTCGTTGAGCCCTTCCTTGGTGAAATCGAGTTCGGTGCCGTCAAGATAGGGCAGGCTCTTCGGATCGACCACCACTTTCACGCCATGGCTGTCGAAGGTCATGTCGTCGGGGTTGACGGCGTCCGCATACTCCAGCTTGTAGGCGAGCCCCGAGCAGCCCGAGGTGCGCACGCCCAATCGCAGGCCCACGCCCTTGCCGCGCTTGGCCAGGTGGTTCTGCACGTGATTCGCGGCGCTTTCTGTCAGTGTGATCATGACCTGGCCCACACTCATGCCGCCGCCTTGGTGCCGGCCTGCGCGGTATCGCCGCCCTGGGGCAAATGCTTCTTGCGAAAGTCGTCGATCGCCGCCTTGATAGCATCCTCGGCAAGGATGGAGCAGTGGATTTTAACCGGCGGCAGCGCCAGTTCCTCGGCGATCTGCGTGTTCTTGATAGTCGCCGCCTCATCGAGCGTCTTCCCCTTGACCCATTCGGTGACCAGCGACGACGACGCAATGGCCGAACCGCAGCCGTAGGTCTTGAACCGGGCGTCCTCGATGATGCCCTTGTCGTTGACACGGATCTGCAGCTTCATCACGTCGCCACAAGCGGGCGCACCCACCATGCCGGTGCCGACGGCGTCGTCGCCCTTGTCGAAGGACCCCACGTTGCGCGGATTTTCGTAGTGATCAATGACTTTGTCGCTATATGCCATGGTGTTGCTCCTGCAAAATGATCTTGCGAAATTGGCCTGCGTTCAGTGCGTCGCCCTCGGTGGGCAACCTCAGTGTGCTGCCCATTGCACGGTATTGAGATCGATGCCGTCCTTGTGCATCTCCCACAAGGGCGACAATTCGCGCAGCTTGGCGATCTTGCGGCGCAGGAGGTCGATCGCATAGTCGACCTCTTCCTCGGTGGTGTACTTGCCGAGCGTGAAACGGATGGAACTGTGCGCAAGCTCGTCGGAGCGGCCCAGCGCGCGCAACACGTACGAGGGCTCGAGCGATGCCGACGTGCAGGCCGACCCCGAGGATACGGCCATGTCCTTGATCGCCATGATCAGGGACTCGCCTTCGATGAAATTGAAACTGACATTGAGGTTGCCGGCGATGCGCTTCTCGAGGTCTCCATTGACGTAGACCTCCTCGAGCTCGCTGATGCCCTTCCACAACCTGTCGCGCAATGCGCGAATGCGCTTGTTGTCGGCGGTCATTTCCAGCTTGGCAATGCGCGCCGCCTCGCCGAAACCCACAATCTGGTGCGTGGCCAGCGTTCCGGAGCGGAATCCCCGCTCGTGCCCGCCGCCATGAATCTGCGCTTCGATGCGCACACGCGGCTTGCGCCGCACGTACAGCGCGCCGATTCCCTTGGGGCCGTACATCTTGTGCGCGGTGAGCGTCAGCAGGTCGACCTTCATGCTGTTCATGTCGATTTCGACCTTGCCCGCAGCCTGAACCGCATCGCAATGGAAAATGATGCCCTTTGCGCGGCAGATCTCGCCGATCTCGGCGATCGGCTGGATCACCCCTATCTCGTTGTTCACCATCATGACGGTCAGGAGGATGGTATCGGGGCGTATTGCCGCCTTCAGCTTTTCGAGATCGACAATGCCATTCGGCTCCGGATCGAGGTAGGTGACCTCGAAACCCTGGCGCTCGAGCTCACGACAAGAGTCCAGCACCGCCTTATGCTCGGTCTTCTGCGTGATGATGTGCTTGCCCTTGGTCTTGTAGAACTGGGCGGCACCCTTGATGGCAAGATTGTTTCCCTCCGTCGCGCCCGAGGTCCACACGATTTCTCGCGGATCGGCATTGATCAGCGCGGCAACGTGTGCGCGCGCTTCTTCGACGCCCTTTTCCGATTCCCAGCCATAGGCATGCGAGCGCGACGAGGCATTGCCAAAGTGCTCGGTCAAGTACGGGATCATCTTCTGCGCCACGCGCGGATCCACCGGCGTCGTCGCCGAATAGTCAAAGTAGAGGGGAAATTTCATGTCGGTCGCCACCTTGCTCAACGCGCGCCACCGACTGCCGCAACCGGCTCGGACGCCTCCGGCACGGCCGCTGCCGTCATGGCAGCGCTACCGCTCAGTCGCTTGTCCTGGATCACCGTGATGGTCTTCTCTGAAGCAGCCTTGGCATCTGCGGCGCGCTGCCGCACGACGAGATCGGAGAGCTTCACCGACTCTAGGTACTCGAACATCTTGTCGTTGAGCGTCGACCACAGTTCATGCGTCATGCAACGCCCTTCGTCACGGCAATTCTCCTTGCCGCCGCACTGCGTCGCGTCGATCGGTTCATCGACCGCGGTGATGATGTCGGCCACCGACAGGCGGTCGAGTTCGCGTGCGATGGTGTAGCCGCCACCCGGCCCGCGCACGCTGTCGACCAGGGAGTGGCGACGCAGCCGCCCGAACAACTGCTCCAGGTAGGACAGCGAGATGCGCTGGCGTTGACTGATGCCGGCAAGCGTCACCGGCCCTTTGCCGTGATGCAGGGCGATGTCCAGCATCGCGGTCACCGCGAACCTGCCTTTGGTTGTCAGCCTCATCGTGGGGCTCCTGAACGATTGGTCGCTGGGAAAAACCTGCTGCAAGCACGGATGCCCACCGCATTACCTGATTAATTTCGTCAAGTATAGCCAATTCCGAGTAATGCAGTCAAGTATAAACCGAGGTTTGACGCGCCTACTTTCCGGCCACCTTCCGGCCGCCCCAGCTGTCAGCTGAGAGCGCGCTATCCTTGTCTGCCCGCAAGGTCTGCAATTCGTCCAAAATCAATTGGATACGTTGATCAATGTCGACACTATGGTCAAGCAGGCCCTGGATGGCGTTAGCCATGGGATCGTCATCCTTGGTTACCGCATAGGCCGAAAAGCCCAGCGTCGCGGCTTTTTCTTCACGGGTCTTATCCTTTTCACCCAGGATGATCCGCGCCGGTATTCCGACGGCGGTCGCGCCAGCAGGCACATCCCTCACCACCACCGCATTGGATCCGATGCGCGCCTGCTCGCCGATCTCGATGGGGCCAAGGACCTTGGCGCCGGCACCGATCACTACCCCATCCCTCAGCGTTGGATGACGTTTGCCCTTGTTCCAAGTGGTGCCCCCGAGCGTGACGCCGTGATACAGCGTGCAATCGTCACCGACATGCGCTGTCTCGCCAATCACGACGCCCATACCATGGTCGATGAAAAACCGCCGACCGATGGTCGCGCCAGGATGTATCTCAACGCCGGTGAACCAGCGCCCGAGGTGGGACAGGAAGCGCGCCAGCCACTTGAAACCTGCCCCCCACAGCCTATGGGAGACGCGGTGCAATACCAAGGCATGGAACCCCGGATAACATGTCACCACCTCCCAGACGGTTCGAGCGGCCGGATCACGATCGAATACGCTGGCGACGTCTTCCTTGAAACGACTGAACATTGCTTTCCTGACTCCGTGGCCGGGCAGATTATCCTGATGCACGGGCCACCCGATGCCACAGGCCCGTCAGGTTGGCCGGGAGGCAATTATGTTATTTCCGAGTCTTTTTATCAACTATTGCACCCTCGAAAACTGAGTCTTAGGTTCCGTGACGCCCGCCCGTCCCGTCCCATGCGGACAGCATCCCACGCAGAACTTTGACCTCCTCGGGCTCCAGCCCGGAACGGGCATACAGCCGGCGCATGCGTTCCATGAGCCGGCGCGGGTTGCCCGGCTGAAGAAAGCCGCTCCGATAAAGGCTTTGCTCGAGGTGTTCGAAAAAGCGCTCGACGTCTTCATGCCGCGCCAGATGGGCTGCAGTTGCAGCCGCCGCCTCCGGAACTGCACTCCTGCCAGTCCTCGTGGCAATGGCAGCCTTCTCGTCCACCGCCGCCAGCCACAGCTCGTAGGCAGCCACCTGGACGGCCGCAGCAAGGTTGAGTGAACTGGCCTCGGGGCCTGTCGGGATATAGGCCGTGCGATTGCAGCGCATCACTTCTTCATTGGACAAGCCGTAGGATTCATTGCCGAACACCAACGCAATTTGCACTACAGGCCCGGCCGCGAGGGTGCGCGCGGCCAACATTGCCGCCTCGCGCACCGGCATTGAAGCGTGCGACAGCGCCCGGCTGCGCGTGGTGAAAGCGATCTGCAAGGTCGTGTCTGAAAGCGCAGCATCCAGTGACGGGCTGAGTGTCGCTGCATCGAGCACATCGCTCGCATTGGCTGCCATCGCACTGGCCTCCGGATGCGGAAATCGTTCAGGCGCGACGAGGACCAACCGCGTCAGGCCCATGGTCCGCATGGCGCGCGCTGCAGCACCGATGTTTCCCGGATGCGACGGGCGTGCCAGCACAACGCGTACATTGCGCAGAAATTCAGGCATTGCTGTTTGGCACTGTCAATTCATCGCAGCCTGTTAGAATCGCGCCCTCCCCATGACCGCACGCAGTCTGGCGGCGCTCTTTCTCAGATCCTGGAAAACACCATGCATCCGACGCTCGGAATCGCGGTCAAGGCCGCACGTCGCGCCGGCTCGATCATCAATCGTGCCGCCCGCGACCTCGAAGGTCTCACCATCACGCGCAAGCGGCACGCGGATTTTGTCACTGAAGTGGACAAG
>CANJRC010000107.1 GCA_947476535.1 Betaproteobacteria bacterium
CATCGGCATCGCCATTCATTTGCGACAGCAGTTCGACCCACCGGCGCCGCATGGAAATGGTGAGCGCATTCATCTGCTCGGGCCGGTTGAGCGTAATCAGTGCTACGTGGTTCTCGACTCGATACAGGATGTCTTCCATGTCATCTCGCTGGTTTCCGGCCGGTCAATTCAGGGTCGGCGATCGTTGATAGGCTTGCAAATCCGGAACGGGTCATGTCCCGGAGGTTATGGTTTTTCCTGGATCACGATACCGCGAGACCGTGTTGCTTGAGTGGTAAGTCTTGGGTATCCGGCTATTCCGATGGCTGGAACCTGGCGCGCGTGGCAGCCGCAGCCCAGCGCGCAATCTCGTCGTCGGCGTATTTCTCGAGCGCCGCGCCGCGCGCGCTGACCGCTTCTCCGCCGGTGTCAAAGCACGCCTTGCCGACCTCCGGGGACGCAGCGATGGTTGTCATGACCCCCGAGAGCTTCGCCAGTCGGTCCACAGGTGTCCCGCGTCGCGCGAGGAAGTACGTTGTCTGGGGCAAAACAAGGTCCGGATAGCCGAGTTCGCTGAAGGTGGGAATATCCGCGGCCGCTGCCGGGCGGCGTGGATAGATGCTGGCAAGCACTCGGGCCTTGCCGGCGGCCTCGAGCGGCTTGAAGCTCGCGAGCAGGCCGAATACGGCCTGGACCTCGCCTGCCATGAAAGCCTGTGTTGCGGGTGCCGATCCCTTGTAAGGAATGCCGACGATGTCCAGGCCCGCGATCGACTTGAACATTTCCATCGGCAGCATGGTGCTGTTGGCAGAGATGGCGTAGTTCAGGCGGCCCGGGTTGCTCTTCGCGAGATCGACGAACTCCGCCAGCGATTTCGCCGGGACGGCGGTGCCCACGGCCAGCACGTGGGCGGTCATGCACATACCGCTTACCGGGACGAAGTCCGTTCGCACGTCGAACGGAGGGTCCTTGATGAAGGTGCGGCTGATCGCCGCCGGGAAGGTCCACAGCATCGTATAGCCGTCCGCCGGCGCTTGCGCGACGAACCGCGAGCCGATCATCGCATTTGCGCCGGGGCGATTCTCGACAATGATCGGCTGACCGAGTTGGGGCTCGGCGCGCGTTGTCATGAGGCGGATGGTTGCGTCGCTGACACCGCCCGCCGCATACGGGGATATGACGCGCAGCGGCCGGTCCGGAAACTGCTGTGCGAAGCAACTACCTGCGACGAGCATCAATCCTGCAGCGAGTCTGGTCTTGCTGTTCATGTCTCCTCCGGTTCTGGTCGTGCCCAGTCTGTCGCTTGAATGCAGATGTGGTCAAGGGGGTAACCCCCCTGCGAGAGGCGGAATTCCCCTTGGACTTGAACGCGACTCAGCGACTATAACGGGCATGTCCTCAAGCCGTACGGAGCGTGCGCAGGAACCTGTGCGCGGCTTGCTCCGCCGGGGGGGGGCGGCTAGTACGCTCGCACGCTGAGCTGTCGTCTGCGCAGCGAGGTCAGGGACACTACGTACGCAACGACAAGCGCGCCTGTAATGCGATGCCGCAACGCTGGGCACACACTAGGCCCTCGCCTGAAGGATCCACGTGTTCACGAATTCAGCAGGACAAGCCGGAAAGGGGCCGCTCGAGGGTCTGCGGGTACTCGACGTCACGCGAGTGCTGTCGGGGCCGTGGGCCGGTCAGATGTTCGGCGACCTCGGTGCGGAAGTCATCAAGATAGAGCAACCGAAGGTCGGTGACGACTTCCGGCGCACTCCGCCGCACATGCAGGATCGCGATGGCAAGGCGTTGCCGTTCGAGTCGTCGCTCTACGTCAGCACCAATCGCAACAAGAAGTCCGTCACGCTCAACCTCTCGTCGCCGGAAGGACAGGCGCTGCTGCGCCGGCTCGCCGACTCGAGCGATATCCTGGTGGAAAACTCGCGCGCCGGCACGATGCAGCGCCGCGGGCTGGGTTATGAAGCGCTCAGCCAGTCGAATCAGGGCCTGATCTACTGCTCGATCTCGGGCTTCGGCCAGAGCGGCCCGTACGCAAGCAAGGCCGGTTACGACTCGACCTTTCAGGCGATGAGCGGAATGATGAGCTACACAGGTCAACCGGATGGATCGTCGGGCGACGGGCCATTGCGGACCGGGCCGAGCCTGTGCGACGTCAACGCGGGAATGTATGCGGTCATCGCCGTGCTGGCGGCATTGCACCATCGTGGCAGCACCGGGCGCGGTCAGTTTATCGATCTCGGCATGCTCGACACGACGCTTGCGATGGTCTCGCATTACGCGATGGGTCGTTTGGTGGCGGAGGTTGACGCACCGCGCACGGGCAACGGCAGCCCGTTCGCAGCGCCCGTGGGCCGCTTTCTTTGCCGCGATGGCTGGATCATGATCACGGGCGGCACGGACCCGCAGTTCGAGAAGCTGTGCGGCGCGCTCGGTTGCCGTGAACTGCTTGATGATCCGCGCTTTAATTCGCGCGCGGGCCGCATCCGAAACCGGGAGGCCATCCACGCGCTGATCGCGGAGCGAACGCGGGAGCGGGATTCGAAGGAACTGCTGGTGATTCTCGAGAATGCTGGCGTAACGTGCGCGCCGATCTACGGCACGGCACAGGCGTATGAGGATCCGCAGGTCAAGCACCGGCGCATGTTGCGTGAGGTGCAGCATCCGCTGGCGGGCGCGATGAAGATGGTCGCGAACCCGATCAATTACTCGGCGACGCCGCTCGATCGGTATGAAGCGCCGCCGCTGCTCGGCCAGCACACCGAGGAAGTGCTGCGGGACCTGCTCGGAGTGGATGCATGCGAAATCGAGTGCATGCGCGACGCAGGCGTGGTCTGAGCAATCAATGGCCCGCGAACGATAGCTTTCAAGGAACCACACAGAATGGATCTGTCCTACGGACCCGAATACGAAACCTTCCGCGCCGAGGTGGCGGATTTCCTCGCCCGGAACTGGCCCCCTCGCGAGGGCGACGGCGAGGACCGCGACGCGCAGGTCACCGAGTTCCGGCGCCGCGCTACGGAGCGCGGGTACGTGTACCGCGGCATTCCGAAGAAGTACGGCGGTTCGGAGCAACCCGCCGATTTGCTGCGCGCGCGCATCATTGGCGAGGAGTTCGCGCGCGTGCATGCGCCGCGCGAATTGCCGGGCGGCGGCGTCGGGCATCTGGTCGGCACGTTGCTCGAATGCGGGACCGAGTGGCAGAGGCAGCAGTTCATCCCGAAGACGCTGACTGGCGAGTATTTCTGGGCGCAGGGCTACAGCGAGCCGGGTGCCGGTAGCGACCTCGCATCATTACGGACGCGCGCCGAGCTGGTTGGCGACAAGTGGGTCATCAACGGGCAGAAGATCTGGAGTTCGTACGCCTACAAAGCGCAGTACATGTTCCTGCTGGCTCGCACCGAACCGCAGGCATCGCGCCACAGGGGGATTTCGTACCTGCTGCTCGATCTGCACCAGCCCGGCGTGGAGATCCGGCGCATCCGCCAGATCACCGGCCAGAGCGAGTTTTGCGAAGTCTTCTTCACGGATGCCACGACGCCTGCCGAGTGGATCGTCGGCAATCGCGGGGAGGGCTGGAACATATCGCGCGTGACGCTGAAGCACGAGCGCTCCTCGGGCCGCGGCGTGGATTGGAACGCGGCGCATTTTTCCTGGCTGGTCGAGCTGGCGAAGCGTTCGCTGTACGACGGCCGCCCCGCGATCGAGAGCCCCGAGATACGCCGGCAACTCGCTGTGATCCAGGGTTATGTCGAGGCGATGCGCTATTCGTCGTATCGGCAGGTATCGATGGAAGCGCAGGGCGAGGACCCGGGGATGTTCCGTTCGCTGATGAAGCTGACCGGCAGCGAGATCGCCGAAAAAATCGCCATGCTCGGGTCGCGGCTCGTTGGAGACGAGCTGATGCTGCTGGACATGGACTCGAGACGGGAAGTGCGTCGCGGCTCCGATCGCTGGGTGCACCTCCTGATGTCTTCCCTCGTCATGGCGATCGCAGGCGGCTCATCGAATATCCAGCGCAACATCATTGCCGAGCGCAACCTCGGTTTGCCGCGCGACAACACTTAGGTAGCCATGAACTTTGCCCTGACTTCCGAACAGAAGGCGATGCAGGAATCACTGCGGCGCATGCTCGACGAGCGCTGCAGTGCGCGCTTCCTGCACACCTTCATCGATGAAAAAAAAGATTACGACGCTCCGCTGTGGAAGTTGATGTGCGATCTGGGGATTCCCGGTATGGCCATCCCGGAAGCGTACGGCGGACTCGGCCTCGGCGTAGTCGACCTGGCGCTCGCTGCCGAGATGCTGGGGCGTGCCGCCGCACCCGTTCCGCTGCATGCGCACTGGCTGGCCGCATACGCCATTGCGCTCTCGTCTGATGAGGGGCAGCGCGCGCGGTGGCTTCCTGATCTTGCCGAGGGGCGGCGCATCGCAACGGTTGCACTTTGCGAGGAACAGTCGCGCTGGATGCCGGAGACCTGGGAACTCGCAGCGGGCGCAAATCTCGAGGGCGCAAAGCTCTACGTGCCCTGCGCCGCATCGGCCGATCTCGTCGTGGTGGGACTCGCCGGTGGCAGGCTCGGCGTAGTGGACTTGCGAGCCTCCGGTGTCACGGTCGAGCGGCTGCCTGGCATCGACCGTACGCGGCCGATGGCGCACCTGCGATTCTCGGGTGCGGCCTGCGAGCTGCTCGCAGCGCCGGCAGATGCCGCATCCCGTATGGTCGACGTAGGCCTGGCCATCCTCGCGGCCGATGCCTTTGGCGGCGCGTCGCGCTGCCTGGACATGGCGGTCGAGTACGCGAAGGTTCGTGAGCAATTTGGCCGCAAGTTCGGCGCGTTCCAGGCACTGCGGCATCAGCTTGCCAATCTCGCCAATGAGGTCGAACCCTGCCGCGGCCTGTATTGGTTTGGCGCCTATGCGCAGGAGAATGTTCCCGAGCGCGCCAGCCACGCCGCATCCCTTGCCAAGGCGCATATCGGCAGCCGCTTCCTCGAGGCGGCGCGCAATGCAATCGAATACCACGGCGGAATCGGCTTTACCTGGGACTTCGATTGTCACATCTGGCTGAAGCGCGCAATGCTCGACCAGGCCTGGCTCGGCAATGCGGACCTGCACTACCTGCGAGCGGCCGAACGCGCGGGTTGGTGAACTGGTATGGCAGCGGGTAGCGGCAGTGCGCCTTCGTGTGCCGGCTCCGCAGTGGTGAATTGATCATGAGCCACGGTCCAGAACCGTTCTACCGCAGGGCTGAGCGCGTTCGATTGCTTGACGAGGAAGATGTCGCGCGACGGCCGCCATCCGGAAAACAGCCGGTGCACCATGTCATCCGCAGGCGTTTCCTCCTCGTTGCCCCATTGCCAGGTGAGCACGCACAACCGTTCCCGGCGTGCGTAGTAATACAGTGCGCCACGGTGCCCTTCGTGCACCTCGACGATTTCAATCCCGAGCTTCTCGAGAGCCGCGTAGGTCGCCTCCCACGCCGCGGGGGCCAGATCGCGCGGCAGTGCCGCCAACCGGTGACCGCGCAGATCCTCGACCGACAGTGTTTCCCCCGTCGCCAGCTCGCTTTCCTTCGGCACCAGCAACGCCGCGTAGCTGCGGCGCAGAAAGATCTTGTCCAGATCGTGATCATCGAACGGCGCGGTGACGATGGCGGCGTCCAGCTGTTGGGAACGGACTTGCTCGAGCAGGCCTGGCGTATATCCGCCATGAAATTCGAAGCGAACCCTCGGGTAGCGCCTTTGGTGCTCTGCAACAAGATCCTCGCGTTCTTTCAGGACATAGCTGAACGCGGGAACGCCGATCCGCAGGGCCTCGGTATGGCTGCGGCGGATCCGCTGCACGGCCTGTTCCACGGCTTGAGCCGCTTCGCTGAGCGCAGTCGCCTCCTTGAGCAACTGCGCGCCCGTGGCGGTCAGGCGCAGTCCGCGTGTATCGCGCACGAACAAAGGGGCGCCGAGCTGGGTCTCCAGCTGGCGAATCTGCTGCGATAGCCATGGCTGATCGACGCCGAGGCTGTGTGCCGCCTTGGTGAACGACAAGTGTTCGGCTACGGCGACGAACCGGATGATGTGCTCAGTCTTGACTGCCATTCCCCCTCCGAACTCCGGATGGATGATACGCCGAGCCGGTCCGCCCGCACGGCGCTCAGGCGATTTTCTCCTGATTTGGCGACTATATCGCCTTGGACTCGAACCCGGGTTCCGCCTAGGCTTCTCGCGCAGGATCTGGGCTGGCATCGATACGCGCCCGGCCAGACCGCAACTGATAACCTGAAATGATCGAGATGATCCAGATTTCTCCACCGGAAATGCATGACCTGCAGGCGCGAATCCGCAGCACGCTGTGGAATCATCCTGACAAGGTGGCGCTCGAGTTCGAAGGGCGCGAATGGCTTCGACGCGATTGCACGCGCGTCGCGGATCAGATCGAGACAATGCTGTCCGGGTTATTGCCTTCCAGAGACACCCCGGTGGGTCTGCTGGTGCGCAATCGTCCCACGCACCTTGCGGCGCTGTGGGGATTGGTGGCTGCCGGGCGGCCAGTCGCATTCTTGAATCCGTTCCAGGATCCGAAGCAGATTGCGAGCGAGATTGCGGGGTTGCGCCTTGCCGCGGTGATTGCCGATCGCGATGACTGGGCGAACGCAGAAATCCGCGAGGCCAGCCGCGCCACGTTCACGAACGGCATCCAGCTTGGTGCAAGCGCCGACGATCCAGTCAAGTGGGTCGATGCGCCGCAATATGCGGGTGACGCGGCCTTCCGGGCTCCGTTGCCGGGCGTCGCCGTCGAGATGCTTTCAAGCGGTACGAGCGGGACGCCCAAGCGCGTGCTGCTCGGCAGGGCCGCCGTCGGCTTTTCGATCCACGAGCGACAGGCGGTGATGTGCCGATACCTCGGTGAGAATCCGGACTGTGACTCGCCGGCCGGAACGCTGATCCAGTATGGCCCGGTCGTGCATCTGGGCGGATTGTGGATTGCGCTGCAGGCCGCCATGGATGGACGCCGGCTGGCACTGCTCGAGAAGTTCGATGTCCAACGCTGGCGCGAGGCCGTTCGCCGCTATCGCCCCTCGCTGCTTGGCCTTCCGCCGGCGCAGATGCGCATGGTCCTCGATGCCAATGTGCCGGTCGAGGATCTTGCCGGCGCGCGCGCCGCACGCTCGGGCAACGCGCTGCTCGACGACGAAACGCAGCAACGCTTCGAGCGGCGCTACGGCATTCCCGTGCTCAATATCTACGGGGCCACCGAGTATTGCGGACCCATCGCCAGTTGGACGCTCGAGGACTATGAGCGCTTCGTGGAAACCAAGCGTCGTAGCGTCGGTCGGGTGTGGTCGCACATTGCGGAAGTCCGTATTCTGGACGCGCAAAGCGGCAGCGAATTGCCGCGCGGTGAAACCGGGGTGCTCTCGGTGCGCGTCCCGTCGGTCGGCCCGGACTGGATTACCACCAACGACCTGGCGATGCTGGACGCGGAAGGGTTTCTCTATCTCACCGGCCGCGCCGACGATGCCATCAACCGCGGCGGTTTCAAGATCCATCCGAGTCTGATCGAAGACGTGTTGCGCCGGCATCCCGGCGTGGCGGACGCGATCGTGATCGGCATTCCCGACAGGCGCCTGGGCGCGG
This sequence comes from Betaproteobacteria bacterium, assembly GCA_947476535.1. Classification (GTDB taxonomy): domain Bacteria; phylum Pseudomonadota; class Gammaproteobacteria; order Burkholderiales; family SG8-39; genus CAIYPG01. The sequence continues at coordinate 7,617 of CANJRC010000107.1, forward strand.
TGCCGGTCGCCGCCATCGAGCAGCGTGTCGGCGTGGAGGTGGCGACCGAAGACCAGCTCAAGGCATTCCTGCGCGAGCGGCTTGTTGCGTATCAGATACCGACGCAGATTCGCGTGCTGCCGGCATTGCCGCGGACCCCGGGGCTGAAGGTGAGCCGCGACGGCGTGCGCAAGCTGTTTGCAATTGAAAAGGAAGGATCCCGATGAGACTGCCTGAACGCCTTGCCCGCGTGCTTGAACTCGAGCCAGAGTCCAATGCGATCGAATACGGGGGTCATTGGCGGCCTTGGCGTTTCATTTCCACGCTGGCGAGTCAGATCGATGAAAGGCTGACGAGCGCCGGTGTCGGCAAGGGCGAGGGGGTCGGCCTCCTGGCAAGCAACCGGCCCACTGTTATTGCCGGATTGGCGGCGCTGCTCATGACACGGCGCTGCGTGGTCATCCTCAACCCTAACGAGCCCGAACCCAGGCTGGCAGCAGAGTTGTCGCAACTGCGGCTCAAGGCCTTCATGGCCGATTCGGCTGACTGGAAGCAAGGGCCAGTGGCTGCCGCGCTGTCCGCCGCTGGATCCTTCGGCCTCGTGCTCGACGACGAGACGATGCGCGTATCGTTCTATCCGGGCCTGGACAAGACAGGCCCGGGACCGTACCGGCCGCCCGCGGAGAACATCGTCCTGGACCAGACGACCAGCGGGACGACCGGGCCTCCCAAGCGCACGACCAGCACCCTGGAGCGGTTGGAAGACATGCTCGCGGGTGGCCATCCCGATGGCAAGAACGCCGATCCGGCGAATCTGAAAGTGCAAAGATCTCCGTCGCTCGCGTTCAAGGCCATTGCGCACGCGGGCGGGTGCACCGCGATCATGCTGGCGTTGTACGAGGCGCGGCCGATCTCGCTGCACGAGAAATTCGGCGTCGATTCCTGGGTGGAGGCGGTAAAGCGTCACCGTCCCAAGGTGGCGAGCCTGGTACCCGCCATGGTGCAGATGTTGTGGGATGCGAAGGTGCCGCGCGAGGCGATCGATAGCCTGATCGCGATCCGCACCGGTACTGCGCCGCTCGATCGATCGCTGCAGAAGGGCTTCGAGGAGCGCTATGGCATTCCGCTGCTCATCGACTATGGCGGAACGGAGATCGGTGCCATCACGGCCTGGTCGCTGTCCGATTACAGGCGCTACGCGGACAGCAAGCAGGGGAGTGTCGGTTGCGCCAAGCGGGGCATTCGCATGCGCATTGTCGATGACGCCAGCGGCAGCGAGATGGCTCCCCGTGGTGTCGGCGTCCTAGAGGTCCACAATCCCCTGCTCGGAGCGGACTGGATTCGCACCACGGACCTGGCGTCGGTCGATGAGGACGGGTTTCTGTATATCCATGGGCGCACGGACAATGCGATTATCCGCGGCGGCTTCAAGGTGCTTCCGGAGGTGGTGGCGCAGGCACTGCGCGAGCATGAGCTGGTCCGGGATGCAGCTGTGATCGGCGTCCCGGACCAGCGTCTAGGGCAGGTGCCTGTTGCGTTCGTCGAGCCGCACGCCGACCGTGCGCGGCCCGAGCCACGGCAATTGCTGGATCGACTTCGCGAACGGCTTCCTGCTTATCAGGTACCGGTAGAAATCCATGTCCTCGATGCGCTTCCGCGCACCGCGTCCATGAAAGTGAGTCTGGGCGAGTTGCGTGATTCGCTCGGGCGATCTGCAGTCTGACCATAACGAGGAGAGCGAACATGAACGTCAAACGAATCGTCACAAGCTTATTCACGATTGCCGGGATCTTTACCGCCGGGGCAGCGGGCGCCCAGCAGTGGCCGAGCAAGCCCGTCACGATCGTCTTCGGCACTGCAGCCGGCGGACCGATCGACCTGATGTCGCGCATCATCGCATCGCAATGGGAGAAAAAGTTCGCACAAAAGGTCATTGTCGAAAACCGGCCGGGTGCGAGCAGCACGCTGGCCGGCGGGGTTGTGGCCCGAGCGCCGGGCGACGGATACACCCTGCTGAATGGCGCCTTTCCGCCGGTCGGCCTCTTCATCAAGGAACTGCCCTACGACCCGTTCAAGGACCTGACTCCCGTGACGGTGGTGGCAAAGCAGGCCTACTACCTGCTGGTCAGCAGCAAGATGAACATCCGCACCCTGAAGGACTTCATCGCCTATGCGAGGGCGAATCCCGGCAAGGTCAGTGTCGGCATGGTTCCATCCGGCCCGCACGAGATCGAATCCAACAGGATGCTCGAGGTTCTCGGCATCCAGGGCAATCTCATCGGTTACCGCGGGCTTGCGACGGTCTATCCTGCGCTCATGTCCGGCGAGCTCAACGCGACGCTCGGCGCGACGCCACCGCAGCTGAAGACGGGCGAGATCGTCGGCCTGGCAACGGGCGGCTCCCGGCGCAACCCCAACTTTCCGGACATGCCGACCTTCCAGGAGGGGGGCGTGCAGTACGAGCCCAGTGCGATCTTCCCGATGTTCGCGCCCGGCACCACGCCGCCCGCTTTGGTGAGCCGCATTTCCGCCGAAGTAGCGGCCGCGGTGAATTCCGAAGAGTTCGCCGAGCGCATCACCAAGACGTTCAGCATCGATCCCTCGGGCGTCACTCCCGAGGTCGCGTCCAGGATCATTCGTGACGAATACGAGACTTCCAGGCGCATCGCCCAGCAAGTCGGCATCAAGCCGCAATGAGCCGGACCATCTGAACGCGAACAACAAACAAGGAACCACCATGGCGGATGGCGACAAGAAGCAGGATGAGGATCTGGGCCTGGAAGGCCGGATTACGCAGGAAGACATCGACCGCGCAAAACGCCAGATCGGCATACCGCAGTACGAACGCAACCCGGTATTCAACCGGGTTGCGACCAGCGACACCATGAGCCACTATGCCTTCGGCATCGGTGATGACAACCCGCTGTGGCACGACCCCGACTACGGTCGCACCACACGGTGGCGCGACCAGATTGCCTTCCCGATGTACTTGCAGAGCACCGGCATCGACGAGACGCCGAAGCCCACCAAGGAGCTCAAGGAACTGTTCCGGGGATTGTTCCGCAATGTCGGCAAGTACTACTCGGGTGGCAGTTGGACCTTCTATCGGCCCGTGTATGCCGGCGATGTGATCTATCGCCAATACACGACGCTGGATGTGCAGGTAAAGGAGCGTTCCAAGTTCACCGGTGGCATGACCGTCATCGACTCGTACCGATACTTCTACGTCAACAAGCTCGGCGAGCCGGTCGCGACATACGACCTTTCGTATGTGAATGCGGAACGGGGCGCGACGAAAGAGAAGGGAAAGAACAAGGATTTCAAGCCCCAGACCTACAGCAAGGAGGACATCGAGCGGATCGATGCGGTCTACGCGGGCGAGGAGGTGCGGGGCGCGCGGCGGCGGTACTTCGAGGATGTTCAGGTCGGAGAGCAACTGATCCCGTTGGCAAAGGGCCCGTTCACCATACGTGATGTGATCGGCTTTCACGTCGGCTGGGGCTTCGGGCAGATGTACAACAGCGGGCCGCTACGCTACTCGTGGAAGCAGCGCAAGAAGATGCCGGCCTTCTTTTCGACCGATGAATACGGTGTGCCCGATGTCATGCAGCGCTTGCACTGGGAACAGAGCCGGGCGGAGGAGCTCGGGCTGCCGGCGCCGTACGATTACGGCACGATGCGCACGCACTGGCTGGGGCACCTGGTCACGAACTGGATGGGCGATGACGCCTGGCTGTGGCGGCTCAAGGTCCAGGCGCGCGGATTCAATTTCGTCGGTGACACGACAATCTGCTCGGGCGAGGTGATCGACAAACGGATCGAAGGAGCGCACCACGTGGTCGAGCTCAAGATTCAGTGCACGAATCAGCGCGGGGAGACAACGAGCCCCGGCAGCGCGACGGTCATTCTGCCTTCGCGCGCGAGCGGTGCGATCCTGTTGCCGGTACCGGCCGAAGACTTGGGCCGGCGCGGCGCGAACATGATGAGCCAGGCCGCGGATCATTTACATCGGACGGAAAATTCATAATCCAGGTCGTCCACGGAGAGCGGCCCTCAATCGAGATTGTGGGTATGTCGCCGAACTTTCGCGGGTCTGAGGTCAGCACACGAATCGGCTGCGATGTACCCGGTGATTGGGTAGCAAGTATCGGGCGTGGCGAGATACTTGTTGTGAACATGCTGCTTCTATTCCTCTCGACGAATGCCTGAAGATGCCCGTCTGGCGGGCTTCTTCAGAAATTCTCCCCTGCCGTCTCCTGCGCCGCTTCTATTCCGGCAATTTTGCAATAGACTTGGCGAACTTGTGACCATTGGGATGGCGGGCGGAGATGACGAATGAGGTCATAATTATTAGCGACGGGGGCGCGAGTCTGGATTCGTGCTGGATGCAGGGTCTGTCGATGCACGTTCTGCGAGCGGCGCGTACGAGCCGCCGGAGTTCGATGTAATGGTGGCGACGCAGACCGAAGCCTTGTCCGACTCGTCGCAGTTGATCCCGGCTCGCGATTGCCTTGCGCCCCACGCCGTGTCGCGCTGGGCGAAACTGAAGCCTGACGCACCGGCCATCCAGCAGGTGGGCGGCAAGCCGCTTTCCTATCGGGATCTCGACCAGATCGCGCGGTGCTGGGCGGCGGCGCTGGCCCGCATCGGTGTGAAGCGCGGCACCCATGTGGGCACCTTGCTGCCCAACGGTGAGCGGGCGCAGTACGCATTCCTCGGCATCGGCTGGCTGGCGGCGATCGAGGTGCCGGTGAATACGGCATTGACCGGCACTCTGCTGCACTACGTCCTGCATAACGCCGACGCCGAGGTGCTGCTGGTGCTGCGCCAGGACCTGCAACGCGTGCTTGATCTGTGCGCCACGCTGCCGCGTCTCAAGACCATCGTGGTGCTGGATGGTGATGGCGACAAGTCGCAGGCGTCCGGCGCAGTCCGCCTGGTCGACGGCGAAGCGTTCCTCGCCGGGATTGAACTGGACCTGAATCTCGAAGGTCCGGATTACCGCGACATGGCCGCGATCATGTACACCTCGGGCACCACCGGTCCGTCGAAGGGCGTACTGTTGCCGTGGGCCACGATCTACCAGACTTGGAGCGGCGCGCCGCCCGATATGCTGCCCGAAGGCGAGGGCATCTACTGCACGCTCCCGCTGGTCCACAACTCGGGACGCTCCTGCCTGCAGTACGCCTTGTTGCGTGGGGCGCGCTTCGTTTGGCGCGAACGCTTCAGCGGCAGTGATTTCTGGAACGACCTGCGCAGCACGGGTTGCAGCGCCGCGTCGCTGGTCGGGCCCATGCTGCAGTTCCTGCATTCGCAGCCGCGCGAGGCGAACGATGCCGATAATCCCTTGCGCTCCATCTTCTGCGGCCCGCTCATCGCCGACGTGGAGGCCTTCAAGAAGCGCTTCGACGTGCGCGTGGCAACGGGCTATGGCATGACCGAAATCGGCCTCATCCTGCAAACCGGTTGGGATCACGGGCCGTGGCAGAACTGCGGGCGGCTGCGCACCGACTATCCCTTTCCCGAGGCGCGCATCGTCAACGAATTCGACGAACTCCTCGGGCCGGGGCAGAGCGGCGAACTGGTGGTGCGCGTTGCCGCACCGTGGTCGATCAGTCCCGGCTACTACGGCATGCCGGAGAAAACCGCCGACGCCTGGCGCAATGGCTGGTTTCACACCGGCGACGTGATGCGCTGCGATGACGATGGCTGGTACTACCTCATCGACCGGCTGAAGGATTCCATCCGCCGGCGTGGTGAGAATATTTCGAGCTTTGAGGTCGAGAGTGTGGTGGCGCGCTATACGGGCGTCATCGAGTGCGCTGCGATGGCCGTGCCGGCCGAACACGGCGAGGACGAGGTGATGGTGGTGCTGCTGGTGAAGGATCCGGCTGCTTTCGACTATGCCAAGTTCTTCGCCTGGGTGGATTCGCAGTTGCCGAAATTCATGTGCCCGCGCTATGTCGAGGCCATGGCCGAGTTGCCGCGCAATGCCACCACGCAGCGCATCA
>CANJRC010000108.1 GCA_947476535.1 Betaproteobacteria bacterium
AATCGGCGCCCTGGTGCGGGGCGACGAAGTGATCATGGCCCACCATGACACCAAGGTGCAGGCAGGCGACCATGTCATTGTGTTCGTCACCGACAAGAAGATGCTGCCGAAGGTTGAAAAGCTGTTCCAGGTCGGTGTTGGATTCCTCTGATGCAACCGATCAACTGGCGCGGGCAGGCGAGATCTTCACGCCGGGAGATGGGTCGCTTTGTGGCCCCCGTCTTTTACATGCACCTGCGCTGAGATAACGCTCATGCGATTCCATTTCTCGACAATGGTCAGGGTTGTGCCCGTTCTCTACGTGCTGGCGTTTGTCATCATGTTTCTCACGGCGTTCATGGCGGTCCCGCTCGTCGTGTCGTGGTTGATGGATGACGGAGCGGCGGCGGCGTTTGAGCAGGCCATGCTGCTTGGCGGCAGCGCGGGTGTCGCGCTGTGGATCATCGCGCGGCGCCAGAAGCAGGAATTGCAGACACGCGATGGCTTCCTGCTGGTTTCACTGGTATGGATGGTCTTGCCGGCGTTGGCGGCGCTCCCCTTGCTGATTCAGTTGCCGGGACTCAGTTTCACCGATGCCTATTTCGAAACGGTGTCGGGGCTGACGACCAGTGGCGCGACGGTATTGTCGGGCCTCGACTCCTTGCCGGCCTCGATCAACGTATGGCGTGGCCTGCTCATCTGGCTCGGAGGCATGGGCATCATTGTTCTCGCCGTCGCCGTTTTGCCACTGTTGGGCGTTGGTGGCAGCCAGTTATTCAAGGCAGAAACGCCGGGGCCGATGAAGGATGCAAAGCTGACGCCACGCATGACGCAAACCGCCAAAGGGTTGTGGTTGGTCTATATCGGCATTACGGCGGCCTGCGTGGTATCGATGAAGCTCGCCGGGATGAGCTGGGTCGATGCTTTGGTGCATGCCTTCAGCACCATGGGATTGGGCGGCTTCTCCACTCACGATGACAGTTTCGCCTACTTCAATTCGCCCGTCATCGAAGCTGTGACCATCATTTTCATGGGGTTGGCAGGTATCAATTTCGCAACGCATTTCCAGGCGCTTCGCGGTTTTCGTATCGGTGTCTATCGGCGCGACCCGGAGGCCTCCCTGTTCCTCCTGATATTGGCCTTGAGCGTCCTTGGGATCGCGCTGTTCCTTTTTTTCAATGAAGTCTATGCGTCATTCTGGACGGCCCTGCGGTATTCGGCCTTCAACGTGGTATCCATCGCTACGACCACCGGATTCGCTAGCACGGACTTCAATCTGTGGCCCGTGTTCGCACCGGTATGGATGCTTTTTCTGTCTTGTTTTTGCACCTGCTCGGGGTCAACTGGCGGGGGAATCAAGATGATTCGGGCACGGTTGATGTTTCACCAGGCCTTGCGCGAGATGACGCGCATTCTTCACCCGCGCGCGCAGGTCCCGGTGAAATTGTCCGGACATCCGGTGGAAAACAATCTCATTTTCGCGGTGCTTGCGTTCATGTTGATGTACGGTGGCGTGATCACTGTTTCCACGATGCTGTTGGCGGCAACGGGTCTTGACATTATTTCGGCGTTTTCCGCCACGGTGGCCTGCATCAACAACATGGGGCCGGGATTGAACAAGGTCGGACCGGCAACCACGTATGCATCCCTGACGGACTTTCAGACCTGGATCTGCACCGCGACGATGCTGCTGGGGCGATTGGAGCTGTTTACCCTGCTCGTCGTGTTTACGCCCGGATTCTGGCGCCGCTAATACCTGGCCTGGTGCTAGCGCTGACGAACATTCCCGCCAATGTCGTCGCCGGTCAAGGCGAGGACGGGCAGGAGCAATTTATCGCTGACCTGCTTGCGCTGCGCCCGCAGGGCCAACGCTGGGCCATATTGCTCAACACATCCGGGGTGTCGCGTAAGGCTCCTGCGTTCCTGCTGGAGAATGACGTCGGGACCGTCAACGTGGCGCAAGGCTGCGTGTGTTGCAGCGCTCAGTTGGAGATGCGTGTCGCCTTGAATCGCCTGCTCAAGCAGATGCAGCCGCATCGCGTGCTGATCGGGGTATCGGGTGCGGCGAAGCTCGGGGAGGTCTTGCGTCTTTTGTCCGATCGCTGGTTGGCGCCGGTGCTGGACCTTCGCGCCACACTATCGGTACAGGATGCAACCCGGCTTGCCGGCGTCAGCGAACGGCTCGACGATCTGGAACAGGAACGGTTGGCGCTATGCGACGTGATTGCGATTCGGGGGAGTGGTGCCATGTCGGCTGCCGCGGTTGACAGGGTAGAGCGCGTGCTGGCGGCTGGAGCCCCGGAAGCCGCAATGGTCCATATTGATCGAGAGCCGGTTTTGCTCGCGCACCTCGATCGTTCTTCGAGGGGGCGGTCTAGGTCAATTTTTTGGCGCGATGATGACGGAGAGAAATGATCCACTGCAATTAAGTCATGATAATAAATTATCAATTTAACCAATAGTATTGGCTATTACTTTCTTATATTGATAATAATAATCCGCCGCTACCGGAGCAGCTCGAAAGACGAGAAGAACATGTCCAGGTCGGGTTCTGACAGAACATCGGGACGCGTCATCACCACCATCTGGTACAAGCGCTTGCCGACAGGAAGCAGTCTGGCGTGGACAGTTACCGGTCGCAGTGTGTCCTTTGCCGAAGCGCGCGTGGAGCCATTGATGGTGATTCGACGCACTGTCAGCGCACTGTCCGGTGCAAGCGCTCCCTTGGGAGTTGACGGGTCGGCGCGGTCATCGACGATGGTCCCCGCTACATTGCGCGCCAGGGCGTCGCGGGTTTCGAGGATGTGCGAGCTGGCGTCCCCGGCATAGTCCGTAAATCCGACGCCGAACAGGGAGTCGCGCGCCGTTGCCGTCCACAAGGTCATCGTGGCGCCGGCACCGATCTCACGTGTAGCCACTTGTGCCCTCGCGGGGATCAGTACCTGGAATCTGCCGTCATCCGATGCCAGTTTTCGCCAGTCCAGGTCGGCATAGCAACCGGCAAGGAAGGCCGCCACCAGGAGCAAGAAGAGCGCGCGGGCGAAGATGCGCTTCACTGCGCGGAACGCCTGGCTATTTTGCTGCGACGATGGAGATCTCGATCAACATGCGCGGATCTGCAAGTTTCGCCTCTACCGTCGCACGCGGCGGCAGGTTTGCCGGATCCACCCATGCCGACCATACGGCGTTCATCTGGTCGCGATTGCGGATATCCGTCAGCCAGATGTTCACTGACAGGATGCGCGATTTGCTGGTTCCCGCGCGTGCGAGCAAGGTATCGATGGCCTTGAGGATCTGTTCCGTCTGGCCACGGGTGTCCTGCGATAGGTCCTCGGCCACATTGCCGCCGGTGAAGACCAGGTTCCCGAACTCGGATGCGTCGGAAAGAATTTTCTGCGGATTGTGTCGAATGATGTTCATGCTGCTCTCCATGCAAGATAGTAATCGTGATTGATGGGTTCCCCAGGGATCGCGCTGTCCGCTTTGCACCCCGGCCAGCACCCCTTGAATTTAGCGGTCATAGGCGAGCACGGGCGCCAGCCAGCGCTCGGCTTCTTCCAATGACATGCCCTTGCGCCGGGCGTAGTCGCGGACCTGATCTTCGGCAATTTTTCCAACGGCGAAGTATTGCGCCTGCGGGTGGGCGAGATAGAAGCCGCTGACCGCGGCGGCAGGCATCATCGCGAAGCTTTCCGTCAGGGCTATCCCCGCATCCACAGCGTGGAGCAGCTCGAACAAGGCGGCTTTCTCCGTATGGTCTGGGCAGGCAGGATAGCCCGGGGCCGGGCGGATGCCGCGATATCTCTCGGCGATGAGTTCATCCGCGGACAGCGACTCATTGGCGGCATAGCCCCAGAATTCCCGGCGCACACGTTCATGCAGCCTTTCCGCGAAAGCTTCAGCCAGACGGTCCGCCAGCGCCTTGAGCAGGATGGCGTTGTAGTCATCGTGCGCTTCTTCATAGGCCTTGACCCGGGTATCGCACCCGATGCCGGTGGTGACGGCGAAAGCGCCGATGTAGTCCTGCAAACCAGCGCCCTTGGGGGCGACAAAATCCGCCAGGCACTGGTTGGCCCGGTCAGCGGCCTTTTCATTCTGCTGTCGCAAGTTGTGCCAGGTCATCAACACTTCTGCCCCGTCATCCTCGCCAGACAGGATTTCGATGTCGTCGCCGATACTGGTCGCCGGCCAGATGCCGTAGACGCCGTTCGCCGTCAGCCATCGTCCATCGATGATCTTCTTGAGCATGACCTGGGCATCCCGAAAGACATTGCGCGCCGATTCCCCGACCACCGGGTCTTCCAGGATCTTCGGATAGGTGCCGGTCAGATCCCAGGTCTGGAAAAAGGGCGACCAGTCGATGTAGCGCGCGAGCTCGGCCAGATCGTAATTCTTCAGGAGCTTCCTGCCGATCATCCTGGGGCGCTTGGGTGCAACAGCCGACGGATCAGGCCGGAATTGATTGGTACGCGCGGTCTCCAGGCTGACCAGCGAGGGGCCCTTCTTCTGCGCGTGCTGGATGCGGATTTTCTCGTAGTCCGCACGCACCGTGGCAATGTATTTATCGCGCAGCTCGGGCGACAGCAGGTTCGAGCAGACGCCTACTGCGCGCGACGCGTCCGGCACATAGACCGTCACGCCTGTGTAATTGGGCGCGATCTTCACGGACGTGTGAACCCGTGATGTGGTCGCCCCACCGATCAACAGCGGCAGATCCAGGCCCTGGCGCTGCATTTCCTTGGCGATATGGGCCATTTCTTCGAGAGAAGGGGTGATCAGGCCGGACAGGCCGATGATGTCGGCTTTCTCCTCGCGGGCCACGTCAAGGATCTTCTGCGCGGGGACCATGACGCCAAGGTTGACCACGGTGTAATTATTGCATTGCAGGACCACCGACACGATGTTCTTGCCGATGTCGTGGACGTCGCCCTTTACGGTTGCGATGACGATCTTGCCCTTCGGTTTTGACGCTTCTCCCGTCTCGCTGGCCAGGCGCGCCTTCTCCGCCTCGATGAAGGGGAGCAGGTGCGCCACCGCCTGCTTCATCACCCGCGCTGACTTCACCACCTGAGGCAGGAACATCTTGCCAGCGCCGAAGAGATCGCCGACCACGTTCATGCCATCCATGAGCGGACCTTCGATGACTTCGATCGGCCGCCCACCCTGCGCCTCGATCTTGAGGCGTACTTCCTCCGTGTCCTCGACGATCCATTGTGTGATGCCGTGTACCAGCGCATGCGTCAGCCGGGATTCCACCGGTGCCGGTTTCTCCGCCGTTCCCCGCCACTCAAGCGTCTGCGCTTCCTTCGCCCCACCCGCCTTCAGGGTGCCGGCGAAAGCGATCAGACGCTCAGTGGGGTCTTCCCCGTCGGAGCGCTTGCGGTTGAGCACCACATCCTCGACGCGTTCCCGCAATTCGGGAGACAGGTCGTCGTAGACGCCGACCATGCCGGCATTGACGATGCCCATGGTCATGCCGGCCTTGATGGCGTGATACAGGAACACCGTGTGGATGGCCTCGCGCGCGGGGTCGTTACCCCGGAATGAGAAGCTCACATTCGACACGCCACCCGACACTTTGGCATGAGGCAGGTTGGCGCGGATCCAGCGCGTCGCTTCGATGAAATCCACGCCGTAGTTGTTGTGTTCCTCGATGCCTGTCGCAATGGCGAAGATGTTGGGGTCGAAGATGATGTCTTCAGCCGGGAAACCCACGCGCAGGGTCAACAGGTCGTAGGCGCGCTTGCAGATTTCGGTCTTGCGCGCGAAGGTGTCGGCCTGCCCCTGCTCATCGAAGGCCATCACGATCACCGCCGCGCCATAGCGACGGCACAGCCTGGCCTGGGCAAGGAATGCCGCCTCGCCTTCCTTGAGGGAAATGGAATTGACGATGGCCTTGCCCTGCACGCACTTCAGCCCGGCCTCGATCACCTCCCACTTGGAGGAGTCGATCATTACCGGTACGCGCGAAATGTCGGGCTCGGAGGCCACCAGGTTCAGGAATCGCACCATGGCGGCCTTCGAATCGAGCATGGCCTCGTCCATGTTGATGTCGATGACCTGTGCGCCGTTCTCCACTTGCTGTCGCGCCACGGCTAGCGCTTCGTCGTATTGCTCGTTGAGGATCAGTCGCGCGAAGGCCTTGGAGCCGGTGACGTTGGTGCGCTCGCCGACATTGACGAACAGCGACTGCTCGTCGATGTTGCAGGCCTCCAGCCCCGACAGGCGTAGCTTGGCTGGGGGCGCCGGCAGCTTGCGCGCGGGCAGGGGCTTGACAGCGCGCGCTATGGCGCGAATGTGATCGGGCGTGGTGCCGCAGCAGCCGCCGGCGATGTTCACCAGCCCGGCTTCGGCGAATTCCTTGAGTAGCGATGAGGTGATGTCGGGCGTCTCGTCGAAGCCCGTGTCGCTCATCGGGTTGGGCAGGCCGGCATTCGGGTAGACGCAGATGTGCGCATCGCACACCGTGGCCAGTTCCTCGATATAGGGCCGCATCAGCGCAGCACCCAGGGCGCAGTTCAAACCGATGGTCAGTGGCCTGGCGTGACGCACGGAACTCCAGAATGCCTCAACGGTTTGGCCGGAGAGGATGCGCCCGGAGGCGTCCGTGACCGTGCCCGAAATCATGATGGGCAGCCGCACCCCCGCCTCCACGAAGAAGGTATCGATGGCGAACAGCGCCGCTTTGGCATTCAGCGTGTCGAAGATGGTCTCAACCAGGAAAATGTCCACGCCGCCCTCGTGCAGCGCGCGGGCCTGCTCGAGATAGGACGCCACCAGTTCATCGAAGGTGACGTTGCGTGCGCCGGGGTCGTTCACATCCGGGGAGATGGAGGCGGTCCGCGGTGTCGGGCCGAACGCGCCGGCGGCAAAACGGGGCTGATCCGGCGTCGCGTATTTCGCGCAGGCAGCCTTCGCCAACCGCGCCGAAGCCACATTCATTTCGTAGGCAAGTTCTTCCAGCCGATAGTCGGACTGCGCGATCCGCGTCGCGCCGAAGGTATTGGTCTCGATGATGTCGGCGCCGGCCGCAAGGTACTGCTCATGGATCTCGCTGATCACCTGCGGGCGCGTCAGGGACAGCAGCTCATTGTTGCCCTTGACGTCCTGCGCGATGCTGGCGAACCGCTGCCCGCGGTACTCCGCTTCCCCCAGCTTGTAGCGCTGGATCATGGTGCCCATGGCCCCATCCAGGATCAGGATGCGGTGCGAGAGCAGCGTTCGGAGTTCGTCTGTGCGGTCGAGGTGCATCGTGATGTCCAAAGACAAAACCCGTTCAGCATTTGCGCAGCTAAACGGGTTTCCCTCGCTTTAGCCGCATTTGTTTTTCTCGCCAGTGACCCGGGAGGCGCCCGCAAGCTGAAATCAAATCGGCGCGAAGACGAACCTTACCGATTGGAGGGGGATCTTGTCAAACGCGGGGCTCAGCGGGCTCTTAGTGTTCATTTCAATATGAGGGGGACACATCCTCTCATCCTCCCCTAAATCAGACCCGTTGCAAAATTCATTTTGCAACGGGTCTTAATGGAACGCCCGTCCGCCGTCGATGGGCAGCGCGATGCCCGTCACATAGGAGGATTCATCGCTGGTGAGATAGAGGATGCCTTGAGCGGCTTCCATCGACGATCCGAGGCGTGGAATGACATAGCTGGAAACATCGATACCCGTGTCTGCCAGGTTGGCCCGGGCCATGGGCGTGTCGATGGTTCCCGGGCAGACGGCGTTGACGCGGATCTTCGGCCCCAGTTCCATGGCGAGCGAACGGGTGATGCCGAGCAGGCCGGTCTTCGAGGCAACGTAAGCGCCGACGCGCGGCGACGGCTTGAGCGCCTGGATCGACGAGATGTTCACGATGGTCGCGGCAGGTGCTGCCTGCAGCCATGGCAGCGCGGCTTGGCTGACCAGCACTGGCCCCATCAGGTTGACGGCAAGGATTCGTTGCCATTGCTCCGGCGTCGAGTCGGCCAGCGGGGTAAATCCGAAGATGCCGGCGGCATTGACCACGCCGTCGATACCGCCCATGGCTTTTGCGGACTGTTCGACGGCGACCTTCACCGACGATGCATCAGTCACATCGGCTCGGAACCCCGGGCACCCGATTTCACGCGCTACGGACTCCAGGGCTGCTGCGTTGGAGTCGACCAGCGCGACCTGTGCGCCTTCCGAGACGAAAAGTTCCGCCGTCGTTTTCCCCATGCCGGACGCGGCGCCGGTAATGAGTATGCGACGACCGCCAAGTCGGCCTTTCTTCATGCTGATTTCTCCCGTGGATAGACTGTCCGGGCCCCCGAAGGGGCGTTGCATGCATGATACCGGGCTCGACAGGACATGCATTCCGCAATGGGTGTGGCGGTCGTTGCCTGCTACACTTTCGGTCCGGCGATCGATTTGCCGCAGAATTTGGATCCAAACAGGAGGAAGGGCAATGGAGGAGATCGTCTACAAATGCGCGCAAGCCGCACGCCTGAAATATCCGGGGCTGCGCTCCGGCCTGATCGTGCCCGGCCTGGACATGGCACGGCTGGAGAAGGCGAGCAAGTGCGACGGCGACGTCATGCACATCGAGCTCGAGGACGGCGTGCCGCCGGAGCGCAAGGCCGAGGGCCGCAAGACCATCTGCGAAGCGCTGAAGAAATTCGACTGGAGCGGCAAGATCACGCTGATCCGCATCAATAATGTTGGCAGCGGCTTTGTCGAGGATGACATCGATGGCGTAGCCGAAGGCCGTCCTACGGCCTTCATGCTCGGCAAGTGCGAAGGCCCCGAGGATATCCAGTACCTCGATCACCTCGTCGGGCGCGCCGAGAAGAAATACGGCATCCCGCACGGCACCATCAAGCTTGCTTCCATGATCGAGCGTGCCCGCGCGCTGAAGTACGTGGACGAAGTCGCTGTGGCCTCCCCGCGCATGATGGCGCTGTACATCGGACCTACCGACCTCAGCACCGAAGTGGGCTATCGCCGCACCTACCGCGGCCAGGAACTTGAGGTGGGCTGGGTGCGCACGCGCATCATGTTCGCCGCGCACCTAGCTGGGCTGCTCGCCATCGATTCGCCGACGCCGCATTACAAGGACCTCGAAGAAACCGCCATTCAGGCGCGCTGGTCCTACCAGCTCGGCTTCGACGCCAAGACCTGCGTATCGCCGCGCCAGCTCGACGCTGTCAACAAGGCTTTCTCGCCCACCGAGGATGAAGCCAAGTGGGCCGCCGACGTGTTTGTCGGCAAGGAAGAGGCCGAGGCGCAGGGCCTGTCGGTGTGGGTGAAGGACGGCATGATGATCGACGATGCCATGATCGCGCGCGCCACCAACATCATGAACACCGTGCGAATGAACCAGGAACGCGCGGCAAAGTTCGCCAAAAAGTAGCGGCAGCGAGTCGTAGTGACAAATTGCGGCAATGGCGTTGCAATGCCGATGCAACGATGCCGACGCGGCGGGCCCGACCGGGCTACCGCGTTGACACCGCAGGCGTCGGGCGGTTGATTCCCCGCCAGGAGCGGGCCCGACTGTGATGTACCAACAAGGCGGAGGAATCTCGATGAAAACGCAATTCAATGTGAAGTGCGGATTGAAGCAGGCAGCTGGTGCTGTGCTGGGGACAGCGCTGGCACTATCAGTAGGAGCGGCCTGCGCGCAGTCCTGGAACGACACGGTCGCCAAGGCCAAGAAGGAAGGCTCGGTTGTTCTCTACACCTCCGGCCTTGGCCCTACGCTGCAGGTGATTATGTCCGAATTCACCAAATCCACTGGTATCAAGGTGGACGGCCTCATGGTCAATTCCGGGCCGCAGCGCCAGCGAGTCGGCCGCTCGGTGCAGGCCAAGCAGGTGCAGGTAGACGTGCTCATCAACAACGACACGCCCTTCCTTGAAGATCTGTTGAAGATGGGCGAACTGCAGGACTTGAAGAACCTTCCGGAAAAGGCGAGGTTCCCGAAGGAATGGTGGAAGGGCCCTTGGCCCATCGTCGGATCCTTCAGCCAGGTGCTGTTGGTGAACACCAAGTTCGTCGACCCGAAGTCGATCAAGGTGTGGACTGACATTCTTGATCCCAAGTACCGGGACAAGATCGTCATCATCACGCCGGCAGCGGGTCTTGGCGTGCTGACTTACTACACCAACATCATCGACAGTCAGGGTGCGGACTTCCTCAAGAAGCTCGCGGCGCAAAATCCAACGGTGGTGGCGACTTCAGTGGAAGGAAGCCAGCTCGTAGCGGCTGGCGAGAAGTGGATCTACACCACCAACGTGGCCTACAACACGGTGGCACTTAAGGCCAAGGGCGCACCGGTGGAAGATGTCTATCCGCCGCCTGTTAGCGTAGTGCCCTATCCAGCCGTGGCCTTGAAGAACGGCCCCAACCCGAATGCTGCGCGTTACATGGTCAATTGGTTGCTCACCAAGGAAGGCCAGCGCGCCATCTGTGGCCAGCAGCGCCTGACCTGCAGCCTGCCTGGTATCGAGGACTCCCTGCCGCTCGCTAAGGGCTACAAGATCTATGATCCGAACGAAGTGGCGGCCCGCCAGGAAACCACGCTCGGCCTGTACAACGCCTATCTGCGCAAATAGCGGGCGCGGGCGCCAGCGGACAGTGATGGCCGCCGGCCGCACCGATGGGAACTGAGGGTATGGGCAAGGTTGTCGTCATTGGCGCCGGCGCCATCGGACTCCTTTACGCGGGGGCCCTGGCGCGCGTGCATCCGGGCCGCGTCACGCTCATCACCCGCCGCGAGGGTTTGAAGTCAGTACTTGCTCGCAATGTAACTCTTTCCTGGCCTGATAGTCCGGCGTATCACCTTGCGGGTCTCGATGCGCGCCTGCCGGGAGAATGCCCGGCCGGCGAAGCCGATGTGGCCTTCGTCGCCATGGCCACCTATGACAGCGCCGAGGCCGGGCGTCTCGCGCAAAAGCTGCTGAAACCCGACGGCCTTTGCATCAGTTTGCAGAACGGCCTCGACAACCAGGCGGCCCTGGCACAGTCGCTCGGCGAGGCGCGCGCGATGCAGGGCGCGACGTCCTTCCCGGTGCATGTGCCCGTTCCCGGCGAGGTGAGCATCAACAGCCGCGGCGGCACCTGGCTGCCGATGCTGCCAACCGCATTCGACTGGCTCCCCCCCTGGCTGGCCGAAGCCGGTCTCAACCCCTCTACTGTGGCCGACCCGGTGGCACTCGGCTGGCGCAAGACCGCCATTGCCACCAATGGTTATCTCGCGCTCATCCTCGCTAGCCCCATGGGGCTGGCGATGAATACCGACGCTGCGCGTAGCGTGGCGGAGAAGGCCTGCCTCGAAATCCTCGCCATTGCCAACGCCTCGGGCGTGAAGCTCGATCGCGACGACGTGCTGAAGGCGTTACGCGCGGCATGGGGCAACAGCAACCCGAACGCACGCTCGTCGCTATACAACGATTACATCGCCGGCCGCCGCACCGAACTCGATGAACGTCTGGGCAGCGTCATCGAACGTGGCAAAGCGATAAAGGTGCCGGTACCGACGCTGGAGATGCTTTACCTCCTGTCGCAGGCGCGGCTAGGTCTTCCGCCTCAGGTCGCCACCCGGGCAGAAGCGACGGCCGAGCAGGCCCCGGCATGAGCAACGCTGCCGCCGCTGTCACCGCGACCACTGCCACGCAGGGCTTCTGGGCCGGCGTCCGCCATGCTGCGCTGTTCCGGCGCAAGGCGTTGGTGAGTCTCGCACTGGCCGTGCTGCTCGCGCTGATGGTGATCACGCCCATCGGCGCCCTCATCTGGCAAAGCCTCTTCGACGAGAAGACCGGCGAATTCACCGCCAAGGCCTATTCGATCACCTATGGCAGCGCCACAACCTGGAACGCCGTAAAGAACACGCTGTGGATCATCGGTATCGTTGAAGTCGTGGCGGTGGTGGTGGGTACGGCGCTGGCTTGGCTGCTTACGGCCTGCGATCTGCCCGCGCGCCGCTGGTTGATGTTCGTTCCGCTGTTCCCGCTGCTCTTTCCGCCGCTGCTCTCGGCGCTGGGCTGGATATTCCTCCTCACGCCTGGCGTCGGCTTCGTCAACGTCGGGCTGCGCTCGCTGTTTGGCATGACCACCGACACGGGCCCTTTGTCCATCTACTCCATGCTCGGCATCGGCTGGGTGATGGGCATCTACAGCGTGCCCTATGTGTACGCCGTGGTGTCGCCGGCGCTGGAAAACCTCGACACGCGCCTGGATGAGGCGGCGAGGATGTGCGGCGCAACTACGGCTGAGTGCTTCTGGACCATCACCGTCAAGCTTGTCGCCCCGGCCATTGCTGGCGGCGCGCTGTTTGCCTTCGTGGTGGCGGCTTCCGAATTCACCATTCCGCTGCTCATCGGCACGCGCGCGCACATCGACCTGGTCTCGACGCGGCTCTACGAACTGGTCACCGGCTTCCCGGTGCAGTTCAACCAGGGCGCGGCGCTGGCCATGGGGTTGCTCGGCGCGGTGGCGGCGGTGACGGCGCTACAGCGCTGGGTCACCACGCGGCGCTCCTACGCTACCATCGGCGGCAAGGGCAGCCGGCGCGAACTGGTGAAACTCGGCCCCTGGCGCTGGCTGATCGCTGCGCTTATCGTCGGTTACCTTGCCGTCACGGTCATCGTGCCGCTGCTGGCCATCTTGGTGGTGTCGTTCCTGCCGTTCTGGAAGGTGGGCGAATACGCCTTCACGCTCAGTAACTACGAATACGTGCTGTTCCAACAGGTGGGTACCGGCGCCGCCTTCGTCAACAGCGCCCTGCTGGCCGTGTCCGGTGCCACGCTGTCGGTGGCGCTCGCGCTTTTCGTCGTGCATGTGACGCTGCGCAACCGCACGCGCATCAACGCGCTGCTGGAGACGGTGGCGGGGCTGCCGCTCGGCGTGCCCTCCATCGTGTTCGGCACCGGCATGCTTATCGTGTTCCTCAACTCGCCTATTGCGCTGTACGGCACGCTGTTCTCACTGCTGGTGGCGTATGTGGCGCATTCGCTGCCCATCACGCTGCGGCCGGTGAGCGCCTCGTATGTGCAGCTCGACGGCGCGCTGCTCGAATCGGCTTACATGTCCGGCGCCTCGGGCAGCCGCGCCATGGTGGATGTGGTCATGCCGCTCCTTCGCGGCGGCATCATCAGCGCCTGGGGCCTCACCTTCGTCATCCTGCTGCGCGAGATGCCGATTTCCATCATGCTCGCCACACCGGGCAACAA
>CANJRC010000109.1 GCA_947476535.1 Betaproteobacteria bacterium
AAGATCTATTACAACTGGGAGTCGGGCAAGGCCGAGAAGTGCACCTTCTGTTACCCGCGCATCGAGGCGGGCCAGCCCACGGTGTGTTCCGAGACCTGCGTCGGGCGCATCCGCTACCTCGGCGTCATGCTGTATGACGCCGACCGCATCGCGGAGGCTGCCTCGGTCGAGCAGGATCGCGATCTGTACAAGGCGCAGCTCGACATCTTCCTCGATCCCAACGATCCGGCGGTGATCGCGCAGGCGCGCATCGACGGCGTGCCCGATGCGTGGATGGGGTCGGCTCGCAAGAGCCCGGTGTACAAGATGGCGGTGGAATGGAAGGTGGCGCTGCCGCTGCACCCGGAGTACCGCACCCTCCCGATGGTCTGGTATGTGCCGCCGCTCTCGCCCATTTCCGGTGCGGCCAACGCCGGCCATGTGGGTACCAACGGCGAGATACCGGACGTCGGCCAGCTGCGCATCCCCGTGAAATATCTCGCCAACCTGCTTACGGCGGGAGACACCGTGCCGGTGGTGCGCGCGCTCGAGCGCATGCTCGCCATGCGCGCCTGGCAGCGGGCCAAGCATGTCGATGGTCGCGCAAACCATGCCGTGCTCGAACAGGTGAAGATGAGCGAGGCCGAAGTCGAGGAGATGTACCACGTAATGGCCATCGCCAATTACGAGGATCGCTTCGTCATTCCGTCCACTCACCGCGAATATGCCGAGAACACTTTCGACGTGCGCGGCGGCTGCGGCTTCACTTTCGGCAATGGCTGTTCCGATGGCACCAGCGAAGCGAGCCTATTCGGCGGCGCCAAGCGCCGCACCATTCCCATCAAGGCTGCGGTTTGAGCGCAACGTGAGACAAACGAAAAGGAACGGACATGGCACTGCTCGATCGCAATAACCCGGTTCCCGCGCGCCACACGCTGCGCGCCCTCGCGCGCCTGCTCGGCTACCCGGATGCCGCCCTGCGTGCGCACCTCCCGGCGCTGCGCGAGGCGCTGCATGAAGAACGGGCGCTGTCGCGCGACCGGCTCGCCGAGCTCGACGCGCTGATCGCCTCGCTGCAAGGCGGCAATGGCCTCGCGGTGGAGGCCGCCTATGTCGAGCTCTTCGATCGCGGCCGGCGCACCTCGCTGCACCTCTTCGAGCACGTGCACGGCGACTCGCGCGATCGCGGGCCGGCCATGATCGACCTGCACCAGACCTACGAGAAGGCCGGCCTCTATCTCGGCGCCGACGAACTTCCCGACTACCTGCCCGTGGTGCTGGAGTTCGTGTCCACGCAGCCGCGGGCCGAGGCGCGCGCCTTTCTGGGCGAGATGGCGCACATCCTCAATGCCATCTGCACGGCGCTCACCGACCGGCGCTCGCATTACGCCGCCATCCTCGGCGCGGTGCTGGAACTGGCCGGCGAGCGTGTGCACCCGGTGCAGCTCGCGCCTGAAGAAGCCATCGACGACACTTGGGCCGAGCCGCCGGCTTTCGACGGCTGTTCCACCAAAGGCCAGGCCACCCCGGGTGCCGGCGTGCAACCCATCCAATTTGTCAAAAACGCCGTGCGGCCCGCCTCGCCCGGCACCGGAGTCGCACCATGAATCCGTTCGACTACCTGCTGTTCGGGATCTATCCCTATATCTGCCTCTCGGTCTTCTTCATCGGCTGTCTGGTCCGCTACGATCGCGACCAGTACACCTGGAAGAGCGACTCCTCGGAATTATTGCGTCGCGGGCAGCTGCGCCTGGGGAGCAACCTCTTTCATATCGGTGTGCTGTTCCTCTTTTTCGGCCATTTCTTCGGCATGCTCACGCCGCACTTCGTCTATGAGCCTTTCCTCGGGGCCGGCGCCAAGCAGGTGCTCGCCATGGTTTCGGGCGGCGTGGCCGGGCTGCTCGGTTTCATCGGGCTCTCCATCCTCCTGCACCGCCGCCTGTCGGATGACCGTATCCGGGCCACCTCCAATCCCAGCGACATCCTGATCGCCCTGCTGCTGTGGCTGCAGTTGCTGCTCGGCCTCGTCACCATTCCGTACTCCGCGCAGCACCTGGACGGGAGCATGATGCTGAGGCTTGCCGAATGGGCGCAGCGCATCGTCACCTTTCGCGCCGGTGCCGCCGAAATGCTGGGAGAGGCAGGATGGGTGTTCCGCGCGCACATGTTCCTCGGCATGACCATCTTCCTCGTCTTCCCGTTCACGCGCCTGGTGCACATCTGGAGCGGCTTTGCGACGGTGGGTTACCTCGTTCGTCCGTACCAGGTGGTGCGCGCGCGCCGCCTCAACGTGCCTGTGGGCAACGGCGCGCCGCCGCGGCCTGGCGTGGGCGTGTAACCGATGAGCACCCTGGAAACCGGAATGCATCCAAGCCCGAAGCGTGCCCGCAACCCCATTGCCCGGGTCAATGGCATCGCCATCAATGAAAGCGTGCTGCTGCCTGAAGAATTGCGCCAGCGCGCCTGCACCGAACTGCTGCGCCAGGCCGCGCAGCATGTGGGGCTGCTGAATGCGGCTGATACGGCCTCCACTGATGGCGCCATCAGCGAAGCCGCTACTGCGGCCATCGAAGCGCTGCTCGAGCACGAGCTGCACGTGCCCGAACCCGCCGAGGCGGAGTGCCGGCGCTATTACAGCGCCCACGCGGCGCAATACCACACCGGCGAGCGCGTTCATCTACGGCACATCCTGTTTGCCGTCACGCCGGGCGTCGACGTGGTGAAGCTGCGCAAGCGTGCCGAAGCGGCGCTGCTCGACGTGCGCTGCCATGATGGACAGGCCGGCGCTGGTAACGATGACGCCTTCGGCAAGTCCGCGCGCGAACTCTCCAACTGCCCGAGCGGCGCCGAGGGCGGTGACCTGGGCTGGGTGGAGGCTGCCGATTGCGCGCCGGAATTCGCGCGTGAAGTGTTCGGGCATGCCGAAATCGGCGTGCTGCCGCGCCTCGTGCACAGTCGCTTCGGCCTGCACGTGGTCGATGTGCGGGCGCGACAGCCGGGCGAGTCGCAATCCTTCGAAGCGGTGCGCAATGCGGTTGCACTGGCGCTGCGCCGGCAGACCTATGTGACCGCGATGCGCCAGTACCTCATGTTGCTGGCGGGCAAGGCCAGCGTTGAGGGTGTCGAACTCGACGCATCGGACACGCCGCTGGTGCAATAAGCGGCATGGACTAGCCGGCCGGTCACGGCGCTGCCTCCAGCGGCTGATTCGCCCGACCGGCGCATGGCCGCTGGAAGCGCCTGCACGCCATCGTCGAGCGCGCCTCGCCCTCCACCGTTGAAGTCGTGCTCGCGCCTACCGCGGCCGGCCGCATGGCGATTACGCGAAGGGACTGCTGGCCAAGTACGAGCTGGGCGCGTTGCGCGATTGATTGCGAATGACGGTGATTACTGGCATCGGATTGACGCGCTTTCTTGCAGGTGGTACTTTGGTGTCACCACAATCTATTCCATGCAGATCGAGGCGACCAATGGCAGCCACCACCACCCTGAAGCTTCCCGAGGCGCTCAAGAAGCGCATCACGCCGCTGGCCGAGGCGGCGGGAAAATCCGCCCACGCCTGGATGGTGGAGGCGCTCGAGACACAGGCTGAGGCCATGGAGAAGCGCCGCGCTTTTGTGGAAAGCGCGCTGGCCTCCGAGGCTGAAGTCGAAAGGACGGGGCGCGTCTACAAGTCGGACGATGTGCTCGCCTGGTTTGTCGCACGCTCCTCGGGCAAGAAAGTTCCCAAGCCTCGGTCGTACAAGCGCTGAAGCCCCGCGTGACGTCAATTGAATTCACGCCTGAAGGCATGGCCGATCTTGAGCGCCTCAGCGACTTCCTTCTCGGCGACGATCCGTTTCCCGCCGGGCAGACGGCGGAGGTGGTCTCACAGGCAATCAAGGTTCTGCACAATCACCCGCTCATCGGGCGCCCCGCCGAGTCTGGACTGCGCGAGTTGGTGATTTCGCGCGGACGCAGTGGTTACTTGGCGCTGTACCGATACGACGAGGTCCTGGACCGCGTCACCATCCTGTCCCTGCGCCACCAGCGCGAAGCCGGATACGGCCCGCGATGAAAGCCATTTCAGCCGCTATCGTCACTACGCCTGCCGGCCCAACCGCCCTCTCCCTCCTAAAATCCGTCTTTGGCTACCCGGCCTTTCGCGGGCCGCAGGCGGAGATCATCGGTCACGTGAGTTCGGGCGGTGATTGCCTCGTGCTCATGCCCACGGGCGGCGGCAAGTCGCTCTGCTACCAGATCCCGGCGCTATTGCGCCCGGGCGTGGGCATCGTGGTGTCGCCGCTCATCGCGCTCATGCAGGACCAGGTCTCGGCGTTGCGCGAGGCGGGCGTCAACGCATCCTTCCTGAATTCCACGCAAGGCGCCCAAGAGGCTGCCGCCACCGAGCGCGCGCTGATCCGCGGCGAGATCGACATCCTCTACGTCGCCCCCGAGCGGCTCATGACCGGGCGCTTCCTCAACCTGCTCACGCGACTCGAGCGCCGCGGGGACACGCAGGGTGACGAGGAAGGGGGCGAATCTTTTGCCAACATGGACGCCGCCGCCGAACCCGGCCATGGCATCGCGCTCTTCGCCATCGACGAAGCGCATTGCGTCTCGCAGTGGGGCCACGACTTCCGGCCAGAGTACATCCAACTCTCGATGCTGCACGAGCGCTTCCCCGACGTGCCGCGCGTCGCGCTCACCGCCACCGCCGACGCGCAGACGCGCGCCGAAATCATCGAGCGCCTCGGCCTCACCGGCGCGCGCGTGTTCATCTCCAGCTTCGACCGTCCCAACATCCGCTATCGCATCGTCGAGAAGGCGGATGCGCGCCGCCAGCTCTTGTCGTTCCTCAAGACCGAGCACGCGGGCGACGCCGGCATCGTGTATTGCCTGTCGCGGAAAAAGGTCGAGGAAACCGCCGCCTGGCTGGTCGCCGAGGGCATCGCCGCGCTGCCCTACCACGCTGGCATGGACACGGCCACGCGCGCCAGGCACCAGGAACGTTTCCTCCGCGAGGACGGCATCGTCATGACCGCCACCATCGCTTTCGGCATGGGCATCGACAAGCCCGATGTGCGCTTCGTCGCGCACCTCGACCTGCCGAAGAGCATCGAGGGTTACTACCAGGAAACCGGGCGCGCCGGGCGCGATGGCGCACCCGCCGATGCGTGGATGGCCTATGGCCTGGCCGACGTGGTGAACCACCGGCGCATGATCGGCGAGTCGGAAGCCAACGACCAGTACAAGCGCACCTCCAGCGCCAAGCTCGACGCGCTGTTGGGGCTGTGCGAATCCACCGGCTGCCGGCGCGTGCGCCTGCTCGAGTACTTCGGGGAGGCCTCCGAGCCCTGCGGTAACTGCGACACCTGCCTTGAGCCGCCCGAAGTGTGGGACGGCACCGAGGCCGCGCGCAAGGCCTTGTCCTGCGTGTTCAGGAGCGGCCAGCGTTTCGGCGCGGTGCACCTGATCGACGTGCTGCTCGGCCGCGAAACCGAGCGCGTGCAGAAGTGGGACCACCAGAAGCTCTCCACCTTCGGCATTGGAACCGACCTCGACGAGAAAACCTGGCGCGCGGTGTTCCGGCAGCTGGTGGCGCAGGGCCTCCTCGAAGTGGACCACGACAGCTTCGGCTCGCTCAAGCTCACCGAAGCGAGCCGCGCGGTGTTGAAGGGCGAAGCCACCGTGCACCTGCGCAAGGTGGTCGAAGGCAAGCGTGCCGCAACAAAACGCGCAGGCCAATCAGGAAGCAGCGGCGTGGCAGCCTCGCTCGCCGGCGACGAGAAATCCCGATTCGAGCGCCTGCGCGAATGGCGCGCCGCCACGGCGAAGGAACACAGCGTGCCCGCCTATGTCGTCTTCCATGATGCGACGCTGGCTGAACTTGCCCGCGCCTGCCCGCTGACCTTGGATGCGCTCGGGCGCATCAGCGGCGTCGGTGAAAAAAAGCGCGAGCGTTATGGCGAGGCGCTGCTGGGATTGCTGCGCGAGGCGGGCTAGACGGGACCGCGCAGCCCGCTCCGCACCCTCGGGCTGCGCTGTTAAAGCATTCGAAGCCGGGACCGCGCCGGCCCGCTCCGCCCCCTCGGGCTGCGCTAGCCGATGACACCCAGCGCGCGTCGCGCCGCCTCGGCGATCATCACCAGCGCGCGCCCGTCGCCGCGCTTGCCGCTGCTGCCTCCGCCGTAGAGTCGGTTGTGAAAGATCGCCATCGCGAAATCTTCCTCCGGGTCGGCCCAGCCCACGCTGCCGCCGAAACCCGGGTGCCCGAACACGCAGGGGTTCGTGCCCACCGGTGCCATGTTCGGCGTGCCGCGCAGCCAGAACCCCGCCACGCTGCCGCGATGCGGCGCGCCCAGCGTCATGTCCCAGTCCACCGGCGGGCGCGGCGCATGGAAGGTGCTCACGCGCGACGCCGACAAGAGCCGCACGCCATCCAGCGTGCCGCGCCCGGCGAGCATGGCGAACAGGCGCGCGCCGCTTCGTGCATTCATCAGCGCGCCCGACCCGGGCAGGCAGGCGCCCCACACCTGAGGCAACGCGTAGGCGCCCTGAGACGCCTGCACCGCGGGCGGATGGGCGAGGGCGCGCCAGTTGTCCGGGCGATACGACGGGTCGGTGACCGGCGCCTCGGGCGGCGCATCGAGCGCGGCCACGCGATGCCATTCCGATTCCGGCGCGCCCAGCCACAGGCTGTCGATGGCAAGTGGCGCGCAGATCTCCTCGGCCACGAACTGCGAAAACGCGCGCTGCTTCGGATCGGTGCGGCGCACGATCTCACCGATCACCCAGCCGAAGGTGAGCGACATGTAGGCCGAGCGCGTGCCCGGCTCGAAGAGCGGGTGCATCTTCGCCAGCTGCGTCGTCATCCACGCCCAGTCGCACATCAGCTGCACATCCACGTCGGCGGGCATGAAGGGCAGCCCCAGCCGGTGCGTGAGCGCGTCGTATACCGTGCCGCGTTCCTTGCCGTGCACGCCGAACTCCGGCCAGTACTTCGCGATGGGCGTCGCGTAATCCACCAGCCCGCGCTCGGCCTGGATATGCAGCGCCGTCGCCGTCACCGCCTTGGTCACGGAGAAGGGGCAGATCAGCGTGTTGCCGTCCATGGGCTCGCCCGTCTGCGGGCGGGCGATGCCGCCCCAGGCATCCACCACCAGCCGGCCCTGATGGTAGGCCGCCACCTGCAAGCCCAGCTCGCCGTGCTCGCTGAGGGCCGTGTCGATGGCGCGTTGGACGGCGGCGTTTGCTTCCTTGTGCATGGTCTCCTCCCGCTGTGATGCCTGTTTTGTCCGCTGTACCGGCAGCGGATGCACCGAATCGCAAGTGTAGCCCCGAGTGCAGCAATTCACATTAATTCAATGAGATAAAGCTAAATGCCGGTAGTGAAGGGCGTCGCATTGCCTGCCTGGGCATGCAAAATTGGCGCGACCAGCCCGCAAAAATGTTGCACCCTCTGTGAAGCCCCATGCTGCAGCAATTTCACGCACAAACCTGCAGCATTCGGGCCCTGATCTGTCCTGGATCAAACCTCCTTCGTGCCCGCCTTGACCCGTCGCCAGCCCCGGCGGTAAATGGGATGTTGCGCAACAAAACGCTTCAATGAGGAGGAGCGACATGACCGACACTGCCGGCCCCGTCGGGGGCGGATCGGGCGAGCCGGGCGTAAAAAATACCGCACCGCCTGCTGAAGACCCGCGCAGCCTGTTGCCCTTCGTGGCGCCCTGCCGCGTGCTCGCGCCGAAGGCGCCGCTGCGCTGGGTGGCGCTTGGCTGGGCCGACTTTCGCCGTGCGCCGGGGCCAAGCCTCGCCTATGGCATCGCCATCGTGCTGCTGTCGTGGCTGGTCACCGGCGTCGGCCTGAAGTTCGGCACCTACTGGTCGGCGCTGATCCTCTTGTCGGGCTTCGTGTTCGTGGCGCCCTTGCTGGCGCTCGGGCTCTATTCCATCAGCCGGCAACTGGGCGACGGGCAAACCCCGTCTATCGCCCGCAGCATCGACTCCATGATGAAGTCCCTTGGCACCGCCATGGTGTTCGCGCTCGCGTTGATGGTGCTGTTCCTCATCTGGGCGCGATCGGCCTCGATGGTGCACGTGTTCTTTCCCATGAATGAGAACCCGAGCCTCGCGCAGATGGCGACTTTCCTCGGTATCGGTACCGCCGTGGGTGCGGTGTTCTGCGGGCTGACCTTCGTCCTCAGCGCGTTCTCGCTGCCGATGATATGCGACCGCGACGCCGATGCCGTCACCGCCATCGTCACCAGCGTCAACGCCGTGCTGAGGAACAAGGGCCCCATGGCGGTATGGGCGCTCTTGATCGTGGCGCTCACCGCGCTCGGCTTTGTCACCGCGCTCCTGGGCCTTGCCGTCATCATCCCGGTGCTCGGCTACGCCACCTGGCACGCCTACGAGGAAACCATCGACGCCAGCGCGTGGCCGGCGCAGGCGTAACCCGGCAGGGGATACCAAAGCGTCGCCGGGCGGCGTTGCGCCCTTAGGCCAACAGCTTCACCTTGAGGCCGGAGACCTTCCTGAAACCGGCGTCACCGGTCAGGAACAGGTGGTCGGTTCCCAGTTGCAGGCAGCAGGCCGCCTGCAGGGCGTCCGGGGTTCGAAGGGAATGCCTGACGCGAATGGCAGTGGCAAGTTCCACTACCTCACGGTTCAGTTCCACCCACACCAGGTCTGCACGCTCGAAGAACGCATCAAACGCCGCCAGCGCGGCGCTGTCGTTGGATTTCATCGGGCCCACGCGGCACTCCAGCCAGGTCAGCCGGCTGACGGCCGTGCCCATGTCCGGGTGTCTGGTAGCCACGCTTGCCAGCGTCTTGCGCACCCGGTCTCCGAACGGCGCGGCACCCTCGATCAGGTAGATCAGCGCGCTGGCATCGAAGAACGCGATCACCCGGTCACCAGTTGCGCTCGGCTTTCAGGTCGGCGTCGATCCTCGCCTTGCTGCGCTTGCCGTGCGCCTGCCGGCCCAGCAACCACTGCACCGCGGTCAAGCCTTCGGGCGCAATCACCCTCCCGTGCGCGAGGCGCTGGTAATCGGCTTCGGACAGCACCACGGCGGCCGGCTTGTTGCGCTTGACGATATGCACCGGGCCGCGCCGCAAGCCCTCTTCGATGGCGGCCATGCCGCGACGCTTGATTTCGGCCGCAGTGAGCGTGTTGGTCAGTGTGTTGGTCATCGCGATATGACTCCGGTACTATTCATGTCTGAATAGTACGTAAAACAGTACCGCTAATCAAGAACTCACGATATCCTGCGGATGTCGTGATGGCCTGACGAATCATGCTCGTCAAACGCAACACAGGACAGGAGCCCCCATGAAATCCCAATCCCTCAAGCAAGCCCTCGCCGCCGGCACCACGCCGCAGTACGGCATCTTCTGCAGCATCGCCAGTTACCACACCGCCGAGGCGGTGGCGGGCGCGGGGTTTGCGTTCGTCATCCTCGACGGCGAGCACACGCCGGTGGACCTGCCGCTCCTGCACACCCAGCTCATGGCCGTGGCCGCCGCGAACAACGCCGCGCGCAGCAGCGCGCCCGCCCACGAATCCACCGCCGCCATCGTGCGCGTGCACTCCAACGACGCCGTCGCCATCAAGCACGTGCTCGACCTCGGACCCGACGGCATCATGATCCCGATGATCGACACGCCCGAGCAGGCGCGCGCCGCAGTGCGCCACACGCGTTACCCGCCCGCCGGCTCGCGCGGCATGGCCGGCCTCACCCGCGCCACCAACTACTCGCGCGACAAGTCCTACGCTGCCAACGCGCCGGATCGCTTCTGCCTCGTGCTGCAGATCGAAACCCCGCAGGGCCTGGCGAATGTAGAGGAGATCTGTGCCGTCGAGGGCGTGGACGCGCTCTTCTTCGGCCCGAGCGACTACTCGGCCAACTCAGGGCGCCTCGGCCAGCCCACGCACCCCGACGTGATGAGCGAGCTCGAAGAGGGCATCCGCCGCGTGCGCCGCGCGGGATGCGCCGCCGGCATCCTCTGCCGCGAGGCTGACGTGCCGAGGTTTGTCGCCGCCGGCGCCAACATCGTGGCCGCGGGCCTCGACCTTGCCATTCTTGTCAGCGGGGCGGACGGGCTCGCCAGCAGGTTGAAGCATCGCGGTTAAAACATCGCTACCATTTTTGCCCGAACGCCTACGGCTTGTGCGCGTCCCGAAACGCCTTCAGCACGGCGTTCATGCGCGTCTGGTAGCCGGCGCCTTGCGCCCTGAACCAGGCGAGCACATCTTCATCCACGCGTAACGCGATCTGCATTTTTTTCGAGGGCAGCGGCAGTCCGCGATGCGCCACGGCATTGGCCCAGTCTTCGGGCGTGGTGCGGGGGGCGTCATTGGTGAAAGTGACATCGCGATCCCGCATCGCGGCGAGCTTTGACCAGTCCGTTTTGCCCTTAGCGCCGCTTCCCAAAGTAGCGCGCCCAGTTTTTTTCTTCATGACTTACCGCCTTTCTGGCTGAAATGAGGTGAGGGACGTCAACATGGTCGCCGCGCGCGGTCCACACCACGAACAAGGCAACGCCGTTCACTACGCCGATGCTTTGGTAACGGTGTTCACCGTAGGCCTCCCGCAGGTCTTCCCGCGTCAGCAAGTCACCGTCGAAGAACTGCTCCAGGTCAGCGAAGTCGATCCCGTGATCCTTCAGGTTTCGCCGCCGCTTGGCTTCGTCCCAAGAGTTCATGGCGCCAATTGTAGATGCAATTGCATATACATTGCAACGGCGAGGTGGTCCATATTTCCGTGGTGTTGGCGCAATCTCCTTACCGGCATGCGGTGGTCTGGCGGACAGGGCCAAGCCCCGCCACGCAAACCGCATCACCGCGCCAACGCCCGCCCCATCGGCTCCCCCACCAGCGTGGTCCTGAACATCTCGCGCAGTTGCGCCGGGTCGAAGTCGGGCGGGGCGAGGTGCATGGCGCAGCGGTTGTCCCACAGCACCAGGTCGTGCAGGCGCCAGGTGTGGCGGAAGGTGAACTCCGGGCGCACCGAGTGGGCGAACAGGTACTGCAGCAGCCCGCGGCTCTCTTCTTCCTTCATGCCGTCGATGCGGCGCGTCACCGCTTCGCTGAGATACAGCGCCTTGCGGCCGGTCTCCGGGTGCACGCGCACCATCGGCTGCACCACCGGCGGGTTCTCCTGCAGGGCCTGCGCGAGCTTCGCAGGGTCGCGGCGCTTCGTGGCGGGAATCGCGCCGAGGTCGTTCACCACCGAGAGCTTGTCCACGATGCCCTTCAGGGTGTCCGACAGCGTGTCGTAGGCGCGGTACATGTTGGTGAACCAGGTGTCGCCGCCTACGTCGGGCCGCGCGCGGCAGTGCAGGAGCGCGCCCGTGGGCGGGCGCAGCGTGTAGGCGCCGTCGGAGTGCCACACGCGACCGGCCTCAGCCGTCTCGGAGCGCTTGCCGTTGGTGATGCGATTGGTGACGCGGAACATCTCCGGGTGGTCCTCGTCGCGCAGCCCCGCTACCGGGTGCGCCTCGAGCTCGCCGAAACAGCGGCTGAATTCAACATGCTGCGCTACCGTCATGTCCATGCCGGGGAACACCAGCACCAGGTGCTCCAGCCACGCGGCGCGAATCGCCGCCACCGTGGCTGCGTCCTGCGCGCGCGACGGGTCCACGCCCAGCACCGCGGCGCCCAGGCCGTAGGCCAGTCGACGTGCCGCGATGCTCATTGCAGCCCCGCCTTCTTTGCAATCTCCGCATACCCCTTCGCCGTCTCCGCAAACCGCGCCGCCGCGGCCTCCGCCCCGTCGTTGACGGTGTCCATGCCGATCTTGGCGTACTGCGACTTCACCTCCGGTTGCTGCAGCGCGCGCGAGGCGGCCGACTGCAGGCGCTCGATCACGGCGCGCTGTGTGCCGGCACGCACGTTCAGCGAAAAGCTGATCCCGCGCAGCCGCGGCAGGCCGACCTCGGCGAAGGTGGGCGCATCGCGGAACACCGGCGTGCGCTCGCGCCCGGTCACCGCCAGCACGCGCGTGCGCTCGCCCATGCCCACGGCGGTGGCCTCGGCCACGAAGCCCATGTCCACGTCGCCCGATGCCACGCCCTGGAAGAACGCCCCCGCCGCCGAATACGGCACATAGAGCATCTCCAGCCCGAAGGCCTGCGTGATGGCGAGCGCCGACAGCCGCCCCTGGTGGCTGGGCGAGCCGAAGCTGAGCTTGCCCGGATTGGCGCGTGCATGCGCCACCAGCTCCGCGAACGACTTCCACGGCTGGCGCGAGGACGTCGACAGGATGTAGCGCCCCTCCACCAGCCCCGCCACGGGCGCGAGGTCGGCGAGCGGGTCAAAGCGCAGGTCCTTCGCCGTCATCGGCATCAGCGCCAGCACCTCCACGTTCACCAGCGCCAGCGTGTAGCCGTCGGCCGGCGATTGCTTCGCCACCAGTTCATAGCCGATGGTGTAGTCGGCACCCGGGCGGTTCTCCACCACCATCGCCTGCCCGAGCGCCCGGCCCATCTCGGGCGCGGCGATGCGCGCCACGAGGTCCGGCGCCGAGCCCGGCGACTGCGGCACGATCACGCGGATGAGCCGCGACGGGTAGTCCTGCGCCAGTGCGCCCGTCACCAGGCACTGTGCGCCCGACAGCAACGCTGCAACACAAACAAGGGCGCGAACAACAGCGCGCATCGCATCCGACATGAATCTCCCCTCTTGATGGCCCAAGCGCATTCCGCCGGGCATGGTGCACCAGCACCGGCGCGCGCGGCAAATGAAGGTAGTTAATGTGCTGTAGGATAAGCCCAGACGCGGCACTCTGGTCGTGACAGTATTTATTATCAAGAACAAGAAATAGGCAACGTCTGTTGGATGTAATCTCACCGAATATGATCAACGTGTAAGCAGATACTAACGTACTACAGGGAGCCCGCCATGCCACGTACCCCGCTCGACGAAGCCCACCTCCACCCCGCCATCCGCGACACCGTGGCCAGCTTCGGCGCGGACATCATCGGCGAGGTGAAAGCCGCCATCGCCGCCAACGACATCGTCGTGGTCGGCATGAAGCAGAACCCGTTCCCCAAGAAGGC
>CANJRC010000110.1 GCA_947476535.1 Betaproteobacteria bacterium
CGAGGCTGATGTTCTGCAGGTTGTGCGTGCGCGCACCGCGGATGCGGATCAGTTCCATGAGGCTCAATTTAGAGTGCCCACGGGCAGTCTGCCGGGGCGAACCTGCTAATATACGCAACTTCTTGTGCGCTGCGCCATCTGAATGAAGTCCTCCCCGGCGGGCCACCCCGCCAATCCCGAATTTGACCGTCTGGCAGGCATGCCGGATAACAGGATGTCTTCGCTCGAAGTCCGCGCCAGCCTGTCGCTGGCGTCGCTGTTTGCGTTGCGAATGTTCGGGCTGTTCCTCATCCTGCCGGTATTTGCCATCCATGCCGTGCACCTGAGTGGGGGCGACAGCCAGTTTCTCGTTGGGCTGGCCCTGGGCGCCTATGGATTGACGCAAGGTATCCTGCAGATTCCCTTCGGCATGGCCTCCGATCGCTGGGGCCGCAAGCCGGTGATCGTGTTCGGATTGTTGCTGTTTGCTGCCGGCAGTTTCGTTGCCGCGACGGCGACGAGCATCGAGATGGCGATCGTCGGCCGCTGCATCCAGGGCGCGGGCGCCATTTCCGCCGCCGTCGTGGCGCTCGCCGCCGATCTCACGCGCGATCAGCACCGCACCAAGGTGATGGCGCTGATCGGCGCATCCATCGGGCTGACCTTCGCGATGTCCTTGATGCTGGCACCGGCCTTGTACCGGACTATCGGTATGGATGGCATGTTCACGCTGATCGGGGTGCTGGCTTTCGCGGCCATTGGCATCGTGATCGCGGTGGTGCCGTCGGAATCGCTCGCCGCAGGTCTGGGAGCCGAGCAGGAGGGCGGGCGGGAAGCTCCCGCGGCGGTGCTCAAGGCTGACGGCGCGTCGCTGGGTGATGTGCTGCGGAACCCGGATCTCCTGCGGCTTAACTTCGGTATCTTCGCGCTGCATGCCGTGCAGATGGCCATGTTCGTTGTGGTGCCGGTCGCGCTGGTGAATTCCGGGCACCTGCCGGTAGAGGCACACTGGAAGGTCTATTTGCCGGTGGTGCTGGTGTCGTTCGCGTTGATGATGCCGCCGATCATCGTGGCCGAGCGGCGCGGGAAACTGAAGTGGCTGTTCATTGCGGCGGTCGCGTTGATGCTGGTTGTGCAGGTGGGATTTGCTCTTTGGTTGGACCATCTCCCAGCGGTTATTGCGCTCCTCACCGGATTCTTCATAGCATTCAATATCCTGGAGGCCACGCTGCCGTCGTTGGTGACGAAGATTGCGCCAGTATTGGCACGCGGCACCGCCATCGGCGTGTATAACACCACCCAGGCACTGGGGCTTTTTGCGGGCGGGGCAATCGGCGGCCTGATTGCCCAGCATGGCGGCAATATTGAGGTGTTTGTATTCGGAATTGCGCTGATCGCGTTATGGTTGGTAGTAGCGATCGGCATGAAATTCCCCGGACAGGTCACCAGCCGGACTTTGAAGCTGGGCTCGGTGTGTGACGCAGTTGCTTTGCGTGAGCGACTGGTGCTTGTTCGCGGCGTGCGCGATGTGGTGGTCATGCCGGAGCAGGGTATTGCGGTGCTGACCGTATTTGCGGGCGCCTGGGATGAGCAGGCCGCCTTGAAAACAATCGGAGGAGAAGCGTCATGGCATCAGTAAATAAGGTAATTCTTGTAGGCAACCTCGGCCGCGATCCGGAGACGCGTTACAACGCAGAGGGTGGCGCAATCACCAATGTGTCGATCGCGACCACCGACACCTGGAAAGACAAGGCGTCGGGCGAGAAGCAGGAGCGCACCGAGTGGCATCGCATCGTGTTCTTCAGCCGGCTGGCCGAGATCGCCGCCGAATATCTGAAGAAGGGCTCGCAGGTCTACATCGAGGGCTCGCTGCGCACGCGCAAGTGGACCGACAAGGAAGGCCAGGAGAAATACACCACGGAAATCGTCGCCGACAAGATGCAGATGCTCGGCAGCCGTTCCGGCATGGGTGGTGGCGGCATGGACAGCGAGGGTGGCGGTGGCGGTGGCGGTGGCGGTGGCCGCCCGGCACGCGAACCCATGGCTGCGTCGGCGGGTGCCAAGCCCGCAGCCAAGAAGAGCGGCGGTTCCTTCGAAGACATGGACGACGACATTCCGTTCTAGGCGGAACGATCCAAAAGGTGGCCGGCTCCGCCGCGCCAGGTCACCGCGCCTGCGTGCTCCCACGCGCGGGTCGGCATTCCATGCCAGACCTGCGGGCCGACGTGTCGGCTCGCAGCATCGGGCGGGAAAATCAGGGACGGATGTACGCGTACCCCTG
Organism: Betaproteobacteria bacterium; assembly: GCA_947476535.1. Lineage (GTDB taxonomy): Bacteria > Pseudomonadota > Gammaproteobacteria > Burkholderiales > SG8-39 > CAIYPG01. Next base: position 2,261 of record CANJRC010000110.1, read on the forward strand.
TTTTTGTCGGACCATCAGTTCGACCACGCCGGCGCGCACGTAGCCGATGCCATTGAGCATGTCGGCCTTGGTCAGCTTCTGGTTGGTCATGGTGTTTTCGCAGGCGACAACCTTCACGCCCTGACTCAGCGCTTCTTCCTGCACCCGGTTTGCCGACTCCGAGTCCGCCTTGAGCATGCCGATGCCGGGGCCGTAGGCGACGATCTCGATGTCCACGTTGGCTGCGCCAAGCTCGGTCTGCATGTTGCGCGCATTGTTCAGCGTCAGGCCCCATTTTTTCGGGTCGGCATCGCTGACCTGGAATATCACCTTGTGTTTCGCAGCCTTTGGAGCGGGAGCCTTTTTTTCCTGCGCCGCTGCTTGTGGGGATGCCGCAAGAGTGGGCGCGACTGCGCCGCTCGCGATGGCAGCGCCGAGAAGGACTGGCCCGAGCCATACGCTAATCTTGGGTGCACGCGCTTGCGCGGCCTTTGCGCCTGTTCCCCTGACGATGAATCGATCCATTTGCCTACCCTCCCGATTGAAAGAAATGACGGCTGACGCAGCCCGCTGCGAACGGTATCTCAGGTACTGGGCGCGTGCGCAAGTGCTGACAGTCGGAAAATGGTCTTTTGGGGGTTTGGTTAGCATTGGCTAATATTCCAAGGTGCCGTTTTGCTACGAGATGTCTGGAGAGCGCAAAAGAGCTGCACGGAAATCTGGCCGACCAGCACCGGCTGGTCGCAAAGGTGAGGGCGGGTTGCTCGGGCAACGGGGGCAACTTGGCGATGTCCCCTCAATCATCAATCTGCGATGGAGTAATGCAAAGCATGATGCTATGTTGTTAGTAGGTGCGTTAGGATGCCCCTCCAGGGTGCAACAAGCGGTAATTTTGGACTGTCAGGAGCTCAATATGAACAGCAGCAAAGAGCGGCGCAAGGTGATAAAGGCGGGAGGCGGCATCGGCCTCCTGGGATTGTTGGCAGCGGCTGGCCTTTTGCCTGCAGGTGAGGCGTTGGCACAGCAGCAGTGGAACAGCGGTGCCTTCGGCACCAGGAATCTCGCCGACGCAGTGAAGGCGCTGGGCGGGACCCCACCCACCGAGAACAAGGCGATCCAGATCACCGCGCCCGACATCGCTGAAAACGGCCTTGTGGTTCCGGTCAGCGTCACCAGCGACATCCCGAAGACCGAGTCCATCGCGATCCTGGTGGAGAAGAACCCGAACCTGTTGTCGGCCGTGTTCGAGATTCCCAATGGAACCGACCCCTTTGTCAGCACGCGCGTCAAGCTCGCCGAGAGCACGGACGTCTATGCGCTGGTTAAGGCAGACGGCAAGTATTATTTCCTCAAGAAGGAAATCAAGGTCACCCTTGGCGGCTGCGGGGGCTGAGCCCGCCAGCAGCGCTGTACATCACAACATTCTGAAGGAGGATTGCCATGACAGATCCGATGCGCATTCGCGCGGTAGCGAAAGACGGCAAAGTCGACGTGCGGGTACTGATGAGCCATGAAATGGAGACGGGTCAACGCAAGGATTCCAAGGGTGTGATTGTTCCCGCCTGGCATATCCAGACCGTGACCGCGACATACGCCGGCCGTACTGTGCTGTCCGCGCAGTGGGGCCCGTCGGTGTCGAAGAACCCGTTCCTGAATTTCCGGTTTTTGGGTGGAAAGCCGGGCGAGAAGGTGAGCATCACCTGGACCGACAATCGCGGTGAAAAGCGTACCGACGACGCGGCCATCACCGCCGGCTGATTGTCGGCACGGCAGAAAATATCGGGGCGGTTTGGCGCGCCCGTTGTCAAACAGCGAGTCAGCGCACAGAGGGAAATGACATGTTCCGAAAGTTAGTGAAGGGCTGCTTGCTCGCGACTGCCTGCCTGCTGCCGGCCATCGCAACGGCGCAGTCTGCGCAATCCGATACCGTCAAGGGCATCGAGCGCTATCGCGAGTTGCTCGCCGACGGTAATCCGGCGGACTTGTGGGAAGCGCGTGGCGAGGGCCTCTGGAAGGAGACGCGCGGCTCGAAGAAGGCGTCGCTGGAAACCTGCGACCTGGGCAAGGGGCCTGGCGTTGTGAAGGGGGCATACACGGAACTGCCGCGCTATTTCAAGGACACCGGCCGGGTTATGGACCTGGAGACGCGCCTGCTGCACTGTATGGTCGGCATTCAGGGCCTGGACGAGGCTGCTATCAAGCGCAATGCCTTCGGCGCGGGCACCAATCGCTCCGACATGGAGGCGCTGGTCGCCTATGTCACCTCCGAATCCAAAGGCATCAAGATGAAGGTGTCAATCGTACATCCGAGGGAAAAGGAGTCCTACGCGATGGGCGAGAAGATTTTCTTCTATCGCGGCGGCTCGCATGACTTTGCCTGCGCCACCTGCCATGGCGAAAGCGACAAGCGCATCCGCTTGCAGGACCTGCCGAACCTGCTGGACAAGAAGGATGCGCAGCGTGCGTACACCACATGGCCGGCGTACCGCGTCTCCCAGGGTGAGTTGAGAACCTTCCAGTGGCGGCTGTTCGACTGTTTCCGGCAGCAGCGGTTTCCCGCGCTGGAGTACGGCTCCGATGCGTCGATCGCGCTGACGACGTTCCTGGCCAAGAACGCCAACGGCGCGGCGTTCAACGCGCCAGCGCTCAAGCGCTAAGGAGGCCGACATGCAAAATTTCAAACCAATGCTGGTTGTTGCAGGCCTCGCGCTGGGAATGGCCTCGGCCGGGGTTGCCGCTGCTGATCGCGCTCAAGTTGCCGTCGGCGAGGCCGAGGTGATGGGTGAAATGTTTCGCAGCTTCAATCCGCAGGGCCAGGCGGGTCTGTCGCGACTGCGCCAAGATGACGTGCAGAAGTTCTGCTCCACGCCAGGCTGGCAGAAGCAGAAGGCGCACGTGAAGCAGCTCGAGAAGGAGCAGCTCGCGACAATCAAGTACCCGGCCGATGGCAAACTGTTGGGTAGCTGGCAGGCGGGCGAGCGTGTGGCGCAGACTGGGGTCGGCATGCAATTCAGCGATGCGCCCGGCTCGACTGCGGGTGGCAACTGCTATGCCTGCCATCAGATGTCGGCAGAAGAAGTCTCGTTCGGCACCATCGGACCCAGCCTGCGCAACTTCGGCAAGACGCGCGGCAACACCGAGGCCATGCAGCGCTATGCCTACGGCAAGATCTACAACTCGCAGGCGTATTCGGCGTGTTCCAACATGCCGCGATTCGGTCACAGCGGCATCCTCACCGAGCAGCAGATGAAGGATCTCACCGCGCTGTTGCTCGACCCGAATTCTCCGGTCAACAAGTAAGCGGGAAGGCCCGTGGAGAACGGGCTTTTTTCCGCCAACCTACATAAAGTAGCGCTGATGTGACGCAAGACCGCCGCGATTTCCTACGCATGATTGCAGCGGCCGCCGCAGCCGGACTTCCGCTCGCGCAGGCCGAGGCGGCGGCCGCGGCCGGCGACGGGCGTTTTTATGACGTCCCGCGATTCGGCAACGTGTCGCTACTGCATTTCACCGATTGCCATGCGCAGTTGTTGCCGCTGTGGTTTCGCGAACCCAACGTCAACCTCGGCGTGGGGGTCGGACGCAATCGCGCCCCGCACCTGGTGGGCGAGGTGCTGCTCGAGGCCTTTGGTCTCCGACCGGGCACGCGCGAAGCCTATGCCTTTACCTCGCTCGATTTCAGCCACGTAGCGCGCAGTTTCGGCAAGGTCGGCGGCTTCGCGCACCTGGCGACCCTGGTAAAACGGCTGCGCGCTTCGCGACCGGCTTCACTCTTGCTCGATGGCGGGGACACCTGGCAGGGGTCGGCCACGGCCCTGTGGAGTCGCGGGCAGGACATGATCGAGGCGACGCGACTCCTGGGCGTGGACATCATGACCGCGCACTGGGAGTTCACGTATGGCCAGGACCGGGTGAAGGAGATCGTTGAAAAGGAACTGGCGGGCAAGACCGAGTTCCTCGCCCAGAATATCGAAACTCGGGACTTCGGCGACCCGGTGTTCAAGGCCTGGACCATGCGCGAATTGGGTGGCGTGCCCGTTGCCGTGATCGGCCAGGCCTTTCCCTATTCGCCGATTGCCAACCCGCGCTACCTGATGGCGGACTGGACCTTCGGCATCCAGGAAGAGCGCTTGCAGAAGTACGTCGATGAGGCGCGCGCCAAGGGCGCGGCCGTTGTCGTGCTGCTGTCGCACAACGGCATGGATGTCGACCTGAAGCTGGCCACGCGCGTGCGCGGCATCGACGTGATCCTCGGCGGCCATACCCATGATGGCGTGCCCAAGGCCCTCGAAATCTCCAATGCCGGCGGCAAGACCGTGGTGACCAACGCCGGCTCCAATGGCAAGTTCCTTGCGGTGATGGATATCGAGGTCAAGGGCGCTCGAATGACCGGCTACCGCTACAAGCTGTTGCCAGTATTTTCCCGGTTGTTGCCCGCGGATAATGATATGCAGCAGCTGATTGTCAGGAATAGGGCGCCGCATGCCGCCAAGCTGTCCGAAAAACTTGCCGTCACCGAAGGCCTGCTTTACCGGCGCGGCAATTTCAACGGCACCTTCGACCAGGTGATGCTCGATGCGCTCATGACGGTCAAGGGCGCCGACCTGGCGTTCTCGCCGGGCTTTCGCTGGGGGACGAGCATTCTGCCGGGTGAAGCGATCACCTTCGAGCATGTCATGGACCAGACGGCCATCACTTACCCCTACACCACGCTTACCGAGATGAGCGGCGAGACCATCAAGAGCGTGCTGGAGGATGTCTGCGACAACCTGTTCAACCCGGATCCCTATTATCAGCAGGGCGGTGACATGGTGCGCGTGGGCGGGATGACCTACGCCTGCGAGCCCGGTGCGAAGATGGGCGCGCGCATCAGCGACCTGCGCCTGAAGGGTGAGCCCATCGTCGCCTCGAAGCTCTACAAGGTGGCGGGCTGGGCGCCGGTCGCCGAGGGCGCGCAGGGAGAACCCGCATGGGACATCCTGTCGCAATACCTGAGGGACAAGAAGACCCTCGCCCCGCCCCGGCTCAACCTGCCGCGGCTCATCGGCGTCGAGGGGAATGCGGGGATCGCGCCTTGAGCGAAAGGTTGTTCCTGCTGTTCGTCGTGCCGTTCTTCAGGCTGTCCGCGTTCCTTCTGGTTTTCGCGTGCGCCATGACTTTCGGAGCGGCGACTGCAGCACCACCACCGGCCACGGTGCCGGTGAAGGCGGTGAAGGTGGCGCCGCACACCTGGTACGTCGAGGGCATGCGCGGTGTTCCTTCCCGGCAGAACCAGGGATTCACTTCCAACGCTGGTTTCGTGGTCACGCCTGCGGGTGTCGTCGTGTTCGACGCGCTCGGCACGCCGCCGCTGGGCGACGCGCTACTGAAGGCGATTCGCAGCGTCACCCGCCAGCCGGTGCGGCGCGTGATCGTCAGCCATTTTCATGCCGATCATTTCTACGGCCTACAGGCCTTCAAGCGCATCGGCGCGGAGGTCTGGGCTGATCGCAGGGTCGAGGCCTACCTGCAATCGGATGCGCCGCGCGCGCGCCTGCGCGAGCGCAAGTCGTCGCTCGCGCCCTGGGTCGATGACACGCTGCAGATTGTGGTGCCCGACCGCTACCTGGACGGCGACACGCAGTTCGAACTGGGCGGCCTGCATTTCAGCATTGCACGCATCGGGCCGGCGCATACCGCGGAGGACATCACCCTCGCCGTGCGCGAAGACGCGGTGATGTTCGTAGGTGACCTGATCTTTACCGGCAGGGTACCCTTCGTGGGCGATGCGGACAGCAAGGCGTGGCTGGCGGCCATCGACAAGGTGCTGCTGGCGCGGCCGCGCGTCCTTGTCCCCGGCCACGGCAGCGCCTCGCGCAATGCCGGGGCCGACCTGACCCTGACGCGCGACTACCTGGTATTCCTGCGCCATATCATGGCCGATGCCGTGCGCGATTTCGTGCCGTTCGAGGAAGTCTTCAAGAACACCGACTGGAGCCGGTTTTCCCAGCTGCCGGCGTTCGATGCGGCGAACCGGATCAACGCTTATGGCACCTACCTGCTGCTCGAGAAAGAGTCCCTGGGGCCCAAATAGGTCACTGAGTAGGCCGCCGAGTACGCCAGTGAGTAGGCCGTCGGGCAGGCCGCCGGGAGCGGGGCCCGGCACCCAATCCCGCCCAATGCCTTGAAATTCCGGGGTTTCCACCCCACATTCCGTGGATGGTGCGAGACCCCTCGGGTATAATCGCGGGCTTGGTATTCGCGAAGTTCACCGCGAAGTTCACCGTCGATTGCGCAGACGTTTTGCGCCGTTATTTGAAGCGTCCGGAGCCTCACATGCCGATCTATGTCTATCGTTGCTCGTCTTGCAACTTCCAGAACGAGCATTTGCAGAAAATGAGCGATCCGCGTCTGACCGACTGCCCCGAGTGCGGCAAGTCCAGCTATCAGAAGATGCTGACCGCGGCCGGCTTCCAGCTCAAGGGCTCGGGCTGGTATGCGACTGATTTCAAGGGCGGCTCCTCGACGCCTGCGGCCAAGTCGGAGGGCGATGCGAAGGCGGGCAGCACCGATTCCGCCTCGACACCCGCCAAGACCGAAACCGCTGCCGCCAGCACGCCTGCAGCGCCCCCCGCCAGCACGGGGTCCGCAGCGACCTGACCCCCTATTTCCGATCGGGCGCATCTGCCGGGCCACTACGGGCAACAGCGCGGCGCATGTGCTGACGCGTTGGCGCCGCGGACCCGGACCGATTACCAATCATGAAAAAATACCTCATCACCGGCCTGCTGGTCTGGATCCCGCTGGCGATCACCGTCTGGGTGCTCGAAGCCATCGTGACCACCATGGATCAGACGCTACTGCTGTTGCCCCCGGTGTGGAAGCCCAGCATCTACATCCCCGGCCTCGGGGTCGTGTTGACGGTGTTGGTGGTGCTGCTCACCGGGATCTTCGTCTCCAACTTCCTCGGGCAGAAATTGCTGGCGGTCTGGGAGGGCATTCTCAAGCGTATTCCGGTAGTGAATTCGATCTACAGCGGCGTCAAGCAGGTGAGCGACACACTGTTCTCGCCCGGCGGCCAGGCTTTTCGCAAGGCGGTGCTGGTGCAGTATCCGCGTGCGGGCAGCTGGACCATCGCCTTTCTCACCGGGCAGCCGGGCGGCGATGTAGTCAATCACCTCTCCGGCGACTATGTCAGCGTCTATGTCCCCACGACGCCCAACCCGACCTCCGGCTTTTTTCTCATGATGCCGCGCGCCGACGTGATCGATCTGGACATGAGCGTGGATGAAGCGCTCAAGTACGTCATCTCCATGGGCGTCGTCACGCCGCCGACCCGGCACCTGCCTGCTGTGCGCCCCGCCGGCAAGCCGTAGCGATCCAACAGCACCAACCTTAAGGCCTTCCCCAATGCGTACCCACTACTGCGGTCTCGTCGGCACCGCCGACCTCGGAAAAACCGTCACCTTGTACGGCTGGGCACACCGCCGTCGCGATCATGGCGGAGTGATCTTCATCGACCTGCGCGATCGCGAGGGCCTGGTGCAGGTGGTGAGCGACCCGGACCGCAAGGACACCTTCGCCAATGCCGAGCGCATCCGCAATGAATACGTGCTGAAAGTGACCGGCGTGGTGAGGAAGCGCCCCGAAGGCACCACTAACACCAACCTGCATTCGGGCGAGATCGAAGTGCTCTCCCACACCATCGAGATCCTCAACGCCGCGCTGACGCCGCCCTTCCAGCTCGATGACGAGAACCTGTCGGAGAATGTGCGCCTGACGCACCGCGTGATCGACCTGCGCCGCCCTCAGATGCAGAAGAACCTGATGCTGCGCTACCGAGTCGCCATGTCGGTGCGTAAGTACCTGGATGCGCAGGGCTTCATCGACATCGAGACGCCGATGCTCACCAAGTCCACGCCCGAGGGTGCGCGTGACTACCTGGTGCCCTCGCGCGTGCACGACGGCCAGTTCTTCGCGCTGCCGCAGTCGCCGCAGTTGTTCAAGCAGATGCTGATGATGGCGGGCTTCGACCGTTACTACCAAATCACCAAGTGCTTCCGCGACGAGGACCTGCGCGCCGACCGCCAGCCCGAGTTTACGCAGATCGACTGCGAGACCTCCTTCCTCGGCGAAGAAGAGATCCGCAACATCTTTGAGGGCATGTTCCGCAGCGTGTTCACGGAAGCGATGGGCGAGAGCCTGCAGCAGCCCTTCCCGGTCATGCCTTATGCCGAGGCGATGCGCCTCTACGGCTCGGATAAGCCGGACCTGCGCATCGCGCTACAGTTCACCGAACTCACCGACGTGATGAAGTCAGTCGACTTCAAGGTGTTCTCAGGGCCCGCCACCACGCCGGGCGGACGTGTGGCCGGCCTGCTGATCCCCAAGGGCGCGGAACTGTCGCGCGGCGACATCGACGCCTACACCGAATTCGTCGGCATCTATGGCGCCAAGGGCCTCGCCTATATCAAGTTCAACGAGATCGCCAAGGGCCGCGAGGGCATGCAGTCGCCCATCGTGAAGAACCTCTCCGATGACGCGCTGCGCGCCATCGTCGAGCGCTCCGGCGCCAAGGACGGAGACCTGATTTTCTTTGGTGCAGGCAAGGCCAAGGTGGTGAACGACGCGCTGGGCGCGCTGCGCGTGAAGATCGGCCACGATGCCTTCGGAAAGAAGCACGGCCTGGCCTCCTCGGAATGGCGCCCGCTGTGGGTGGTGGACTTCCCGATGTTCGAATACGACGACGAGGCCAAGCGCTGGAGCGCCATGCACCACCCGTTCACCGCGCCCAAGGACGGGCACGAGGACTACCTCGAAACCGATCCGGGCAAGGCCGTGGCCAAGGCCTACGACATGGTGCTCAATGGCTGGGAGCTCGGAGGCGGTTCGGTGCGTATCCATCGCGAGGAAGTGCAATCCAAGGTGTTTCGCGCGCTGGCCATCGATGCCGAGGAAGCGAAGCTCAAGTTCGGATTCCTGCTCGATGCGCTGCAGTACGGCGCGCCACCGCACGGCGGCATCGCCTTCGGCCTGGATCGCATGGTCACGCTGATGACGGGCTCCGAATCCATCCGCGACGTCATCGCTTTCCCCAAGACGCAGCGCGCGCAGTGCTTGCTCACCAGTGCACCTTCGCCGGTGGACGACAAGCAGTTGCGCGAATTGCACATCCGCCTGCGCAACGTCGAGAAGGCCTGAGGCGGGGGCTGTTGCCCGAACGCTCGGTCGCATGAAACGGGTCGCGTGCTCGCCTGTCGGTCCTCGGCAGGCTACATTTTCCGGCATTTTCCGCTTTGCGCTGCTGGTGCTCTTTGCGCTTGCCGTCGGGATGCCCGCATGGGCGCGCGGGCCTGCGCCGCTGGAGACGGTCGGCGCCGCGCAGCTGCCCGTCGAGGCGCAAGCCACGCTGGCGGCCATCCGCCGCGGCGGGCCATACCGTTACCGGCAGGACGACAGCGAGTTCGGCAATCGCGAGCGTCGTCTCCCGCCAGAGGCGCGCGGCTTCTACCGTGAATACACCGTGCCCACGCCGGGCTCGCGCGATCGCGGCGCACGGCGCATCATCGCCGGAGGCAATCCGCCGACGGTGTTCTATTACACCGATGACCACTATCGAAGCTTCCGGCAGATCAGGGACTAGCACATGACAACGCCCCATCATTGGCTGCACGATCACGGCAAGGCCGGCGTCTATCACCTCAGGGCCGATGCGCGCGAATTCGCGGTTGAGGCGGCAGCCGCGGGCCTGCACGTCTATCGTGTCGACATCGACCATGCGCATGGCAAGAAGGATTTTCTCGGACGCGTGAGCCGTGCCATGAACTTCCCGGACTGGTTTGGCGGAAACTGGGATGCGTTCACGGATTGTCTGAAGGACTTGTCGTGGACGGATGGCGATGCGGCGGCCGGCAAGGGCGGCAGTGGCTGGGTGATCATCCTCGAGAAGAGCAAGCACTACTGCGACGGGCACCGGCACGACTTTGAGGAGGCGGTGGGCGCCCTGGCCGACGCCGCCGACTTCTGGCGCGGCGAGGGCCGGCCGCTGTGGACGCTGATCGGCGGGCCGGATGGATGGAAGTCCGGGTGGCCGGATGCCCCGGCCGGATGAGGCGATCCATCATGGCAGTATTTGTCAGGTTGACCTAGGAATCACTTGTCAATTATTACGAAAGTGTCAGTAAATTTTGCGCGGATGACGGCCCGACATCCGACATGAGCACGCCTCCACCCCAGTACAAGATTCCGCGCTCCGTGCTGGTGGTCATCCACACGCCCGGGTTGAAGGTGCTGATGATGGAGCGCGCCGCGTGGCCTGGATTTTGGCAGTCGGTGACGGGGAGCCTCGATCGCGAGGATGAGCCGCCGCGCGAGGCGGCGATCCGCGAAGTGCTTGAGGAAACCGGGATCGACGCCGCGCGCCACGATCTGGTGGACTGGGGCGTGGAAAACGATTTCGAAATCTTCGCCAAGCACCGCCATCGCTACGCGCCAGGTGTCACTCACAATTGCGAGCATGTCTTCAGCCTGCGGGTTACGGAGGGCACCGCGGTGACGCTCGCGCCCGATGAACACTCGGGCTTTCGCTGGATGGCACAGGCCGAAGCGGCGGCAATCACCATTTCCTGGACCAACCGCGATGCCATCCTGGCACTGGGCGAGCCCAAAGTGCGCAGCCAGCCGAAGTAGGCGGGAGCTACTGCGGCTGGTAGTTCGCCGATTTCGCAGCGATGGAAAAGAACC
>CANJRC010000111.1 GCA_947476535.1 Betaproteobacteria bacterium
CGAAACACCGACAGCGCCACGCGGCGGATGGAGCGCTGTGTCACGCGCACGAACACGATGTCGCGCAACTCGGCGAACAGCGTCGTGGAAAATCGCAACAGGCCATAGGCGCCCAGCAGCGCCAGCGGCAGGACCAGCACCGCGGTTGCCGCATCCAGCGAATCCACCACGTCCTTCATGATCAGCGGCACGCCGACGTTGGCCAGCTTGGCGGTCACCAGGAACACCAGCGCCAGCGCAACGCGTCCCTTGTATTCCCAGAGATAGGGCAATAGTCCGATGACACGCCCCCATTCGCGGCGCCGATTGACTCGGCTGGTGGCTTCGGCGGGGGGACGGGCGGCGTGTCGGTGATCGTGTGCCATGGCTACTTGTCTGGATTGGGGCGCCCCGGTGTTCCCGGGTGGCGCAGGATTGGATGGTTCGGCCGCGGAGCGAAACGGTACGTTGTCGCAGCGCTCTGCCCTTGGTTCCGGCGGAGCCTGCGCCTGTCGCGCGGGTGTCCGCGGATGACCGCAGGTAACTCAGGGCGCCATTATCCGCCAAATCCGACACCGCCCGCGCAGCCCCGTTTCCCGGGCCACACGGCCGGGAAACGGGCAGCCTTGACATCCTGTCGCCAAAACGTATGATTCAAACGGTCGTTTGAATTGCTTCAGATTCCACGCCCGAGGCCGAATACCTGCCATGCACCCGAAAAAGTACCCGCCGTCCGGCGACAGCCTGAACACCCGTGAGCGCATCCTCAACAGCGCCGAAGTGCTGTTTGCCGAGCACGGCTTCGAGCGCGCCAGCCTGCGCGCGCTCACCGCGGCGGCGCAGGTCAATCTCGCCGCCGTGCATTACCACTTCGGCTCGAAGGTCGCGCTGATCCGCGCCATATTCGAGCGGCGCCTGGCACCGCTCAACGCAGAACGGCTGGGCGAACTCGATGCGCTGGAGGATGCGGCACGCGGCCGCCCCCTGACACCGGCAGGCATCATCGAAGCCTTCTTCGGCCCCGTCCTGCGCATGAGCATGAACCTGGAGTCGGGCGGCCACCGCTTCATCCGATTGCTTGGGCGTGCCCATGCCGAGTCGCGCCCGGTCATTCGGGAGTTGCTGGAATCGGCCTATGTCGAGGTGGTCGAACGCTTCAGGGCTGCGCTTTACCGGGCCTTGCCCCAGATGCCAGAAAAGGAACTCGCATGGCGCATGCACTTCATGCTGGGCGCCATGTCGTACGTCATTGCCGGCACCGACGCCGTGCAACTCATCGCCAGTTACGAGGTGCGCAAAAGCGAGCACCCTGAAAGCGTAATGAAGCGGATCGTGCCCTTTCTGGTGGCCGGCCTGACTGCACCGCTGCCGGATGCGGGCACTGCGAAGACACGTCGCATCGAGCCGCAGATCCGGACACGCGGCGAGCCAAGGAGCGCCCGCGGCGCCGAACGAAGAATTGAACGAAAGGCGGCCTGAAGACCGCGCACCCCGAGGAGTTATCGCCATGATTGCCTACTTCATCGTCTCGCTGGGTTTGATCGTCGCCCTCGCCTATGTCCGAGCCGCCGGCTGGTTGTGGACCGTCGTGCTCGCCAGCATGCTTTACCGGTTCACCACGGACAGCGGCAATGCCACCGCCATGCTGGCGATCGACGCCGTGTTCGTCATGGCGGCGATCATCCTGAATATTCCCGCATTGCGGCGCGCCGTCGTCAGCAATACGCTGCTCGCCTGGTACCGGCGCATCCTGCCGGCCATGTCGCAAACGGAAAAAGAAGCCATCGATGCGGGCACCGTGTGGTGGGACGGCGAATTGTTCTCCGGGCGCCCGGACTGGGAAAAACTGCTCGCATTGCCCGAGCCCAAGCTGAACGCCGAGGAGCAGGCGTTCCTCGACAATGAAACCGAGGAACTGTGCCGCATCTCCAACGACTGGGAAACCACGCATGTCTACCATGACCTGCCGCCGCATGTCTGGCAGTTCATCAAGGACAAGGGTTTCCTCGGCATGATCATTCCAAAGCAATACGGCGGCAAACAGTTCTCCGCCTACATGCACTCGCAGGTGGTGACGAAACTCGCCAGTCGCTGCAGCGCGACCTGCGTATCGGTCATGGTCCCCAACTCGCTGGGGCCCGCCGAACTGCTGCTGCACTACGGCACAGTGGAACAGAAAAACCATTACCTGCCGCGGCTGGCACAAGGATTGGAGATTCCCTGCTTCGGCCTGACCAACCCGAACGCCGGGTCCGACGCCGCAGCCATTCCCGACGTCGGCATCGTGTGCAAAGGTCTCTGGGAAGGGCGCGAAGTGCTGGGCATGCGCGTCACCTGGGAAAAACGCTACATCACCCTGGGCCCGGTGTCATCGCTGCTGGGCCTCGCCTTCCGCCTGCGCGACCCCGAGCACCTGCTGGGCGGAAATGAGGATGTCGGAATCACTTGCGCCCTGGTGCCCACGCACACCCCCGGGGTGAACATCGGCCGGCGCCACAATCCGCTCGACTCGGTGTTCCAGAATGGTCCGAACTGGGGCAAGGATGTGTTCATGCCGCTCGACTGGATCATCGGTGGACCGGCCATGGCGGGCCAGGGCTGGCGCATGCTGATGGAGTGCCTTGCTGCGGGGCGCTCGATCTCACTGCCATCTTCCGCCGTCGGCTACACCAAGCTCGCCGCCCGCGCCGTCGGCGCCTATGCCCGCGTGCGCAACCAGTTCAAGACCCCCATCGGCAAGTTCGAGGGGATCGAAGAGGCGATGGCGCGCATTGGCGGCAACCTCTACCTCATGGATGCCGCGCGCAAGATGACGGCCGGTGCAGTCGATCTCGGTGAGAAACCCTCGGTGGTTTCAGCGGTCGTGAAATACCACTTGACCGAGCGCGGCCGCGCGGTGGTGAACGATGCCATGGACATCCTGGGCGGCAAGGGTATCTGCCTCGGGCCCAACAATTTCATGGGCCGCGCCTACCAGCAGCTGCCCATCGCCATCACCGTCGAAGGGGCGAACATCCTCACGCGCAGCCTCATCATCTTCGGCCAGGGCGCCATCCGTTGCCACCCCTATGTGCTCGCGGAAATGCAGGCAACCCGGCAGGCTGATCGCGGCGTCGCCTCTCGCGCTTTCGACGCCGCGCTGTTCGGCCACGTCCGCTTTTCCCTGTCCAACATGGCGCGGGCTTTTGTCATGGGCCTGACCGGCGCGCTCTTCGCCACGGCACCATCAAACGCTGCACCGGAAACACGCCGCTACTACCGGCAGTTGACGCGTGTGTCGGCAGCCTTTGCCTTCCTCTCCGACGTATCGATGCTGGTACTGGGCGGATCCCTGAAGCGGCGCGAGAAACTGTCGGCGCGCCTGGGCGACGTGTTGTCGCAGATGTACCTCGCATCGTGCACCCTAAAGCGCTTCGAGGAAGACGGCCGCAAGGCAGAAGACCTCCCCTTCGTCCATTGGGCGTTGCAGGATGCGCTGGCGAAGATCCAGGCGGCATTCGACGGCGTGCTCGCCAACTATCCGGGGGCGGTCCTCGGCTGGGGCCTCAAGCGCTTGCTCTTCCCGCTGGGCATGCATTTCAATCCGCCGTCCGATGCCCTGGGTCACGACATCACGCGCGCGCTCATCCAACCCTCGGCGCAACGCGACCGCCTCACCACTGGCATGTACCTGCCGACCTCGGAGGCCGAGCCCATCGGCATGCTGGAGGCTGCGCTCGATGCAACCATGAAGGCCGAGGCTATCGAAGCCAGGATCCGCGCGGCGCAAAAAACAGGGACCATCAGCGGCAGTGGTGCCGCTGAGCTGGCGGCAGCGGCCCGCAACGCCGGCATCATCGATGCAGATGACGCAGCACACCTCGTGCGAACAGGGGCACTGCGCGATGAGGTGGTACGCGTCGATCATTTCCCGCGGGACATGGGCACTGCGGAAGCGGCCGACCTGCTTGCGACGGCATCCAGCACCTTAAAACCCGCCACAGAAGCGCGGCGCGCGGCAGCCTAGATAGACCATTTTTTACAGAATATATTTTGAAGAAGCCCGTATAGCCGGCATAAATAGGCCATTGATATACCAATATAGATATAGTCTCTGCGCCAGGTGGATGTCACGCGGCGCATTCCGGCATCGCGCAATCGGGGGATCAGGATGCACAAATCCATATACATCATCGACGGCTCGCGAACGCCGTTCCTGAAATCACGCAACCGACCGGGACCGTTTTCCGCCAGCGACCTCGCCGTGGCTGCCGGCAAGGTGCTGCTGGCGCGCCAACCCTTCGCGCCCACCGAGCTCGACGAAGTCATCCTCGGCTGCGCGGCGCCCTCGGTGGACGAAGTGAACATCGGGCGCGTCGCCGCGCTCAGGATGGGCTGCGGGCTGAAAGTGCCGGGATGGACAGTGATGCGCAACTGCGCATCGGGCATGCAGTCGATCGATTCGGGCATGGCCAACATGCTCTCCGGACGTTCCGAGCTGGTGCTGGCGGGCGGTGTTGACGCCCTGTCGCGGGCACCGCTGCAGTACGACGACACCATGGTGAACTGGTTTTCGGACATGGCGGCGACCCGCACCCTGGGTCAGCGGCTGGGCCTGTTCGCCCGCCTGCCGCTCAAACATGTGCTCTCGCCCGTCGTCAGCATCATGCGCGGACTCACCGACCCGATCTGCGGCCTCTTGATGGGGCAGACAGCGGAAAATCTCGCCTATCGCTTCGGCATCAATCGCCGCCAGATGGACGAATACTCGGCGCACAGCCACCAGCGCGTCACGCGCGCCCAGAAAGCCAACTGGCTGAACGAGCCTCACGATGGCCTGAGCGCGGAGATCGTGCCGGTGTACGACGCCAAAGGAAAACTCTACGCGGCAGACGACGGCGTGCGCGAGGACTCCACGGCGGACAACCTCGCAAAACTGAAGCCGTTCTTCGACCGCAAGTATGGCAATGTCACGGCCGGCAATTCCTCGCAGATCACCGATGGCGGCGTGTGGACCGTGCTCGCCACGGAAGAGGCCGTCAAGCGCCACGACCTGAAGCCCATCGGGCGCATCATCGATGCGCAATGGGCAGGTCTCGACCCGGCACAGATGGGCCTGGGGCCTGTGCACGCGGCCACGCCGATCCTGAGACGTCAGGGACTTGGTTTGAACGACCTCGACCTGTGGGAGATCAACGAAGCCTTCGCGGCGCAGGTGCTGGGCTGCCTCGCCGCATGGAAGAGCGAGGACTACTGCCGCAGCGAGCTCGGGCTCGATGGCGCGCTGGGCGAACTGGATCTCGAGAAACTCAACATCGACGGCGGCGCCATTGCGCTGGGACATCCGGTGGGGGCATCGGGCACGCGCATCGTGCTGCACCTGCTGCATGCGCTGAAGCGCACCGGCGGGAAACGCGGGATGGCATCGATTTGCATTGGTGGCGGTTTGGGGGGGGCGATGTTGGTGGAGGCGCTGTGATGTTTGCCAGCGCGGTCACTTCAAAAGTAGAACCCTTTCGCCTGACGGCGAGTTACTTATCTTGCTTACCCAAATGGGAGGGCAGGTTTCGCCTGTTGGCGAGTAACTTTCTTTTGCTTCGCCAAAAGAAAGTCACCAAAGAAAAGGCGACCCCGGAGGTGACGGTTTCGGCGCAAGCGCCGAAACTTCCCTGCGATGCTCGAACGCTTCGGCGGCTGCGCAACTCGGTCGCTGCGCTCCCTCAGACAGTGCTCGCCGACGGCCCCTCAGCGTCCTGCGCTTCTCGGCGTCCCCAACGGGGCCCCACCCCCAACCCATCCCCGGTATGTCAATACTGCCAAGAAATATGATCAGTCAACACCTCACGTACTTCCAGAGCGGAAACACTGACACAGGAACCTATTCCGTGGCGGCTTTTCGGGCCCCCCTTTTGCATCGCCGAGCAGCGCAGATGGCGCCAGGGTTTCGGCGAGGACTGTCTGAGCAGGCCGCGACGCGGCCTGCGAGTTCCGCAGCCGCTGGCGCCAGCGAGCAGCGCAGGGCAGTCGCCGCAGGCGACCGATGCATCGGGGGTGTGCTTTTCTTTGACTACTTTCTTTTGCACAAGCAAAAGAAAGTAGTTCGCCGTCAGGCGAAACAGCTTTTGCTTGAAAGCAACCCGCCGTCAGGCGAACGTATTCTGGAGAGACGCGAAATGGCAGAAACTTACAAACACTGGCGCATCGAAACCGACTCCGACAACATCGCCTGGCTCATCATCGACCGCGCCGGCAGCTCAACCAACACGCTCTCCACCGAGGTGCTGGCCGAGTTCGACTGCGTCCTCGACGACATCAAGGCCATGGTCCCGCGCGCCCTCGTTATCCGCTCGGGCAAGGCGTCGGGCTTCATCGCCGGTGCCGACATCGAGGAGTTCCTCGACGTGAAGACTGCGGAGGATGCCAAGCGCATGATCCGCCGCGGATGGGATCCGTTCAACAAGCTCGAAGCACTGCCCTTCCCCACGGTCGCGCTCATCGACGGGTTCTGCATGGGCGGAGGGCTGGAACTGGCGCTTGCCTGCCGCTACCGCATCGCCGTGGACCAGCCGGGCACGCGCATGGCGCTGCCCGAGGTGATGCTGGGGATCTGGCCGCTGATGGGCGGAGTCATGCGCCTGTCGCGCTATGTTGCCCCGCCGCAGGCCCTGGACATGATGCTCACCGGGCGCGCCATCGACGCGCGTCGCGCCAAGCGCATGGGCCTGGTCGACCAGTCGGTGCCGCCGCGGGTCATGATGAACGCGGCGCGCATGCTGGCACTGGAGGCCCCGCCCCCGCGCAAACTGCCGTTCGTCGCCAGCCTGATGAACTCCCCGCTGCTGCGCGGCCTCATCGCCGGCCAGGCGGAGAAACAGGTGGCCAAACGCGCCCGCCGCGAGCACTACCCGGCGCCTTACGCGATCCTGCGCGCATGGTCGAAATTCAACGGTGACCCGTTCGCGATTCCCGACGATGACTCGGCGTCAATAGGGCACCTGCTGTCCTTGCCCACGGCGGGCAACCTGATTCGCGTGTTCTTCCTGCAGGAGCGCATGAAGGCTCTGGGCAAGGCATCCAAGTTCGAGGCGTCGCACGTGCATGTCATCGGGGCCGGCGTGATGGGCGGCGACATCGCGGCCTGGTGCGCGCTGCGCGGGCTTACGGTCACGCTGCAGGACCAGAACGCCGAGCGGCTGGTCCCGGCCATGAAACGCGCCGGTGAATTGTTCAAGCGGCGACTGCGCGACAAGATGCGCACTCGCGACGCCACCGACCGGCTTATCCCGGATGTCAGCGGCGAGGGTGCGCGTCACGCCGATGTGATCATCGAGGCCATCTTCGAGAACCTCGAGGCCAAGCGCGCGCTGTTTGCCAAGCTGGAAGCCATCGCCAAGCCCGATGCCGTGCTCGCCAGCAACACGTCAAGCCTGAAACTGGCAGACATCGGCGCGAACTTCGCCAACCCCGGGCGGCTGGTGGGCATCCATTTCTTCAATCCGGTAGCGCAGATGCAACTGGTCGAAGTGGTGTCGGGCATCCGCACCGATGCGGCGATCGCGGACAAGGCTGCTGCCTTCGTGCGCCAGATCGACAAGCTGCCGCTGCATGTCAAGGATTCGCCAGGGTTCCTGGTCAACCGCGTGCTGGGGCCCTACATGCAGCAGGCCTTCCGCATGGTGGATGAGGGCATTGCGCCGGAGACGCTGGACGCCGCCATGACCGCCTTCGGCATGCCCATGGGACCGATCGAGCTGGCCGACGTGGTGGGGCTCGACATCTGCATGGCCGTCGGCAAGGAACTCGGCGACGGCGCCGAACCACCCAAGCGCCTGAAGGCGCTGTTCGATGCCGGCCAGCTCGGCAAGAAATCCGGACAAGGCTTTTATCGCTGGGCGGACGGCAAGGCGCAGAAGGCGTCGGGGCCAGGCGCGGGGTCAGACGCCGGGCCGGATATCACCGAACGCCTGGTTGCCCCCTACCTGAAGGAGGCCAAGGCAGTCGTCGCCGAAGGCATCGTTGCCGACGCCGACCTCGCAGACGCCGGGCTCATCTTCGGCACCGGGTTCGCACCCTTTCTCGGCGGCCCCATGCATTACGCAGCCTCGAAATAGAAAGGCATCGCATGAGCGAAATGACGCTTCCCCAAGGCCGCGAGCCGGTGCTGCGCGTGGTGCCACGGCCTGCCGACTGCAACCAGCATGGCGACATCTTCGGCGGCTGGGTCATGTCGCAGGTGGACATTGCCGCCGGCGTTGTCGCTGCCCGGCGCGCCCGCGGGCGTGTGGCCACGGTGGCGGTCAATTCCTTCCAGTTCAAGCAACCGGTGTACATCGGCGACCTGGTGTCGTTCTATGCCGACATCGTGCGCGTGGGCACGACCTCCATTACCGTCAGCGTTGACGTCTACGCGCAGCGCAATCCCATCGACGTGGAAACCGTCAAGGTCACCGAGGCAACGCTGACCTTCGTTGCCACCGGCGAGGACCGCAAGCCGCGGGCAGTGCCGAAGGAGTCCTGAGCGCGGCCTGGCGCCCAGACTACACGCGATACGGCAGCACGATGTCGAATGCGGCCGTCCACTCCGTGCGACCGGCCTCCCCCTTGATGGCGCGAAACGGCACAAGCAAGGCATCGCGCTGGCGCGGGTCGTGCACGCTCGACAGCAATCCGTCATCCCTGTTACCCGGATGGCCGGCGATGTACATCTGGGTAACAAACTCTGGAAAGGTTTTCCCCGCTAGCCGGAAATGGATGTGCGGCGTGCGGCCGGGATACGGAACCGGCCGGATGGTGCGAAACGAATACGAACCCGACCCGTCGGTCACTGTGGCGCCAAAGCCCTGGAAGTTCGGGTCTGTCAGCACGCTGCCGCTGTCGCCGGGATGATGGTAGCGACCATTGGCATCGCATTGCCAGATTTCCACGCGCACACCCGCCAGCGACTTGCCGGACTCATCGAACACACGCCCGCTCAGGTGCGTCATTTCGCCTTGCGCCAGCGGGGCACCCGCGCCGACCCGCATCAGGTCGGCATCCTGATCCGCCGGAAGCTCCACGGGGTAGAAGGGCCCCTTAGCCTGGCGCGGCGTGCTGACCAGTTTCTGCGCCCACGCCGGCCATGCCGGCGACAGCAAGGTGGCGAGCATGCCGGCGCGCGCCACCACCGCAAGCGCACTGGCGCGACCGAGGAAGCCGCGGCGGGAGTCGTGTCGTGCGATCGTCGTCATAGGGACGGCTTGTCCTTGAAATAGGCCTGCCGGTCGATGGACCGTATCCCGACATCGCGCAGGTTCGCACCCTGCAGCACCTTGAGCTTGACTTCGGTTCCTGCCGGCCCCTGCGCCCACAGGCGTCGGTAGAACTCGGCCTGCGAGCTGACACCGTCGGCACCCACGCCCATGACGATGTCGCCTGCTCGCAGGCCAGCCTTATCCGCGGGTCCCTCCGGCGACACGCGAACGACAAACAAGCGCCCCTGCACTTCCTCTGTGGCAAGGCCGATCCAGGGCGCGGGCGGGGCAGCGCGGCGGCCCTTTTCCATCAACTCCGCAAGCACGGGCTTCAGCACATCGATGGGCACGAACATGTTGCCCGGTTGCGGCGTGCCCGGCTCCACGGTGTCGCGCACCAGGAGCGATCCGACGCCCACCAGCTTGCCTTCGCGATTGACCAGCGCCGCTCCCGCCCACTGCATGGTCGGCGGGGCAGTGAAGATGGCTGATTCCAGTAGGTACTCCCAGCTGCCCGTGAACTGGCGCCGGGACATCACCGCGGCCAGCATTGCGGTTTCCTGGCCACCGGCAGGCAGGATCATGACCGGCTCGCGCACCGACAATGCATCCGAATTCCCCAGCGCCATGGGCGCGAGGTCCAATGGTGCCGCGGCGCGCAACAGCCCGAACCCCGTGGCATGGTCGTAGGCGGCCAGGATTGCCGGAACCGTCTTGTTGCGACTGGTGACCAACTCGATGCTGTCCGCCTCCGTGACGATGTAGCCGATGGTCAGGATGTGCCCGCGCTCGTCGATCACAACGCCGCTGCCTTCCCGGCTGGCCCCGAGCGTCGCGCTGGATCGCGCGCCCTCGAGGGCCTTCATCCTCACACGCACCACGGCACCCAACAGCGCGTCGACATCGAGCCGCGCGCGCGGGGCCCGCCCCTCCGCCTGCGCCAGCCGCAGTCCGTGAGGTGGCTCGCCGGATGCCTGTTGGGAAGGCTGGCGCGACATGGCATCCAGCGCACGCGCGCCAGGGGATGCGAGCAAGGCAACGAGTGCAAAGAGCATCAGGGCCGAACGCACAACATCGACGTTCGATGGAAAGACCAAATGACTGTCGCGCATTGGATTCTCCGTGGTTGGCCGCACAGCGCTATCTTGCCACTTTGCACCGCGACATGCCGTCAGCCCGCCCACAGATGGTTGAGGCAATAGCCCAAGACGGCCTTGAAGTAGACTTGGACAATCCCAGAATCATTCCCTTCAAGCACGATCGCCAACCCGAGGCTACGCAATGTCACTCCCTCCCTCTTCGCTCCCCCCATCGATGAACGCCGTGGAAATCACCTCCCCGGGCAAGCCCGAGGTGCTCAAGCCTTGCACCCGTCCGCTGCCGCAGCCACGCGCCGGCGAGGTGCTGATCCAGGTGACCGCGGCAGGCGTCAATCGTCCGGATATCATGCAGCGGCGCGGCCTGTATGCGCCGCCACCAGGCGCGCCCGACATCCCGGGCCTCGAAGTGGCGGGAACCATTGTGTCGCTTGGCGAAGGCGTCACCAGTTGGCGCGTCGGCGACGCGGTCTGCGCGCTGGTGCAGGGCGGCGGCTACGCCGAGTACTGTTGCGCACCGGCGGTGCAATGCCTGCCGGTCCCCCGGGGCCTTTCGCCCCTCGAGGCCGCCTCGCTGCCGGAAACCTTCTTCACGGTGTGGAGCAATGTGTTCGACCGCGCGAAGCTCGTGCCGAACGAGTCGCTGCTGGTGCAAGGCGGCAGTTCGGGGATCGGGGTCACCGCCATCCAGATGGCGCGGGCCCTGGGGCACCGCGTCTTCGCCACCGCCGGCAGCGCCGAGAAGTGCGCGGCCTGCGTAGCGCTGGGCGCGGAGCGCGCCATCAACTACAAGACGGAGGATTTTGCCGCAGTCATCAAGGAAGCCACCGGCGGCAAGGGCGTCAACGTCATCCTCGACATGGTGGGCGGCAGCTATATTCCCCGCGAGCTCGAATGCCTTGCCGATGACGGCCGCCTCGCCATGATTGCGGCGCTGGGCGGCGCCAAGACCGAGATTGACATCGCGCGCCTGTTCATGCGCCGCCTCACCATCACCGGCTCGACCCTGAGGCCGCGAAGCGTGGAGTTCAAGGCGGCGATCGCATCGCGTCTGCGCGAAGCCGTCTGGCCCCTGCTCGAATCGGGCGCCATCAAGCCGGTGATCTACAAGACCTTCCCGCTGACCCAGGCGGCCGAGGCGCACGCGCTCATGGAGTCGAGCGCGCACATCGGCAAGATCATGCTGGCGACCTGAGCGATCGGGCCGCGCTACGCGTTGCTCTGCAACAGGAAGTGCTTGTCGGTGCCGCCGTTCAGGCGGCGCAGGCTCGCGAGATAATGGTCGCCCGGCAGGTCGTGGCGCTCGCTGAGCGCGTCCGCGCGCGTACGCAACTCCTTCCAGGTCATCCGGGCCGGGCCGCCGCGACAGATCATGGCAATCACATTCACCCGGTCGGCCGCCCGCAACAGCGTGGCCTCACAACCGAATGCCGCCTCCATGCGCTCGACATACCGGTCCATGTGCTTGTCGTCGGCCATGAAATTCTGCACCAGCACGCCAGGCTCGGTCAGGGCCGCGCGCGCCGCGGCATAGAACGACTCCGTGCACAGGTCCGGCACCTGATCGCCATCGACGAAGGCATCCAGCAGGATGACATCGGCGCTGGCAGGATGCGCTGGCACCCACTGCGCCCCGTCTTCGAGCGCCACGGACAAGCGCGCACTGTCCTCGGGAAAATCGAAATGCCGTCGGGCCGCAGCGACCACCTCCGGGCTGATATCGAGCGCCAGCACATGAGCCCTGGGGTAGGCTTGGTGCAGGAAACGCGCCATGGAGCCGCCGCCCAGGCCGACCATGAGGACGCGGCGCGGCTGCGCGTGGAAAAGAAGAAACCCCATCATCGCGCGCGTGTAATGGAGTTCCAGACGGTCCGGGGACGACAGCCGCATGGCGCTCTGGATGGCATCCCCGCCGATGTGCAGGAAGCGCACGCCGCCCTCCTCGCTGACGGCGACCGCGGCCTGCTTGCTGGTAGTCCAGCGCTTGAGACGTTTCATCACGCGTGATTCAGCCTTCGCTGTGGGGGTTGAAATCGGCCATTGCCCGCGGGCGACGGGCATCCACGAAGAGTCTGTTGCAATATGAGGAGATACTCCCCTCATGCTCCCCTACTACGGGGGTTGCAAAATATCATTTTGCAACCAGTTCTAAGTACAATCCAGCGCCATGACCTGCCTGCGCCGCTGCCTGATTGTATTGCTGTCGCTGCTGTTGCTCGCCGCAGCAGCGCTGGGAGGCGCGGCGTGGCTCGCCACGGACTGGCTGGTGCGCGGCGATGTGCCCGCCAAGGCCGATGCGATCCTGGTGCTCTCGGGCGATCCGCTGCGCGTGGTCTATGCGGCAGAGCTGTTTCGCGATGGGCTGGCCCCCCAGGTGATCCTCACTGTGGAGCGTCGCGGCCGCGAGCGCGAGAAGCTCGATGAACTCGGCATCCCCTTCCCGCGTATGGAAAATGTGTATCGCGACGTCCTGCTCAAGCTGGGCGTGCCCGGCGACGCCATCCGCACTGTCGGCCATGAACTGGCCAGCACGGCGGCCGAAGCGCTGGCGCTCAAGGCGGCCGTGAAACCGGGA
>CANJRC010000112.1 GCA_947476535.1 Betaproteobacteria bacterium
TCTCATTTGCTGCCTCCGGCCTGTTCTGGTTCAAAGCAGGGAATGACGAAGTTGCCGATCTTGCGGTCCCAGTTCACCTTGACGCGCATGCCGATCTTCGCTTCTTCGGGCTTGCAATTGACGATGTTGGTCAGGATGTTCCAGCCTTCATCCATGCGCACCGCGGAAAACACATAGGGCACCGCGATGCCCGGATGCGGCGGCTTGTAGACCGTGGCGGCGCTGAGGATTTCACCGCGGCCGGAGCTTTGTTCCCAGGTCCATTGCTCGCTCGTGCACTTCGGGCAGGCGATCTGCGGCGAGAAGAAACTGGTCCCGCAGGACGAGCACTTGGGCCGGATCAAGGTGTGTTTGGCGGTGGCATCCCAGTAGGGTTGGGTAAGCCATGTCGGCGAGGGTTCAGCGAGCATGTGGGTTGCTCCGTTGGTGTTACGGTGAAAGTGTGGGGAATTAGTGCGGGGACAAGGTTAGGGCCGTAACAGTTACGGCGGTGACTAACCGACGCGGTTCAATTGCGCACCGGAAGCCCGCATACACGGGCGTTCCGATGTCGCGAACCCCTACTCGGCGACGAGTTCCTCGCCTTCGTACTGGCCATCGACCGGTGTGCTGGCGCGGATCAGGCCCCAAAGCTTGGAGTAGTCCACGTTGGCGGTGCTGTGGTCACCGGCGTTGTAGCGGGGATTGCCCAACACCAGCGAGTAGCCGGCCGGGAAGTCCTTCGCAGTGCCCAGGCCTTCGAGCACGGCCTTGACGTTGTCGGCGGAGGTAGAGCCCTTTTCCTTGGCGGCCTTGTCGTAGCTGTACTTCACCATGTAGAGGATGTCGCGTGCAATGGCGGAGAAGGCGATGTTGTTGATTGGGCCGGCCTTCTTCAGTTCCGTGATGAACTGCGCGAGTTCCGGTTTCGGTGTGCCGGCGCGCGTGCCGACGCGGTAGTTGAGGGCGTAGAACTGGCTCTGTACGGAGGCGGGCACGAGTTCTTTCAGGTCGCCGGCAATCGGCGCCACGCCGCAGATGATCTTCACGTTCCAGCCCAGGGTCTGCAGGCTGGTCATGACGGCGCGGATGCTGTCGCGGATGGCGGCGTCGAAGGCGATGATGTCGGCACCGGCGTCCTTCAGGGCCTGCAGTTGCGCGGTCAGGTCCTTGGCGTTGCCGTCATAGGTCTTGTAGCTGGCAACTTGCAGACCGTACTTGGTGGGCAGTTCGGCCTGGAGTTGTTCGCCGGTGGCAATGTTGCCGGGATTGGTCGATACGAGGATGCCGACGCGCTTGCCGCCAAGCTTCTTCATGGCCGTGGCCATGGCGGGCGCGCGCTTGTTGGCGAGGTCGCCGAGCTGGAAGCTATACGGGTATTGCTTTGCGTCGCCGATCTGGGGCGCCGAGGCGTTGGTGATGGTCAGCATCTTTCGCTCGGTACTGTAGGGGAGCACGGCCAGTGCCAGGCCGCTGACGATTTCCGGGAACAGGAAGTCTACCTTGGCTTCTTCGACAAGCTCCTTGGCGGCCAGCACTGCGCGCTGCGGGTTGGTGGCGCTGTCGCGGATTTCGAGCTGCACTTTGCGGCCGGCGATGCCGCCTTCGGCGTTGATGTGCGTGATGGCCACGCGCATGCCGTTCTCGATCAGCGGGCCGTACTGAGCGGCGGCGCCGGTCTTGGGCATGGTCACGCCGACGATGAAGGGCCGGTTGTCGGCGGCGACAGCGCTGAATGATGCAGTGACCGATGTGGCGACTACTGTGGCGAGGCCGAGGGCGCCCGCCAGTTTTCTCATGGCAATTTTCATGTGATTCCTTCCTCTTTGGCAAAACAGAATGATGAAGCAGAAACTTACATCAGGCGGTTACCCGCGTTCTCGATCAG
Source organism: Betaproteobacteria bacterium (assembly GCA_947476535.1). GTDB lineage: Bacteria > Pseudomonadota > Gammaproteobacteria > Burkholderiales > SG8-39 > CAIYPG01. Next base: position 1,868 of record CANJRC010000112.1, read on the forward strand.
TTTTTCGACTGGGCCCTCGTCAACCACGCGACCCACTTCCAGAAGATAGCACTGTTGGGCCAATCCGATCAGCCAGGCCGGCTGCTGTTCGACGACCAGCACCGTCATGCCGCTGGCTGCAAGTTGGCTGATGGTGGCGAACAATTCCCTGGCCACCGGCGGCGCGAGGCCGGCCGAGGGTTCATCCAATAATAATATGGAAGGCTCGGCGACGAAGGCCGAGGCCAGTGCCAGCGCCTGGCGCTGGCCGCCGGACAGAAGGCCGGCCTTGCGCGACTGCAGCGGCTCGAGGATGGGAAACCATTTCCAGATTTCGGTAAGCGGTCTGCCGGTCTTGCCACGCAGCCGCGCCAGTCGCTGGCCGAGCTGCAGGTTTTCCACCACCGACAACGAGGAGGGCAGGCGCCCGCCTTCGCGCACCAGCGCCACGCTGTGCAGGGCGATCTGGTCGGCACGCAGACCGCGAATCTCGCTGCCGTCGGCGAGGATCGAGCCTTGCACGCGAGGATGCAGGCCGGCGATGGAGCGCAGCAGCGTGGTCTTGCCCGCACCGTTGCGTCCCAGCACACCCACCACCGTGCCGTGCGCGGCATCGAGACTGACATCCCACAGCGCGCGCGCCTGCCCGTAAGCCGCGGACAGCTTGTCGATCTTCAGGCTCACGGTGTCATCCCTGCGGCCGCTTCCACCCCGACGCCCGCATCCCGCTGTGGCTTGTAGTTGAGGTAGGACACCAGCTTTTCGGGCAGTGGCGCGTCGAGCATGGCGGTGCAGCTCACCTGGCCGGACTCGAGCAGCACCAGCTCCTCGCAGAAATCCATCATGAAGGGCACGTTGTGCTCCACCACCAGCACCGACATTCCGAGGTCGCGCAGCTTCTGCAGCAGCACACCGAGCTGGCGCCGCTCAGCATCATTGAGGCCGGCGGCAGGCTCATCCAGCAGCAGAAGGCGCGGCGCCGAAACCACGGCGCGGCCCACCTCGACAATGCGCTTCAGGCCCAGCGGCAGGCTGGAGGCCGGCATCTCCATCATGGTGTCGGGCAGGCCCACGAGGTGAAACGCCGCCACGGCACGCTCGCGCCGCGTGCGTGCGCGCTCGCGCGTGGACGAGAACTGCAGCAGCGAGGCGGTGATGGCGTGCGGTTCTGCCGCGACCAGCCCGACTTCGATATTCTCGATGGCGGTGAACTCTTCCACCAGTTGCGGTACCTGGAAGGTGCGTCCGATGCCGGCGCGCGAGATCAGGTGCACTGGCAGTCCCGCAGTATTTCGCCCGTCGATCTCGATGCTGCCGGCATCGGGTTTGAGAAAACCGGAGATGGCATTGAGGAAGGTGGACTTGCCGGAGCCATTGGGCCCGACCAGGCCGACCAAGGCCCCGCGCCGCATGTCGAACGCCACGCCGGTCAGCGCCATGTTGCCGCCGAAGTGCTTGGTGACGCCGGATGCTCGCAGGATGTGCGTGGCCTGCCGGCCTGCCATCGCGGTGGTCCTCGCAGTGGTCCTGTATTCGTCGCCGAAGATCGCCTGGTTTACGTCATGAACGGCCGGGTGCGCTCTGATCTCGTCGTCCAGTTTGGTGGCATGCCGGATGCGCCGGCGCAGCCGCGCCTCGGCAATGGCGGGCATCACGCCGTCGGGAAAAAGCAGCGTGCCCACCAGCAGGCCCACGCCCAGGCCCACGGCGTTGTAGGGACTGAACGGTCCGACCCAGAAGCTGAGGAACAGCAGTGGCGCCATGCCTATCACCGGGCCCCAGCGCGTGCCAGGACCGCCGAGCACCACGCCAGTGAGGAACATCAGCATCAGGTTTATGCCGAACATGTCGGCGCCGACGAAGCGTGTGCTGTAGGCGAGGATGACGCCCGCAATGGCCGCGGGGACTGAGGAAAGCACATACACCACGAGGCGGGTGTGCGTGAGGTCGATGCCGACCGACTCGGCTGCATGCCGCGCATCGCGCAGGGCGCGCAGGCGATGGCCCCAGCCCGAGCGTATGAAGTTATCGGTGAGCCACCAGCTTGCGGCCAGCACCAGCAGGGAAATTTCGAATAGCGCCCAGTCGGGCACGCGTTCGCCGAACAGCACCAGCGCCTTGATGCCGGTGAGACCGTCCTCGCCGCCCGTCCAAGGCTTGGCCATCATGGCGATCGGCGGCAGCACCAGCACTGCGAACATGGTGATGAGCGAGTAGTACCAGCCTCGCACGCGCAGGCCGGGCGACATGATGAGCAGGCCGGCCAGCACCCCGGTGGCCAGCGCGCAGGGCAGCGTGTACTCGATGCCCCAGCCGAGTCGCGCGCTGAGAATGCCTGCCGTGTAGGCCGACACGCCCATGATCACCGGGTGGCCAAGCACGAATTCGCCGGCATAGCCCATGGCCAGGTTGACTCCGATTGCGGTGATGACATAGGACAGCGCCACAATGTAGCGTGACAACGCGAAGGATCCGCCGGATACCAAGGGGATGCTTGCAAAAACAAGGATCAGGGCAATGGCCAGCCATGTACTGGTGGTGAGGCGATTGGGCGTCACCCTCATTGGCGGCGCTGGGGAAACCTGCGCCATCTACACTTCGCGCAGACGGGCCGACCCGAACAGGCCGGCCGTGCCGAGCAGCCCGGACGGGCGCACCAGCAGCACCGCCACCACGGCCAGCCACATCACCGGCACGGTGAGGTGCGAGTCGAGCACCACGGGGACAACGCCGTAGATGAGGCCGACCACTACGCCGCCCACCAGCGCGCCGGCGAAGCTGCCGAAGCCGCCGATGGCCATGCCGGCAAAGCCGTAGAAGGCGAGGTCATGCGCGGTGAACGCCGAGGCGTGGATCACGGGCGCGACGAGGAAGCCGGCAATCGCGGACAGCGCGCCCGCGGCGCCGAAGGACAGCGTGATCACCTTGCGGGTGTCGATGCCGTAGAGCAGAGCGCCTTCCGGGTCTTCCAGGGTGGCGCGGAACATGTGGCCGAGCGCGGTGCCGCGGATCAGGCGGTCGATGGCCAGTGTGAGGGCGGCGCCCGAGAGCACCATGACGATGTAGATGGGACGGATCGGCACCGATCCCAGCCGCACCGGGTCGTCGCTCACGAAGGAGGGCACCGGGAAGGACTCGCCGCCGAACAGCAGCACGATCACGGCATTGGCCGCAGTGCCCAGACCGATGGTGGTGAGCACCGTTGTGTGCGCGAAGGACTTGGCGCGCCCGATGGCGGGCCATACCGAGAGGAAGTGCGTCAGCAGTCCGGCGAGCACGCCAACGCCGAGGATGACGCTGACGACCACCAGCGGCGTCCACCCCAGCTTCACCGCGAAGAGATAGGCGAGGATAGTGCCGCCCATGACGATGGTGCCCTGGGCGAAGTTGAACACGCCGCTTGCCGCGAGCACCATGGTGAGGCTGAGCGCGATCAGCACGAAGATGCTGGCGAACGCCAGGCCACTGACCACGCCCAGCATGAGTGCTGTAAAGGTCATCGTTGGCAGCTTGTGTGGGGGTTCATGGGTTGCGTCATGCTCGATGCGATGGCGTGATGCACATTTGCGAAGGCGGAAGGATACTATATGGGCGCGCCAATTCCGGGGGGGAAGGGCGCGCGCGCTGCAGCCGGCATGCGGAGTTCCGTCCAAGTCGAGGAGGAAAGTCATGGTCAATGCACCTTATTTACTGACAGATTCAGTTTTAATACCTCGTCGCTCCATCGTCTTTGCATGCATTGTTGCCATTTTCTGCATGTCGGGTGTCCTCGCGGCTCCATCCCTCGCGCTTGCGCGGGCTGCCGATGGCTATCGCGCCGACGCGTGGGCGAAGGTGCTCGCTGCGGCAAAGGCCGAATGCGGCGCTGGTGTTCATGGACTACATGACCTCGGCGCGCGGCCAGACGGTGTGGGCGGGCAAAGGCGAGGCTGCGAGCGTGCTGCCGAACATTCCCGGAGCCATGGATGCGGGGAATATCAGTTTCATCAATCTGTCTGAATACACGCCGGATGTCATCAAGGCCTATATCGCAAAGTGGAAGCAGCAGTTTCCCGGCAAATAGCCGCGGGAAAATCGGCGCAGGCACATGATCTGACGCGAGGGAACACGCGCTGGCCTTGATGGGGCCAGCGAGGCAATTCAAATCAGGGAGAGCAATGGAAATCATCGATGTCCAGGTCCACACCTGGGACAAGGAGTCCGAAAAGTATCCGTGGCCGGGGAATCTCGGCACACCGGAGCGTACCGCCATGGTGCGCGCGCATTTCAACGAACATCTGGTGCCGATGGACGCGCTCGTTGCCGCCATGGATGACGCCGGGGTGGATGCCGGGATTGCCGTGGTCCCTTCGATCTTCGGTTCCGACAACAGCTACGCGATGGACGCCGTCAAGCGCTACCCAGACCGCCTGGCAATGATCGCGCTGGTCAGCCATGATGCACCCGACCTGGACGAGCGCGTGTGCGCGCTTGGCAAGACGCCGGGCGTGCTCGGCATCCGCGTCATGATCTTCACGGATGAACTGCTCGCCTCGGTGCAGCAGGGCGCGCGGCGCAAGCTCTTCGCCGCCATGCAAAAGCACGGTGTCGCCCTGAGCCTGTACCCGCCGCGTTACATCCAGCATGTGGCAGGGATCGCGCGCGACTTCCCGGACCTGCGCATCGTCATCGATCACCTGGGTTTCCCGCAGCCGCCGGTGAATGTGTCGGGCATCGGTCCAGGCAACATGTTCAACGGCTGGGAGCATCTCGTCGCGCTGGCGAAGTGCCCCAACGTGGCGATCAAGGTTTCGGCGTTTCCCTCGATGTCGAGCGAACCTTACCCATACCGTGACCTGTGTCCGCGCATCCGCCAATTGATCGAAGTCTTCGGCGTCGAGCGCCTGTTCTGGGGAACAGACTTCACGCGCGTGGCCAGCCTGCTCGGCTACCGTGAGGGAGTGAACTACATCCTCGATAACAATGAACTTTCGGCATCCGAGAAGACCATGCTCATGGGCGGATCGTTGCGCCGCTTTTTCAACTGGCCGCCCAAGGAATGGATTCCAAGAAGCGCTTCGAAAAAGGTCGCCGGTTGAGCACGGGCATCCTCGACGGCAGGATCGCGCTGGTCACCGGATGTGCGCGCATGAACGGTTTGGGGCGCGCCATTGCCAGGGCGTTGGCTGAGGCCGGGGCCGACGTGGCGGTCACCGACATCGCGACAGGCGGCGCGAAGAACGCGCTGGAGAAAAGCACCGTCGAGGCCGATGCCGGCTGGCAGGGCCTCGCTAGTGTCGTTCGGGAAGTCCAGGGGTTCGGTCGCCGCTCGATCGCGCTGCTCGGCGATGTCGGGGACGAAGCCGATGCTGGACGCATGGTGCGCGAGGCCATCGACCAGCTGGGACGCATCGACATCCTGGTCAACAACGCCGGCGCGCCGCATGGCGCGGATCGCAACTGGAGCTGGGAGATTCCGGCAGAAGCCTTCGACACCGTGATGCGCATCAACACGCGCGGCACCTTCCTGATGAGCACCGCGGTCACGCGGCACCTGCTTTTGCGCGAATCCGGCACACGCGGTGGCCGCATCATCAATATGTCATCGAGTTCCGGGCAGCGCGGCCTGCAGCAACGCGCGGCCTACTGCGCCTCGAAGTTCGCCATCATCGGCCTCACGGAAACCATGGCATTGGAACTGGCGTCAAAAGGAATTACCGTCAATGCCGTCTGTCCGGGCCCGATCGCCACGGCGCGCAACGAATCCACGCGGGCGCGCTCGGAGGCGGGGCAGGACAAGGGCTTGAAGCTCGATATGACGCCGGTCGGGCGCATCGGGCGGCCGATGGACGTCGCGCGGGCGGTGCTCTGGCTTGCGGATCCTGCCGCTGACTTCATCACCGGGCAATCGATTGCCGTGAATGGCGGAACGCATATGCGCTAGGACTGCTTTTGTGTAAATCTAGCGTGTCACGACTTTGATCATCATCCAGGGAGACCTAATTGAAATCCGAAACCTCATCATCCCGCGTGCGCAGCAATCTCAAGCATCCGGTCGTCGATGCCGACGGGCACTGGCGCGAACTGCAGCCGATCTTTCTCGACTACCTCGCCCAGGTGGCGGGTGGCAAAATGGCCGATGCTTATCGCACTTCCGCCGCGAGGACCTACGGGTTTTCCTGGTACGACGTGTCGCCAGAGGAGCGTTCACGCCAGCGTATCAATCGCCCTCCATGGTGGATCATGCCCACCGACACCTATTACCGGGCGACCGGAATGCTGCCGGCGCTGTTCCAGGAGCGCCTCGATGAGTTCGGCATCGACTATGCGCTGCTCTACCCGAGTCTCGGATTCCAGCTGCCGCGCGTGGCCGACGAGCAGATGCGCCGCGCCTGCGTGCGCGCCTACAACCACATGGTCAAGGAAATGTGGGGGCCATACTCCAAGCGCATCGCCGCCGCCGGCGTGGTGGCGATGAACACGCCGGCCGAAGCCATCGAGGAGGCGGAGTACGCGGTGAAGACGCTGGGCCTCAAGCTCGTGGTGGCCAATTGCACCGTGACGCGCACCATCGAGGCTGACGCGGACATCCCCGACCCGAAGAAGCGTCGCGTGTACATCGACGGCCTGGGCCTGGACAGCCCCTACGACTACGACCCGGTGTGGAAGAAGTTCATCGATCTCAAGGTGGCGATGACCTCCCACGTCGGGAGCATGGGTTGGCCCGACCGCCGCTCGACCAGTTGCTGGATCTCCGACCACATCGGGCACTTTGCGCAGAGCCACCACCTGTTCGCGCGCAGTATGTTCCTCGGCGGCGTGACGCAGCGATTTCCGGAACTCAATGTAGGCTTCCTTGAGGGCGGTGTGGGCTGGGCCTGCCAGCTTTACGCGGACATGTTCGGCCACTGGGAGAAGCGCAACAAGGAGGCCTGCATCCGCGACCTCAGGCCGACCAATCTCGATCGCAAGGAGATGCGCCGCCTGGTGGAGCAGTGGGCGGGCAATGACGCCATGTTCAAGAAGCACATCGAGAATGCGCTGGAGAAGAACATGGACGTGCTGCTCACCGACATGTCGGCGGAGGAGCTGGATGTGCGCGATCTCGACTCCGATGAGTTCATGCACGTCAAGATCGACAACCGGGACGACATCCGGCGCCTGTTCGCAGAACCCTTCTATTTCGGATGCGAAGCGGACGACCCCGTGGTGTCGCTGGCGTTCAACGAAAAGACCGGTACGCGCCTGAAGCCCATGCTGGGATCGGACATCTCGCACTTCGACGTTCCCGACCCAACCGAGGTGCTGGAGGAGGCCTGGGAAATGGTCGAGCACGGACTCATCAACGAGGACAACTTCAAGGAATTCACCTTCACCAATGCGGTGAAGCTGCATGGCGGCATGAACCCGGACTTCTTCAAGGGGACCGTGGTGGAGGATGCCGCGGCCGCGGTCCTGAAGCGTTAGCCTGTCGTGCGAGAGGCGGGGCCGCTGACGCGGGAATGTCAGGTGACGCCGATGGCCTTTGCCGCGGCGATCCCGCTTCTCACGGCGGCCTCGAGCGTGCCTGGGTAGTCGCTCGCCACGTAGTCGCCGGCGAGCGCGAGCCCGCCCAGGGGTGTCCTGGCAGCCGGGCGGTCCAGCCCTGGCGTGCAGGAGAAGGTCGCACGCTTTTCGCGGATCACGCGCGTCCAGCGCGGGACAGCCTTGACGCCCTTGGGTTCGAAAAGGACATCCTTGATTTCTTCATGAACCTGCGCGGCGAGGACGTCGTTGTCGAGTTCCTCGTGGCTGCCCGAGGCGCTGATGACGGCGGCAAGCAGGCCGGAGCTAGGCGTGTCGGGCTTGCGATACGGGTCCGGGGTCAGCAGATGCCCGCGGTCGAACACCCATTGCACGATGCCGCCGGTGAATCCGAGCATTGGGCGCCACTGAGTGACGCCAGGCGGGTACTGCAGGTAGCAGGTGACGATGGGCTCGTACTCGAGTTGCTCGACCTGCCGGCGCACGGCGCCCAGCGCGGGACACTGTGGCTCGAGGGAGGCAATGAGCGCTGTGGCATGCTGCGGCGCGACGGCCAGTATGAGGCGCGAAAACAGGTCCGGCCTCCCGTCGACCTGGAACGCCTTGCCATCATGGGTGATTTCGCGCACCGGGGCGCCCAGGTGGATGGTGCCGCCGTTGGCGTGGATGAAGCGTGACGCCGGCTCCGGGAAGAGTGCGCCCAGGTCCTGGCGCGGGACGAGGAGGTCGCTGTTGTGCCGCGCTCCGGTCAGGCCGTCGCGCAGCACCGTGGCGAAGACCTGTGCCGAAGCCTTGCCGGGCGGCGTGTTGAGCGCCGAGACGCACAGCGGCTCCCATAGGTGGGTGCGCAGCACCTGCTCCTGCGCGTGTTCGGCGAGTAGTTGCGAGACGGTGCGGTCGGGCACGATGCGAAATTTCAGCGCCTGCAGCGCGCGCATGAAGCGCATCGCTGCGAGGCCGCTGGCAAAGCTCAGGTTGTAGGCGGCGAAGAGCGCGATCGCAAGGTTGAACGGGTAGGGCAGGATGGGGGCGCGCATGTGAAAGCCGTCGGCGTAGCGCAGTTCCAGCGGAATGCGCTCGAGCAGGTGACCGGGCGGCGCGCCGACGGCGCGCATCAGCTTGAGCGTCTCCTGGTAGGCGCCGATGAGGATGTGCTGGCCATTGTCGAGTGCGATTGCTGCGTCGCCTTCGTTGAGGCTCACCCGCCGGGCGCGACCGCCCAGGTGACGGGAGGCCTCGAACACGGTGACGCGAACGCCCTGGCGGACCAGGGTCGCGCCGGCGGAAAGGCCCGCCCAGCCGGCGCCAATGATCGCTACATTATGATCAATTTTACTAATGGACATCTTCTGCTATTACCTCAGCGTCTATAATATGATCAAGCGCGTCAGTTGGATATCCATGTCTTCCAGGCCAGCCAGAGCTTCCTCAGCGGAGGCAGCGCGGTGCGCTGCTTGAGCACCTGGTAGCCATCGGCTGCGATCTCATCGAGCAGCGTGCGATAGATCGCCGCCATGATGAGACCGGTGCGCTGCGTGCGCCGGTCTTCTTGAGGAAGCAGCGCCATGGCTTCGTCGTAGCAGCGTTGCGCGCGTGCGCCCTGGAAGGCCATGAGTCGGCCAAAACCCTCCGTTTGCCTGGCGTTGAGGATGTCGGCTGCGGTGACGTTGAACTGCTTCATGTCTTCCATGGGCAGGTAGATGCGGTTCTTGCGGGCATCCTCGCCGACGTCGCGAATGATGTTGGTGAGCTGGAAGGCGAGTCCGAGCTTGGCGGCGTATTCCAGCGTGCGCGTGTTCTTGTAGCCGAAAATGCCTGCGGCGAGGATGCCGACCACGCCGGCTACGCGGTGGCAGTACACCTTCAGGTTGGCGTAGTCGAGGTAGCGGCTTTGCAGCAGGTCCATCTCCATGCCGTCCATGATGTCCTCGAGTCGCGCACGGGTGATGTCGAATGGCGAGATGAGCGGCGCCAGTGCGCGCGTGACCGGGTGTTGCGGGTTGCCGGCGTACAGCTGCGCCACTTCGTTGCGCCACCAGGCGAGCTTGGCCTGCGCGACCGACGCTTCCGCGGGCTCGTCCACTGCGTCGTCCACTTCGCGACAGAAGGCATACAGCGCGGTGATGGCGCGCCGGCGCTCCTTGGGCAGGAACAAGAACGCGTAGTAGAAGCTCGAGCCGCTCTGGGCCGACTTATTTTGGCAGTATTCGTCCGGTGTCATGGTCAGGCCCGTTTCATCATCGCGGCGCGCCACATCATCAGCGGCCAGTCGAGTGCGTCGAGCACCGGGCGGTGCCGGAAAATGTCTCCCTCAACGGCCTCGAGCTTGTCCAGGATACGCGTGCCGCCTTGCACGATCAGGCGCAGCTCCAGGCCGATGCGACCGCCCAGGCTGCGCGCAAGCGGGGCGCCGGATTCCAGCATTGCGCGCGACCGGACGAGTTGGAGCGCCATCAGGTCCTTCCAGCCGCCGCTAGTATCACCGCGCTCCATCTGCGCTTCGTCGACGCCGCATTTTTGCATGTCGTCCTGCGGCAGGTAGATGCGGTCCTTGCGAAAGTCGATCGCGATGTCCTGCCAGAAATTGATGAGCTGCAACGCGGAGCAGATGGCATCCGACCAGGCCAGGTACTGATCGCGCCGCTCGTCCTCCAGTGCGCCGTAAAGGTGCAGCATCAGGCGGCCCACCGGGTTGGCAGAGCGCCGCGAATAGTCGAGCACTTCGGCAAAGCTGGCGTAGCGCGACTTGGTGACGTCCTGGGAAAAGGCATCCAGTAGGTCGAAGAAGGGCACAAAGGGCAGCTCCCAGGCCAGCATGACATCGCGCAATTCATCGAACAACCCAGCGTTGGCGGGATTGAGCGCCGGCTCGCCGATCTGCAACTGGTGCAGTTCCTCACGGTATCCCTGGAGCAGCGCCAGCCGTTCAGCCGGCTGGAATTCGCCCTCATCGGCGAAATCGTCGGCTGTGCGGGCGAAGCGGTAAATGGCGGCCACCGGGCGACGTAATCGGGCGGGCAGGAGGATGGATGCGACCGGAAAATTCTCGTAGTGGCCTACCGTCTGGCTGGGTGTTTGCAAGGTCCGAAAAGCCCGTGTTTTTCAAGGGTTTTTTAAATATTCGCGGGCTGACAGTATAGGGGGCTTTGGGATAGAATTGGGTGCGCTTTTCTGGTGCAGTAGCTGCGTTAGGCTTATCGGTTCGGTATCTCTCGCTGGCGTATTCCGCCGCCGGCAGGAAGGTAGCCGACCCGAACGACGTTGCGGAAATTCGCAGGTAACATCAAGCGCAAAGGCAAGCCTTGCGGCGAAGGTGGCGGAATTGGTAGACGCACTGGATTTAGGTTCCAGCGCCTCACGGCGTGGGGGTTCGAGTCCCTTCCTTCGCACCACGCAGGCTTGACTTGGCGACAGCCCACTTTAGACATCCAACCCAGGATCAGCA
>CANJRC010000113.1 GCA_947476535.1 Betaproteobacteria bacterium
ATCGCAACCCGAATGGGCTGTTCACGCGCGAGTTTCTCAAGGCGATGCGCATACCCGGGCTGACTGTCCAGGAAGCGGTGAACCAGATCAAGATGTCGGTGATTGCGCAGGCGAAGAGCGTGGGGCATGTGCAGACCCCGGCCATTTACGATCAATCGGTGGGGACGTTTGTGTTTACGCCCGGCGCGCCACCGGCGCCGGTACAGGCCGTGCAAAGCTCCGCGGAGGCGACCCGATTGCAGGTCGAGCTCGCCGCAGCAAGGGCGGAGACGGAACGGGTGAAGTCGGAGGCGGCTAAGGCGGAGTTGGGCCGCTTGAAGGCAGATCAGGATCGGGTACGCGCCCAGAAAGAGCCGGTAAAGAAAAATGTGCCGGTAGTGGCTGTTGTGCCGCCTGCTCCTGTCAATAAGGTATCGGTTGCTTCGCAAAAATCACAGCAGTCAACCACTGTAATTACAGACGGATACCCAAGCGGGAAAAAAATCCATATGGTCGGGGGGGGGAATGGCCGCAGACCCTATGTCGGATTTATTCTCAACATCAACAAGAAAACTGAGGATGACTTGGTGCTATCAGGCGACTTTGACTCTGCTTTTCGGCTTTATCAAAAATTGGATGCGCAGGGCGATACCACGGCCGCTCACAATGTCGGATTAATGTACATAAGAGGCTTGGGTGTTAAAAAAGACATAGCGCTTGGAATGAAGTATTTGGAAAAGTCGATGGCGGATTTGCCGAATTGGGCGACTGCCAATAACTATTACGAGAAGGCCAAAAAAGAATTGGTCACCCAATAACGCGACCCAAGGGCCACCGAATACGGCGATGCTGGGGGAACTGCTGGGCATGTCATCCCTGGAAATGCAGGAGCTCAAGCATGAGGGCATCATTGACTGACCGACCGGATTCTGGGCGCTGTGCGCGCTGGCGGATGCAGGGCGGCGGGAGCGACGTGACGGTTTCTTGGAGTGAAGTTTGGTACACAGGGGAAACGGGATGAATTTCGTTCGATGGCCACATGCGTTGGTGATGCTTGTCATGTTCATGCTGCCGGCGCTGGGTTTTGCCGCCTTCCCCGACAAGCCGGTGAAGATCATCATCGGCTTTCCCGCAGGCGGGCCGCTGGATGCGCATGCGCGCGTGCTGGCCGACCAGGCATCCAAGGTGCTGGGCCAGGCGGTGCTCATCGATTACAAGGCGGGTGCGGGCGGCACCATCGGCGCGGATTTCGTGTCGAAATCGCCAGCCGACGGCTACACCCTGCTGATGGCGAACACCGGCACCATGGTGATCAACCCGTTCATCTACAGGAACAGCTACGACACCTTGCGCGACTTCACGCCGATCGCGCGCACGGCGCAGCAGCCGCTCGCGCTGGTGGTGAACCCGGCGGTGCCGGCAAAGACGCTGGCGGAGTTTATCGACCTGGCGAAGAAGAACCCGGGCAAATACAACTACGGCTCGGCTGGTACCGGTGGCATCTCGCACCTGGTGCCCGAGATGCTGCAGTCGGCCACCGGCATGCAGATCGTGCACGTGCCGTACAAGGGCAGCGCGCCGGCGTTCACCGACCTTCTGGCCGGGCAGGTGCAGTTCATCGCCGAGTCCATCCCGCAGGTGGCGCAGTACGTGAAGATCGGCAAGGTGCGCGCACTCGCCATGACGGGGAGCGAGCGCAATGCCGCCATCCCCGATGTGCCGACGATGAAGGAAGCCGGCGTGAAGGATTTCGAGGTGGTCGGCTTCTACGGTCTGCTCGCTCCGCCGCGATTGCCGGCGGACGCGACCGCCGTGCTCACGCAGGCATTCCAGAAGGTGCTGGCCTCGGATGAAGTGCGCACGCGCATGCTGCAGCAGGGCGCGGACCCGGCCTATCTCGACTCAGCCGCGTTCGGCGCGTATCTCAAGGCCGAACTCGTGCGCTGGGGCGCAGCGGTGCGCAAGGCCGGCGTGAAAGTCGAGTGAACAGCGGGATAGACGGATGATCGACCGCCACCCCGGTCGCATGCATTCTGGCCGGCGCCACCTGCTGCAGGGCGCCGCGGCGTTCACGGCGCTTGGCCTGGGACTGTCGCAGGTGCATGCGCAACGCCGCACGGAACTGATTCTGGGCGGCGGTGGCTATGTCGATCCGGCCAATGGCGCGCGCAAGTGGGTGTTTGCCGCGGTCGATCTGGCTTCAGGCAATGTTCGGCGTACTGATTCGTCTTTCTTTCCACACGGCATCGCCATCCACCCGCAGTCACGCGAGCGGCTCTTCGTGTTCGAGAAGATCGGCGCAGGGGCCTGCGAAATCAACTTGTCGTCGATGGAGGTGGTGCGGCCGATCCCGTTGCAAGAAGGCCATGCCTTCTACGGCCACGGCGCCGTGTCGGCCGATGGCACGCTGCTCTACAGCACCGAGACGCGCACCCTCGATGGCAGCGGCGTGATCGCGGTTCGCAGCACTGCAACCCTGGAATACATCGGCGAATTCCCCTCCCACGGCGATCACCCGCACGATTGCCGGTTGATCGACGGCGGGCGCGTCATGGTGGTGACCAACGGCGGCGGCACCGAGGCGAGCGGTCATCACGCCTCGCTGGCCTATGTGGACGTGAAGACGCGCCGGTTGCTGCGCCGCTTCGACATGCCGGGCGAGTCCTTCAATGCGGGGCACCTGGCCGTTGCGGGCGAGACGGCGGTGGTGGTGTCGGCACCGCGGCGCGGCCTGCCCAACGATCGTCCCGGTGCGGTCAGTGTGCGCTCGCCCGGCGGCGGGCTGGTCACGATGACGCGCCCGGCCGAGGTGACCGCGCGCATGCAAGGCGAATCGCTCAGCGTGGCCGTGCACGCGTCGGGCGGACTTTTCGGGGTGACCCATCCGGACGGCAACATGGTGACCTTCTGGACGCTGCGCCGCCCGCGCCTGTTGAAGGTGCTCGAGTTGCCGCGCCCGCGCGGCATCGCGCTCACGCGGGATCGCGCGCGCTTCATCGTCAGCTACGGGCCACAGGCCAATCTCGTGCAGGTTTCCGTGGGCAGCCTGGTGCCCGACGAGGCGACGCGGGTCGGCGATACCTATCTCGGCGGCTCGCACATTGTGAACTGGAACAGCGATGGCTAGACCTGCGGCCCGAGTTCGGACACCCATTGATAACAATAGTTGGCTACAGCCAAGGGTGGCAACGACACTTTTCTTAAAACGATCATTTTATCCGGCTGCATTCAATCCCGTCCGAGGCGCAGGAATGACAAGGGCCGCTGCCGGATTACCGGTAGCGGCCCTTGTTGGATGCGTCGGGACGAAGGCTTTAGGACCTAGTCATTGCTGTTCCAGAACCCCAGCAGTTGCAGCAGGCTGGTGAAGAGATTGACGATCGACACGAACAGGCTGACCGTGGCCATGATGTAGTTGGTCTCTCCGCCGTTGACGATGTCGCCGGTTTGCCACAGGATCATGCCGGACATCAGCAGCACGAAGGCCGCAGACACCGTCAGCGACAGCGCCGGGATCTGGAAGAAGAGCGCGGCAAGCCCGGCCACGAATGCCACCAGCATGCCGACGGTAAGGAACCCGCCCATGTAGCTGAAATCCTTGCGCGTAGTGAGCGCGTAGCCGGAGAGACCAAGGAAAATCGCGGCCGTGCCGCCCATGGCCATCATCACCGTCTGGCCGCCATTGGGCAGCGCGAGATAGTGGTTGATGAGGGGCCCGAGCGTGTAGCCCATGAAACCCGTGAGGCCGAACACGGCGGCCAGGCCCCAGACGCTGTTCTTCAGCTTGACCGTGGCGAAGAACAGGCCGAAGAAGCCCACCAGCGTAATGATGATGCCTGGATGCGGCAGCCTGAGTGCCATCGCGACGCCGGCCGTGACGGCGGCAAAGGCCAGGGTCATCGACAGCAGCATGTAGGTGTTGCGGATGACCTTGTTGGCGGCCAGCGTCGAGACTGCAGTCGATTCCGCTTGGGACGCGAGTTCCGAAGGGAGCGGCGAATTGTCGAGTGAGCTCATGTGAGACTCCTTGGTAATTGAGACTTGTAATACTTGTGGGTGCCAGTGTAGGGCAGGGGGCAACCTTCGTGCAAGTCGCAAATGACTGAAGTATCGATCGGAAAAACCGACGCCATTCTGCAACGGTGCGGCGGATAACCCTGCAGTGACAATGGGAAATCAGTCCTGCCCGTTCTCTGCAAAGGGTGAGTCGCTGAGCCGCGTCTTTTGCAGCCAGATCATCCATGTCGCCCAGGCCAGGCCGGCGAGCATCATTACCTGTCCCAAGTGGCCGAAGAACACGCCGATGCCGCGCGCATGCTTGAGGAGGCCGAGGTCGCCGAAGATGTTCTGCCAGTCGTGGCCGTCGCTGTCGGCGCCGGTTCTACCGTCGAGCAGCATCATCTTCGGATCGAAGGCGTCGTACATGTACACGCCCATGTCCGACACCGAGTAGCCGAGCAGCCAGAAGAAAATGGCTGCACCGAACGCGTCGCGGCGCTTGAGGATGAGCGCGGCACCCAGGACGATGGGCATGAGATGCTGGCCCAGGGTGCCGCCCAGCGTCATGATGAAACGCCCGAACCAGCGAAAGATGGCGTAGTGCCCGGCTTCATGGAAGGGCGTGAGCACAACGTGCAGGAAGTAGCTACCCGGGTCGCCGACCGGGATATCCATGTCGCGCCAGATCCAGAACGTCCAGCCGGTGAACAACACCAGAACGGCGATGCGGCCATACCAGTTGATCGCACCCACCTTGTCGGGCATGGGAAAGAGCCAGCGTGAGAGGAAAGTTTCCCCGCTGATATCTGCAGCATGGTTTGTTGCATCGGTGCCCATTTTGGTGGCGGTATCGGTTTGGGCGTCCTCAATGGGGCGTCCCCTTGGGGCGGGTACGGTGGCGGCCGTTGTCGCGCTGAATTTGGCCAGAATCAGGCCACAGGCCGGGCAGGCGGCGGGCAGTGCCTGATCGTCGGGCAATGGCGCGTGGCGACACTTGGGGCAGGCAATGTAGGTCATTGTCGATGTGCGGCGTCGAAGACTTGAAGCATTGCATTGTATGGCGCGGCAGCAGTCGCGTGCGCTGACTGTCGCAGCGGATGACCTCAAGGTCATCCCCATGTAGTCGTTAAACGTTATGTGGCTTGAATGTTGTTAAACAACCAGTGCCGTGCAACGATGCGCATGGCATTTGTCCTCGTCGTTCCAACGAAGGAGAAAACAACATGTCTGCTACCACGACAGGTCATGCGGGCAAAACGGCAGCGGTCCTTCCCATCGCGGGTTTCAAGGATCTTTATCACGTCACTGCGGTTGAGAGTGCATTGCAGGAACTGCCGAATTTCTCCGAAGTGCTGGAGGACATTCGCAAGCAACTTGCCCTGTGCATCGACTCGGCCACTCACTTCGTCGATGAATTCGTCGAGTTGCCGATCGATGCGTCCGGCGCCCGGCGCATCGCACGCACCATCTATTGCGAGATTCGCAACGGGCACGACTGGGGCAGTGCATTTCCGGAACTGCCGTCGGAGACGTTGCTTGAAAAGCTGTCCGCTTACGGGCCGCGCGAAATACGGCGAGTCATCCAGTCAGGATTCGGCAACGCCAAGCTGGCCGGCCGCGCCGAAATCAGTCCGGACGACATCCAGGACAAACACACCGCTCGGCGCCAACGCATCGGGTTTTGACCCGCGTCTTGCCGGGCTCGCTGCCGGCTACTTGCCGGCCAGCTTGGCGTCGCGGATCAGCTTGCCGAACTTGAGCAGGTCCGCGTCGATGCGCTTGGCGAAAGTTGCCGAGTCCTCGGACAGCGGTTCGTACTCCAGCTGGATCAGCCGGTCGCGCACTTCCGGCAGCTTGGTGACGGCGAGGATTTCCCGCTCCAGGCGGTCGGACACGGCTTTGGGGGTGCCGGTGCGGATGGTGAAGCCGGTCCACGACGTGATTTCCAAGTCCGGGTTCTTGGAGGATTCGACGACAGTCGGCAGCTGCGGCAGGTTCGGGGTGCGTTGCCCGCCGAACAGCGTGACCGGCTTCAACTTTCCTTCCTTGATCAGGCCGACGAATGCCCCGACGAGGTTGATGCCAACGTGGATGCGCCCGGCGACGAGGTCCGGGGTCATCACCGCACCGTCCTTGTAGGGCACTAGCACCATGTCAAGGTTGTAGGCCTGCTTCAGGTATTCGACGGCCAACGTGGTGGGCGACGCGTTGCCCACAGCGCCGTAGGAGAGCTTGCCCGGATTTGCCTTCGCGTAGGCGATGAACTCCTGCAGGTTGTTGGCGGGAAGCGAAGTCGTCGCCGTGAACAGCAGCGGGATATTCACGGCGCGCACCAATGGCAGTATGTCGCGCTTCAGGTCCCACGGCAGGTCGTTGCGAAGGGCGGGCAGGATGGTGAGACCCGCTGGCATCTGGTAGATGGTGAGGCCATCGGCGGGCGATTGCGTGAGGGCGAGCGTCGAGGGAAAGAAATCGCCGCCGGCGCGGTTCTCCACCAGAACCGTCCAGCCCAGGCGCGTGTTGAGCTGGCTCGCAAACAGGCGTGCCATCACGTCGGTGACGGTCCCGGCGCTCGCCGGGCAGATGATGCGAATCGCCCGCGCTGGAAATTCCTGCGCAGACAACGGCGCCGCGGCAACCAGCAGGGCGGCGAGAATCAAAAACCGGCGAAATCGTGTGTTCATGCGCATCCCCCAATGGATAGGTGGTTCCGCCCAGGTGTTCTTCGACTGTGTCCCGGCAGCGGGCCTTCCCCATGATAAGTGCAAAGTCGCTCCGCGTGGTATGCGCGCCTGCTCGGCGCGCCTCTGGGGCGGTAGCGGCATTGCAATCGACCGGGCGCCGGTGCAAACTTCGCCGGCCACGAGGAGTCAACTCATGAAACTCACACCTGAACAAAAAGTGCACTTCGATCGCGAAGGCTACCTGTTCTTTCCCGGCCTCTTTTCCAGCGAGGAAACGAAGACCCTGGTCGATGCCGTGCCCGCGCTGTATGCCCGGCGCGAGGCCTATAACGTGCGCGAAAAGGGCTCGGAGGCGGTGCGCACCAACTTCGCCGCGCACCTGTACAGCGAACCCTTCGCCAGGCTTGCGCGTCACCCGCGCATGGTCGAGCCGGTGGAGGAGCTGCTGGGCGAGAAGCTCTACATGCACCAGTACAAGATCAACGGCAAGATGGCCTTCGAGGGCGACGTCTGGCAATGGCACCAGGACTACGGCACCTGGAAGAATGACGACCTGATGCCCGAGGCACGGGCGATGAACGTGGCGATTTTTCTGGACGACGTCAATGAGTTCAACGGCCCGCTGATGTTCATTCCCGGCAGTCACAAAGAGGGCGTGATCGAGGCCAGGCACGACCTCACGACAACGAGCTATCCGCTGTGGACGCTGGACAACGACCTGATCCGCCAGCTGGTCGCGCGCGCCGGCGACAAGCACGGCGGCATCGTCTCACCGCAGGGCCCGGCGGGCTCCATGATCCTGTTCCACTCCTGCCTGGTGCATGCGTCGACCAGCAACCTGTCGCCGTGGAACCGCGTCAGCGTGTACCTGAGCCTGTGCGCGGTCAGTAACCATATTCGCCGCCACAAGCGGCCCGAGTACATCGCGCACCGCGATTTCACGTCCATCAAGTGTTTGCCCGACGACTGTCTGCTGAAGAATTCACCGGTGGACCTACCGTGGAAGAACGGCATGCCGGCGAGCGCTCTTGAAACTTCGATCGAATTGCTCACCGAGGCCGCCTGACCATGAGCCTGTACGCAAAACTCCAGCAGCGCGCGGCCGAGGGCCGGCCGGTGCGCATCGGCCTCATCGGTGCGGGCAAGTTCGGCTCCATGTACCTCGCGCAGGTGCCGCGCACGCCCGGCGTGCATCTGGCCGGCATCGCCGACCTCGCCCCGGATGCGGCGCGCGCCAACCTCGCGCGTGTCGGCTGGACGGCCGAGCGCAGTCAGGCCAAGTCGCTCGATGAAGCGATCCGCAGCGGCGCCACGCACATCGGCGAGGACTGGGCGGCGCTCGCACGCCATCCGGGGATCGATGTCATCGTTGAGTGCACGGGCCATCCGATCGCGGCGGTCGATCACTGCCTGGAGGCCTTCGCGCACGGCAAGCACGTGGTCAACGTGACCGTGGAGGCAGATGCGTTCTGCGGCGCGCTGCTTGCGCGCAAGGCCGCCGAGGCCGGCGTCGTGTATTCGCTGGCTTTCGGCGACCAGCCGGCGCTGATCTGCGACCTCGTGGACTGGGCGCGCACCTGCGGCTTTCCGGTGGTGGCCGCGGGGCGCGGCCACAAGTGGCTGCCCCATTACTGCGAGTCAACGCCCGACACGGTGTGGGGAAATTACGGCCTTACGCCCGAGCAGGCGCGTCGCGGCGGGCTGAACCCGAAGATGTTCAACAGCTTCATCGACGGCTCCAAGCCCTCCATCGAATCGACGGCCGTGTCGAATGCGACCGGGCTCTTTGTTCCGAGCAACGGCCTGCAATATCCGCCAGCGAGCATCGCGGACATTCCCTTCGTCACCCGCCCCATCAACGAGGGCGGCGTGTTGGAAAAGAAGGGCATGGTCGAGGTGATCTCGTCGCTGGAGGCCAACGGGCGCGTCATTCCCTACGACATCCGCATGGGCGTGTGGGTGACCGTGGAAGCGGAAACCGATTACATCAAGAACTGTTTCGAGGAGTACAACGCGCACACCGACCCGAGCGGGCGCTACTTCACGCTGTACAAGCGCTGGCACCTGATCGGGCTGGAAGTGGGCGTCTCGGTGGCGAGCGTGGCGCTGCGAGGCGAGGCCACCGGTGTGGCCACGGGCTGGAATGCGGACGTGGTGGCTACCGCCAAGCGCGACCTCAAGCCCGGTGAAATCCTCGATGGCGAAGGCGGTTATACGGTGTGGGGCAAACTTCTGCCGGCGGCCCGGTCGGTGGAGATCGGCGGGCTGCCCCTCGGCCTCGCGCACGACGTGAAGTTGTTGCGGCCCGTCGCCAAGGGACAGAGCCTGTGTTGGGCCGACGTGGCCATCGACACCACGACCCATGCCTACCGCACGCGCAAGGCGATGACGGACATGTTCGCCGGGCCGGCGCGCAAGGTTGCTTGAGCCGGGCGCAGCGCCGGCGCGCGCCCGGTTGATGCAGGTCGACCGAGCCGGCGTGCTGCTGGTGCTGGTGGCCGCCATCGTCTGGAGTTTTGCCGGGCTGGTGGCGCGCTATATCTCCGTCACCGACTCATGGACCATCGTGTTCTGGCGTTCGGTGTTTTCGGCGGCGACCATTGCCGGCTTCTTGCTCGCGCGCGAAGGCGCCGCGGAAACCTGGCGCCTGTTTCGGGCCATGGGTGTCCCAGGGGCGCTGGTCGGTGCCTGCTTTGCGGTGGCCTCCATCGCTTTCGTCATCGCGTTGGGTCACACCACGGTGGCGAACATCCTCCTCATCCAGGCGAGCATCCCGCTCATCGCGGCGCTCATGGCCTGGGTGGTGCTGCGCGAGCGCATCAGCGGTCCGACCTGGGCTGCGATCGGTGCGGTGATCGCAGGCATGGCCATCATGGTGTCCGATTCCATCGGCGGGCGCGTGTCACCCATCGGCGACGGGCTCGCGCTCTTGATGACGGTGACGTTCGCAGCGACCATCATCATCATGCGCCGTCACCCCGAAGTGAGAATGATGCCCGCGGTATGTGCCGGGACCCTGATCGCGGCAATCATATCGGCCTTCATGTCGAACGGATTGGCGGTGGGCGCGGCGGATGGGGCGCTGCTGTTCGCGTTCGGCGCCTTGAACCTGGGGCTGGGGACCGCCCTCTTCGTCACCGGAGCGCGACGCATCCCGGCCTCCCTTGCGGCGCTGGTCGGCACCGCCGAGCCCATGCTGGGTCCGCTGTGGGTGTGGCTCGCGCACGATGAAGTGCCGGCGGCGACTACGCTCACCGGGGGCGCCGTGGTGTTTGCCGCGTTGCTCGCCTACCTCGCCTGGGAGTTTCGCCGGCAGCCGCGGATGGTCGTGGAGTGATGGCCGCCCGCTTGCGGGTTCAGGCGTTGGCGTCGAACAATCCCATCTGGCTGGCGCCGAAATCGACCGCTTGCTCGACCGCGCGCTTGGCGGTGGCAAGATTGTTCGCCTCGCCGATGTGATGTCCGGCCTCCCAGCGATACACGCCATCCCATTCGCCCTTGGGGCCGAGCTTCACGGTGCCCAGCTTCTTGCCGCGCTTCCAGTAGCTGTGCGAGAAATAGCCACGCTCCCAGAAGGGACGCGTATTCCTAGGTGCACGTTTGCCGGCCTGTGACTTGGCGGACTTGGTAGCCATGGTGAAGCGTTCCCCGGTTGGTCGTTTTGTCGAATCGCGGTCATCGCGCAGGCTTCGCGCAGGTTTCCATGGGCAATTATGCACTGCGGCCACCCGCCTTGCGAGCATGGGGCCGACGTGCATGAGGCCGGCGTGCGAAGAACGTTGACGAGGCATGAACTGGGGCGATACAGTCCGCCTTCCTTGCACGATTGCGGCAAAGGGCGATCGGCCAGAAGGTCGCGCAGGAACCGCAACGGACACTTGACCTTGCATACCCCGGGAGCTGCCACCATGTCTTCGATTGAAGAGCGCCTGCGCCAGCTTGAGGACGAGAGCGCCATACTGCAGACGCTACATGCCTACGCGCATTGTCTCGACTACGGCGAGGAGGCGGGATTCCTCGACTGCTTTCACGAGGAGGCGACGCTGCACTGGTCGAGCCGCGGCGCGCAGAAGGGCCATGCGATGATTCGCGAGGGATTTCGCTGGCATACGCATGCGCCGGCGGCGTGGCACAAGCATTTCCTGGTCGAGCCGCGCATCGACATCGCCGGCGACACCGCCCGCGTCGAGAGCATGTACACGCGCCTCGACCGCTACGAAAGCGGCCCGGAGTTCCGCAGTTTCGGCCGCTATCGCGATACGTTCGTGCGTTGCAAGGACGGGCGCTGGCGCTTCATGGAGCGGCATGCGGACCAGGAGGCGCGCCGCGCGCCCAGCGCGTCGGGCGCGGGCCGATAAATGGAACGAATGGAACAACTACCGTTGGGGAGCACATGATGGCGAGCATCGAAGAACGAATGAAAGTGCTGGAGGACAAGCGCGCGATCCTGCGCACCCTGCATGACTACGGGCATACTCTCGACTATGGCGACGAGGCGGGGTTCATGGACTGCTGGACCGAGGACGCTTTCCTCGGCTGGAGCATCATCCCGAACGGGCTGAAGGGGCACGCCCGCATCCGCGAGGGCTTTCACGTCCACACCCACGCGCCCGAGGCCTGGCACAAGCACATGCTGGCCGAGCCGCGCATCACGCTCTCGGGCGACACGGCGTCGGCGCACAGCTATTTCTGGCGCCTTGATCCCTACAAGAGTTCAGGCGGCGCACCCGAGATCTACGCCTTCGGGCGTTACATCGACAAGTTCATGCGCTGCAAGGACGGGCGCTGGCGGTTTTCCGAGCGGCTGGTCGAGAAGGAAGCCGCGCGCGAGGAAAAGCCCATCGGCGCGAAGGGGGCCTGACGTGGCGAGCACCGAACAGCGGTTGCAGGCGCTGGAAGACGAGCAGTCCATCCTCGATACCCTGTATGGCTACGGCCACGGTCTCGATTACGGCCATGAAGACGCCTGGATCGACTGCTGGACGGAAGACGCCGTCCTCGACTGGCCGGGACGCGCGCTGATGCGTGGCCACGCGCAATTGCGCGCGGGCTTTCGCAACCATACGCACGCGCCGCAGGCCTGGCACAAGCACGTCGTGGTCGAGCCGCGCATCACCATTGACGGTGACCGCGCCACGGTGATGAGCATGTATGCGCGCCTGGACCGCTATACCGATGGCCCCAAGATCCGCGCCTTTGGCCGCTATCGCGATACGCTGGTACGCTGCAAGGATGGCAAGTGGCGCATCAAGGAGCGCTATCCGGAGATCGAGTCGATCCGCAAGGAGGCGCCCATCGGCGCCGAACCATTTCCTGACAGTCCGGAAGCGCGTAAGGCGCTGGCCGGAGAGAAATAGGACAAATCATGACATCCATCGAATCGCGCCTGCTGGCGCTCGAAGACGAGCAGGACATCCTGCGCACCCTGTACGCCTATGGGCACAGCATCGACTACGGGCTGGAAGCCGACTGGATCAACTGCTGGACCGAGGATGCCGTGCTGCAGTGGCCCAATCGTCCGCCCCTGAAGGGCCACGATGCCCTGCGCACCGCGTTTCGCAACCACACGCACGCGCCGCAGGCCTTCCACAAGCATGTGATCGTCGAGCCGCGCATCGACATCAGCGGCGACCGCGCGACCGTGCAGACCATGTTTGCGCGCCTCGATCGC
>CANJRC010000114.1 GCA_947476535.1 Betaproteobacteria bacterium
GGAGACTTCCAGCAGCACGGTGTCCGGCAGCGCGATGGCGACGCTGGGGGTGAACTGCGAGGCCCAGGCGGCGAGCCCGAGCACGGCTTCGGTCTCGGCGGCCGGGTCGCGCGCGCGCACCACCAGCCGGGCGGCCAGCGCCAACGCCGCCGGTGCGGCCATGCCCGGTGCGACTCCCCTCAGTGCGGCCTTGCGGTCGCAGGCGAGGATGAACCCGCGGCTGTCGGCGACAGCGAAGGGTTCAGGCGCAGGCGTGCCGCGGAGGAAGATCTCCAGCGGCAGTTGCGGCAGGTGGATGGCGATCCAAAGCATGCAGGCGATTCACATTCAGGAGGTTGCGTGGGGCGGCGATGGCCGCTTGAGGATCGGAATGGCCCGCGCTAGGATCGGCGCGGCCCACTTCAGGATCGGCATGGCCCACTTCAGGATCGGCATGGCCGATGGCAGTGAGCGTCGCCGGGATGATGACGGGGCGCGCCAGCGGCGCCCCGCGACGCTTGGTGATGGTGATGGCAAGGCCGCCACGGTCGGTGTCGAGCACGAGGCGCAGCACGGCAGGCGAGGTGTGCTGCGCCGCTTTGGGCGAACGGAACAGGAAGGCGAGCGCGCGGCTGCCTTCGGCGGCGACCTGCAGGCGCCGCAGCGCGGTGTAATCGGTGCTAGTCCCAGGCCAGGCCAGCACCGCGCCGCAGGCATTGGAGCGCAGTGCCTGTTCGGTGGCCCACAGCGTTTCCTGCGCCGTCTTGGTGTGCACGATGACCAGTTGCGGGAGCCGGATGCCGGCCGCGGCCAGCGCCGGCGCGTAGGGCCGGTGGGGCGGGGCGATCCAGGCGAGGTGCTGGCCCGCGCCGGACAGGCGGGCCAGCGCGTTGCCCAGGAGGCGCAGCTCGCCGATGCCCTCATGCGCCGGCATCAGTTCGGTCAGGTTGGCTACTGGCCAGCCGCCGCCAGGCAGTTGCGCGTCGAGCGCGGGGAATCCGCTGGCCACGCCTGGCACCGCCATGCGCGCAAGGTCGCCGCCGCGCCACAGCGCCGGGTGCTGTGGCAGCGCGCGTGCCGGCGCGGGGGCGGTCAGCTGGATATCAAGCATGCCGGTTTTCAGTAAATTTTAAAGTGTAGATGTCCGGCTACCCGATGTTAACAGGCAGTTTGTATATCGATACTGATATAAAAGTCGGGGATGAAGCGCCGGCTACAGCGTGCGCCCGCTGCGGATGACGCCCACGCCCAGGCCCTCGATGACGAGTTCCTCGCGGCGGGTGTCGACGACGATGGGTTCGAACTCCGGGTTCTCCGGCAGCAACTCCACCATAGCGCCCTTGCGCCTGAGGCGCTTCACCGTCACCTCGTCGTTGACGCGCGCCACCACCACCTGGCCGCTGCGCGCCTCGGACACGCGGTGCACGGCCAGGAGGTCGCCATCGAGGATGCCGGCATCGCGCATGCTCATGCCGCGCACGCGCAAGAGGTAATCGGCGGACGGCTTGAAGAGGGAAGGGTCGACCTGGTAATGCCCCTGCACGTGGGCCTCGGCGAGGATGGGCGAGCCGGCGGCCACGCGGCCGATGAGCGGCAGCCCGCCGCCGTCCTTCAAGCGGATGCCGCGCGCCGAGCCCTTCAGGATCTCGATGGCGCCCTTCCTCTCGAGCGTTCGAAGGTGTTCCTCGGCCGCGTTGGGCGAGCGGAACTCCATGGCGTGGGCAATCTCGGCGCGCGTGGGTGGCAGGCCGGTGCTCTCCAGTGCCTTGCGGATGAACTGCAGGATGCGGTTCTGCTGCGGGGTGAGCTCTTCCATGCGGCCTCCGGTGGGGTGGGGTTTTGTACAGGCTTCGGTTAACTGGGTTTATATACAGTTAACGGCCCCGTTGCAAGTGGAGGCGGCAAGTGTTGGTGACCTCTCCTACGGATGCTGCCGCGGCCAGGTGATGTCCAGGTAACTGCGGTCGAGCTCGTGGATGCTCTTCACGCCGAGGTAGGCCAGGCCGTCGTCGATCTGCTGGCGGAAGAGGGCGAGGATGTGGTCGACGCCGGCTTCGCCCGCGGCCAGATGCGGCCAGACATAGGCTCGGCCGAGCAGCACGGCGCGGGCGCCCAGCGCCATGGCGCGAATGACGTCGATGCCGCGCCGCACGCCGCTGTCGAACAGCACCTCGGTCTTGTGGCCGACCGCTGCCACCACGTCGGGCAGGGCGCGCAGCGCGGGCATGCTGCCGTCCATGTAGTTGCCGCCGTGGTTGGAGACGACGATGGCATCCGCCCCTTCGTCCACGGCGCGCCGCGCGTCGTCGGCGCGCAGGATGCCCTTGATGATCAGCGGACCCTTCCAGCGTTCGCGGATCCAGGCGATGTCCTGCCACTGCGGCGTCTGCTCGTACATCTTCTTGATGCCGCCGTCGAAGCGCGTGAGGGCGTGGCCCTGCTCATCCAGGCACATCGCCACTTCGGGGGCGCGCCAGCCGTCGCGCAGGTAGTCGATCAGCCAGGCTGGGCGCGTCAGGGCCTGGGGTGCAAAGCGCAGCGCCTCCCAGAGGCCGATGCCCTGCGGCGCCCGCACGCGCTCGCGGTAGGGCAGGTGGCGCGGCCCGCGCGAGGGGGCTGCCGAATCGACGGTGAGCACCAGGGCCTTGGCGCCGGCGCGCTGCACCCGCTCGATGATGGGCTCGGAGGCGTCGCGCCCGCCGAAGTAATACAGCTGGTAGAACACCGGCCCGCTGGCTTCGGCGATGACCTTTTCAATGGCGGTGGAGCTTGCGCCGCTCAGGATCATCAGCGTCTTGACACGGCCCGCGGCGCGCGCCACGCCGCATTCGCCGTCGCGATGGCCGATGGCGAGCTGCCCGCAGGATGAAATCACCACCGGCATCGAGATCTCGTGGCCGACCACGGTGGTGCGCAGTTCGCGGCTCGCGTACCAGGTCGCGGTGTGCGGCCGGAACAGCACCTGCTCGAAGGCCGCGAGGTTGGCGCGGGTCGTGACATCGGAGCCGCTGCCGCAGTCGTAGTACTGGAAGATGCTTTTCGGCAGGCGTTGGCGCGCGAACTCCCGCGCGTCGTCCACCGTTTGTATTCGTGCAGCGATGTTGCGCATGATGCTGTTCCCGGGAAAGGTTTGCCCGCCGTGGCTTGGCCGGAGGTGAATTGGCGCGTGGATTGTCCCGCGTCATGGCCCAAGCGGCAACCCAACGTATCGAAGCTGTTACCGGAAATGGAGCGGAGGGTAGTGACAGTGGCGAATCAGGGGCGGCGGATATAATCCCGGGGCCATGCTCGACATCCTGATTGAAGGCGGCCTCGTCATCGACGGCACCGGGTTGCCGGGCCGGCGGGCGGCCGTGGGCATCCGCGACGGGCGTCTCGTGCTCGACACCGCGGGAGAGCGGGCCGCCCGTGTGATCGACGCCGGCGGTCTGGTCGTTGCGCCCGGCTTCATCGACATCCACACGCATTACGATGCGCAGCTGCAATGGGACGCGGCCGCCACACCGTCGCCGCTGCACGGCGTGACCAGCGTGTTCAGCGGCAACTGCGGCTTCACGCTGGCACCGCTGTCGGAGGCGAATGCCGACTATGTGCTGCGCATGATGTCGGTGGTGGAGGGCATGCCGCTCGAAGCATTGCAGGCCGGCGTGCGCTGGCCTTGGAGCACTTTCGGCGAGTGGCTTGACCATCTCGAAGGCCGCCTTGCCGTTAACGCTGGATTCCTCGTGGGTCACTCCACCATCCGCATGGCCATCATGGGCAATCGTGCGCGGAGCGAATCCGCAACCGAAGCCGACATCGCGCGCATGTGCGCGCTGCTGGGCGAATCACTGGCAGGCGGCGGAATGGGTTTCTCCAGTTCGCAGATCAAGGCGCATGTGGATGGCGACCGCCAGCCGGTGCCCTCGCGCTTTGCCACGAAGGCGGAATTGCTGGCGCTGTCCGCCGTACTGCGCGGCCACCCGGGCACGCAGGTCGAGATTGCCTGCGAAGGCGCCATCCGCGGCTTCACGGCGGAGGACATCACGCTGTGCGCGTCGATGTCGCGCCTGGCCGATCGGCCGCTGAACTGGAACACCCTCGGCATCAACCAGTCGAACCCGGGGTTCCATCGCCAGCAACTTGCCGCCATGGACCGCATCGCCGAGCAGGGCGGCTGGGCGGTGGGGCTGGTGCGCCCCTACGACAAGGCCACGCGCTACTGTTTCCTCACCGGCGCGCTCGGGTTGCCGGCCATCCCAAACTGGGAGCCGTACTTCCAGCTGGCGCCGGCCGAGCGCATCAAGGCTTTTGCCGACCCGACGGTGCGTGAGCGCATGCGTGCTGGCCTGCTGTCGATGAAAACCTCGGGCACGCTGCTGGTGCGCACCAACTGGTCGGGGATGCGCATCACCTCTGCGGCGTCCCCTGAGGTGCAGAAGTTGGTGGGCCGGACTTTCGGCGAGATTGGTTCCGAGCGCAATCGAGACCCCTTCGACATCGCGCTCGATCTCGCAATCGAAGATGAATTGCGCCTGACGTTCACTCCGGTGCGCAACAGCGATGACGACCTTTGGGCCATGCGCGCCGAACTGTGGCGTGACCCGCGCGCAGTGCTGGGAGCGTCGGACGCCGGCGCGCACCTCGATGTGCAATGCGGCGCGGCCTACACCACCAGTTTCCTCGCGCAGGGCGTCCGGGAGAGGCATTTGATGCCCATGGAGGAAGCGGTGCGGCTTCTTGCTGACGTTCCGGCGCGCCTCTTCGGGCTGAAGCAGCGCGGCCGCATCGCGGAGGGGTGGCATGCGGATCTCGTGCTATTCGATCCCGCGCGCATCGCGCCCGGAGAAGACGTGTTGCGCCACGATCTGCCTGGCGGGGCGAGTCGCGTGTATGTGGACGCGGTGGGCATCGAGCATGTACTGGTCAACGGCGCCGAGGTGGTGCGCAGTGATGCGCTGACTGGCGCGCTGCCGGGGCGGGTGATCCGGTCGGGGAAGGATACGCAGACGGTGACGCCGGCCGAGCGGAGCGCCTTCAGGTAGGCGCCGGCACGGTGATGCTGTCCGCAGCGTGGCTTTGCTGGCTTCGAGATGGTGGTGCCTTTGCGTTCCGTAATCGCGGCACCTAAACTAGTGCTAGTGTGATCCGTTCAATTCTTTCCATTCGAGCAACGTCATGATGAAAAATTCCATTGAAAGCCGGTCACTCAGCCCGGCGCTTGGCGTCGAAGTGTTGGGACTGGATCTGCGACACTCGCTGTCGGGTGAGCAGCAGCAGGCGCTGCGCCGGCTGTTCGACCAGTATTACCTTTTGGTCTTTCGCAACCAGGACATCAGCACGGACGACCATATCCGCGTCGTCAGCACCTTCGGTCCGGTGTCGGACGAGAAGAGCGACGGCACGCGCCACTCGTTCGTGTCCAACGTGCGGCCGGACGGGCTGTTCGGTGATGTCGAGCTGACCTTTCATGCAGACTACGAGTTCCGGCCCGAACCGCCACCGGCCATCTCTCTGTACGGTTACGACGTGCAGCAGCCGACGTCCCCGACGGTGTTCGCCAGTCTTGCCCATGCCTACCGGCGGCTGCCTTCTGTGTTGCGCGAGTGCCTGGTCGGCCGCACCAGCGTGTATGCCGACGACTACACGCGCAAGATGACCGATGCCGCCTACGGCAAGCGCTACAGCCTCATTGCCCTGTCACAGATGCCCCCCGACACGACGCATCCGCGCACGGAGCGGCCGCTGTTCTACCCACATCCGCGCACCGGCGAGCCGCTGCTCCTGGTTTCAGAAATGCATTCCAGCCACATCTCTGGTTTCAGCGCCGAGGAGAACGAGGCGATGCTGCGCGAACTGTTCTCGCAGTTGCTTGCCAGGGAGAATCAGTACGCCCACCCATGGCAAAAGGGCGACCTGGTCATCTGGGACAACCTCGCGCTCCAGCACGGGCGTCCGTCGCAGGAACCGGGCATGAAGGAGATGCGACGCACATTGCGGCGCGTTGTTATCAGTGACAAGACGGCAGCCGAACTGCTTGGCCCGTATTACAACCGTCCCGGCAGCTTCAAGGCCGACGGTGCGGCCACAGCCTGAGCGCTGATCAAAATTCAGGGGTGTACTCCCTCAATTTTTAAATGAATTCTAAGCGCCCGTTGTGGGGTGCGTAACACTGTGTAGCCAGGTGTGATTGGCAGCAGGCCCATCTGGAAGCTGCGGTTGTAGAAGATGTCGCCAAAGCTCATCGGCGATGACGCAGCGGATGCCGTAGCCGAGCAGTGCCCAGACGGCGATTTCGCGCGACGAGCCACAGGCGAGATTGTCGCCGGCAACAAGGATCCTGGCGTCAGGATATTCCGGGAAATTCAGGGTGCGGGTCGGATCCTCAGTGCCATCTGCCCGAAAGTGCAAGTTGTGGAAAAGGCCTTTGCCGGACTGGCCACGCCCTTGCCGCCCTTGTCATTGCGATTCGTGGTTGAGACGCAGCGCTCGAACGGGGCGACGGAATCGGCGTTGACTGTTGCGCACATGGAGCAGGCATGACTCATGCCACTCGAAGCCAGCTCCCATGCACCCCCAATTCCCCAATGGGGTCGTAGCGGGCCAAACTGGGGGCGCTATTTGCCGTGGCTGTTTCAATTCGCGTATTTTTTTCTGCGGACGAAAACTGCTCGCGGCGCTCCCTGCTATCGGGGGATAATTCGGAGGGATTTTTGCTGCCCCTCATTCGACCTTCCCATATCGATTACTTTGGAACCTGACCAATGCGCTCGGCGATTATTTCTTTACTGCTGGTTATTGTTGTATGCCTTCTGGGTGGCGCTTACTACCTGTGGCCGCGCTTCGAGCGGGATGCGCCGAAAATCACGTTCACATCGGACTCCGATGTGCTCGGCCTGGCGCCCATGGAAATCAATGTCACCGACCATGGCGCTGGCTTGAAATCATTGACAGCGACGCTGTCGGTGAACGGCGCGGAACATGCCGTGTTCTCCGAGCAGTACTCCCAGCCAGCGGGCGAGAAGACCATCTCGGTCGCTTTGTCAAAAATACCCGGGATCAAAGAAGGCCCTGCAATCCTGCGTGTCGTCGCGCGAGATGACTCGCTGTGGCAGTTTTTCCGTGGCAATGAGGCCACGATCCAGAAAAACCTCATGATCGACATCACTCCGCCCACCGTCGAGCTCATCGCGGACGACCGATATGTCAATTTCGGCGGCGTGGGGGTAATCGTCTACAAGGCATCTGCAGATACGGCAACGAGTGGCGTCAGGATCGGCGACTATTTCTTTCCGGGGTTTCAGGGGCAAATAAAAGACCACCCCGATTACTTCATCGCGGTTTTTGCACACGCCTATAACGTGCCGCCGGATGCCAGAGCAATGCTTGTCGTTACCGACAAGGCCGGTAATACCAAGGACATGCCCGTTGTCTACGAACTTAAAAACGTCAAGTACAAAAAGAGCACCATTGCAGTGTCCGACAGCTTTCTTCAAGGCAAAGTTGCGCCGTTGCTGACCGACGTCAATGCACGCCAGGGAACTCCGAAAGATGTCTTTACAGCGGTCAACAAGCGGCTCAGAAAAGAGAACGAAGACAAGATCATCGCTGTAACGAAAAAACTCACTGCCTCAATGCTCTGGAAAGGCGCATTCAGCCAGTTGAGCAACTCCAAGGTCGAAGCCAACTTCGCGGATGAGCGAACCTATACATACAACGGCGAATCGATCGACACCGCCTTGCACCTTGGCTACGACCTGTCCGTCACCAAGCATTACCCCGTCGAGGCGTCCAATAGCGGCGCAGTAGCTTTCATCGGTGACCTGGGGATTTACGGCAATACCGTCATTCTGGACCATGGTCTCGGCCTCTTTACGCTGTATGGCCACTTGAGTTCAATCGATGTCAAGGCCGGCGACTCGATCAATCAGCGGCAGATTCTTGGCAACACTGGAGAGACCGGGCTGGCCGCGGGTGATCACCTGCACTTTGGGGTCTACTTGAACGGCGTGGCTGTGCTGCCGGTTGAGTGGTGGGACCCGAAGTGGATCGCCGACAACATCGAACCCAAGCTCGCAGGTCGGGGCAGCGAAGCGATCGCACAATCCCAGCAGCTGAAATCGCCGCGCAAAGCCGCGAAGAAGCGACGCCGTTGACAGCGCGGCAAGGATCAAAGTGGGGCGCCCGTGAAGCCAATTGAGGAGTCAAGAGCATGAACTGGTCGTCATTGTTGAACCATCTTCGGGAGAGGTTCGCAATCGATTGGCATGGTGCACATGGGGCGGCTCACTGGGTGAGGGTGCGCAAGAACGGGATGGTGTTGGCAAAAACGACAGGTGCAAACATCAACGTAGTCGAACTTTTTTCCTTCTTCCATGACTCATGTCGTCTAAACGAGTATGTAGACGACGGCCACGGAAAGCGCGGGGCGGAACTGGCCACGAAGCTGCGGGGTAGTCTATTCGAGGCGACGGACGCGGAGATGGTGCTACTGGTTGAGGCTTGTACGGGACATAGCGATGGGGAGGTTGACGCTGATGTCACTGTTCAGACCTGCTGGGATGCCGATCGGTTAGATCTCGGCAGGGTCGGCATCAAGCCCGATGCAAAATATCTTTGTACCGCTGCAGCGAAAGACCCGATGATGATGCAGGCGTCTTACCGGAGCAGCATTGGCCAACAGGCCGGCACGGGCAGGCAATGAATGCAGTCCTGCCCACCTCGGTAACAGCAGTTCGATATGAAAAAGCAGGTGTATCCGGCTTCCTGCAGCGGCCTCCTGGAGCGCAGTCGGGACTGGTCCTCACCCATGGCGCGGGTGCAAATTGCGATGCTCCCTTGCTGGTTGCCGTGGCCAGTGCCTTTGCAAACGCAGGCGTTTGCGTCCTGCGTTGCGATTTACCCTTTCGACAGGCACGCCGTTCCGGCCCTCCTCATCCGTCCAAAGCCGCTGCAGATCGGGCCGGTCTGAAGGCGGCAGTGGACGTCCTGAGAGGCATGTCATTGGGGTCCGTGTATCTGGGTGGGCACTCCTACGGTGGGCGGCAGGCCAGCATGCTGGCGGCGGAAGAGGCGCCCCTCGCGGACGCACTCTTGCTGCTGTCCTACCCGTTACACCCGCCTGACAAACCGAGTCAGCTGCGCACAGATCATTTTCCTGTCGTGAGGACAAGAACTGTTTTTATTCATGGGATATCCGACCCGTTTGGCACGATCTCAGAGATGGAAACGGCAAGGACGTTAATTCCGGCTCAGACGACATTGATGGTGATTGAAAAAGCTAGCCATGACCTGCGCCGCGGACGGTTTGACTTGGGACCCATAGTTATTGCGCTTACAAGGCAGGGTCTCCCATGGAAATTAGCGAACAAATGCGCAGGATTGGGAGCGTAGCCAAGAAGGTGGCGGCACGCCGCAGGCACACGGGCGCCCGACCGCCACGAAGTGCTCATACGCCTGCGCGAGGAGGAAAGAGGCCATGCCCCGCCGGAGGCTTTCTTATCGCTCGCCGAGGAGTACGGCCTGACGCCGCAACTCGACCGCTGGGTATTCGAGCACGTACTCCAGTAATTTTATAACGCTGCATGAACAACAGCGTCCACCGCCGGATCTGGCGGGCCAATGATCAAAAGTCGGCTCTGTGATGACCCCGAGCCGGCCTTGATGCAGGGGTGTTCCCTACGAGGGTATCAGGGACGTGCCACCGACTGTCTTTTACCCTTTGGGTTTCGGACCAGGTGCCTTGGGTGGAATGGTCCCTGCAATCCGGCAAAGAATTCCTTCCAAGGGTTTCCCGTTGGCGAACCGCGTGACGCTGCACTTGGACACTTCTCCGCGCGCAGACAGGTCGTGCAGGGACGTGCGTATCGTGTGAAGTGGGATGCCGGTTGCGGTGGCGATCTCGGAGTCGAGGCGTTGGCCGTGCTTTCTCAGGTACTGAAGGATGGGCGTATCGTGCATCGAAGTACTCCTGGGGAAGATTCAAATGCTATATGGGGGCAGGACCCTGATGTTCAATGCTTTGGCATCGAGAAAACGGTGTACAAGGCTGCTCACGTCTTATTTTAAGTCGCTAAATGAAAGAGCCAATCCTTTTGGGATTGGCTCTGGTATTGGCTCCCCGACCAGGGCTCGAACCTGGGACCTGCGGATTAACAGTCCGTCGCTCTACCAGCTGAGCTATCAGGGAATGAAACGCGGGTCGTATTGTACCGCATCAGTGGCTGTTCGATCAAAGAAACCAGAAGTTTCAATGGCCTGTTTGGGGTCATTCCGGACAAATGTTCGAAAGCATGCGAGCAGACGCATTTTCTATAGAACTGCGGTGATTGAGCGCGCAACGTAATCCACGTTGCGGCTGTTCAGCGCCGCGACGCAGATGCGGCCGGTGTCCACAGCGTAGACGCCGAATTTCTCGCGAAGCCTTGTGACAGCGTCCTTGGACAAGCCAGAGTACGAAAACATGCCGCGTTGCTTGGATACAAAGCTGTAGTCGTGTTGCGGGGCATGGTTACGAAGTGCAGTAACCAATTGCTCGCGCATGTTGCGGATCCGGTCACGCATCCCGGCAAGTTCGCCTTCCC
Organism: Betaproteobacteria bacterium; assembly: GCA_947476535.1. Lineage (GTDB taxonomy): Bacteria > Pseudomonadota > Gammaproteobacteria > Burkholderiales > SG8-39 > CAIYPG01. The sequence goes on from CANJRC010000114.1 coordinate 10,542, forward strand.
ACAGTATCCTCAGTTCAGGCGAGTTCAGAACGGATGCGACCACTTGGCCGCCATGTGTTGGCGGGTTTGAATAGTTCGTCCTGATGATCCGTTTGAGCTGCGACAGCACTCGAGCCGCCTCGTCTGCACTTGCAGTGACCACCGAAAGTGCGCCGACCCGCTCGCCGTACAGGGAGAACGATTTTGAGAAGGAGTTTGAGACAAATACCGGGCTTCCCGCGTCGGCAAAAAGGCGTACAGCCTCGGCATCCGCGTCCAGGCCCTCGCCAAAGCCCTGGTATGCGAGATCAAGAAACGGCACCAGATTCCGCGCATTCACGATCTCGATAACCTTGCGCCACTGCTCAGAGTCCAGATCCGCGCCCGTGGGGTTATGGCAGCACGCATGAAGTACGACGATGGACCCTTGGGGCATGCTGTTCAGGGCCGCTGTCATCGCGGGGAAATCAAGACCATGCGTGGCCGCATCATAGTAGCCATAAGAATTGACTTTGAAGCCTGCCGCTTCGAACAGCGCGCGGTGGTTTTCCCAGCTTGGCTCACTGATCCACACCTGTGCATCAGGTGCTGTGCGACGCAGAAAATCGGCACCTATTTTCAGACCGCCGGTCCCGCCCAGAGCCTGCACGGTCACGATGCGCTTTTCCTTGACCGCCTCTGCGTCAGGTCGAAAAACAAGCGCCTGAACGGCCTTGTCGTAAGCGGCGATGCCGTCAATTGGAAGGTAGGCGCGGGGCGGCGCGCTTTCCACCAGCAACTTTTCCGCGCGTCGCACGCATTCCAGAAGCGGGACCTTGCCTGACTCGTCGTAGTAGATCCCAACCCCAAGATTTACCTTGGAGGGGTTCTTGTCGGCGTTGTACGACTCAGTGAGGCCGAGGATGGGGTCGCGAGGCGCGAGTTCGACATGAGACAGCAGGGTTGAAGTGTTTGAGACGTTCATGGTGATAGACTGAGTGGTTACCGAATGGCGCCATTCTACCGTACCTGTGAGAGCCACTTTCCCAAATAGCCCGTTCCTGCTCAACCTGCCATTTGAACCGGCCGGGGATCAGCCAGAAGCAATCGTCAAGTTGGTTGATGGGTTAAATGACGGACTGGCGTACCAGACGCTCCTTGGGGTGACGGGTTCGGGCAAGACCTTCACCATGGCCAACGTGATCGCCCGCCTGGGTAGGCCGGCATTGGTACTGGCGCCGAACAAGACGCTGGCTGCGCAGCTGTATTCGGAAATGCGGGAATTCTTTCCGGATAACGCAGTCGAATATTTCGTGTCCTACTACGACTACTATCAGCCCGAGGCCTACGTTCCCTCGCGAGACCTGTTCATCGAGAAAGACTCCTCGATCAACGAGCATATCGAGCAGATGCGGCTGTCTGCAACAAAGTCATTGCTTGAGCGCAAGGATACCGTGATTGTCGGCAC
>CANJRC010000115.1 GCA_947476535.1 Betaproteobacteria bacterium
CCGCGAGCGCGGTAAAGATGCGCGATGCGCTCGAGCTGATTCGCGTGCGTGCGCCTGCGCTTGAAATCGAGGGTGAAATGCATGGCGATTCGGCCGTGAGCGACACTCTGCGAAAAGGGATTTTCCCCAATAGCCGCCTCCGCGGTGACGCCAATCTTCTGATCATGCCCAGTCTGGACGCTGCCAATATCGCTTTTACACTTCTTAAAATGGTTGCGAGCGACGGTGTCACCATCGGCCCCATACTCCTCGGGGCGGCACGCCCGGTGCATATCCTGACGTCGTCGGCGACGGTGCGTGGCCTTGTCAATATGACAGCGTTGCTCGTGGTCGATGCCATGGCGGAACAGGACCTGTTCCGTGGTGGGCGCGCGATGGCTGGTTGATGGTTGCGTCGAGCATAGACATTGTTGCGGTTCTCTTTAGTGGAGTTGTAGTTGGCCGCTCTGCCTGAACCGACCCGGCCAAGAGCCGGTCTGGTGCTGACCGGTGGCGGCGCACGAGCTGCCTATCAGGTCGGTGTTCTCAAGGCTGTTCGCGAACTGTTACCGTTTCCGGATCGTAATCCGTTTCCGATCATCTGTGGCACTTCCGCGGGGGCGGTCAACGCGGCCAGCCTAGCGGTGTTCGCAGAGAATTTCGAGGCCGGTGTTGAACACCTGCTGGAGGTGTGGAGCAATTTCCATGCGCATCATGTTTACCGCTCCGATGCGGTTGGCATCGCACGCGGTGGCGCGAGGTGGCTGGGGTCGATGATGCTAATCAACCGCTCGAGCCCGAGTGCGCTGCTCGACAACAGTCCTCTTGCGCACATGCTGTCTTCAGGCCTGGATTTCGGTCGAATCCAAGAAAACATCGACAACGGTAGCTTGTACGCTGTTTCCATCACGTGCTCAGGATATTCGTCCGGGCAAAGCGTGTCATTCTTTCAAGGGGGGGTCGATTGCCAGCCTTGGGAGCGTAGCCAGCGCATCGGGTGTGCAATGCCCCTTCGGGTGGAGCATCTGATGGCGTCCAGCGCCCTGCCATTCGTGTTTCCCGCGATAAAGCTCAATCGCGAGTACTTTGGCGACGGGTCGATGCGCCAGATAGCGCCAATCAGTCCAGCGTTGCATCTTGGCGCCGATCGTGTGCTGGTTGTGGGGACCGGTAGGCAATCCCAGGATTCGGCGAGAGTGCGATCAAACTCATATCCTTCACTGGCCCAGATTGCAGGCCATGCACTCAATAGCATTTTCCTGGACAGCCTGTACGTTGATATCGAGCGCTTGCAACGCATCAACCGAACGATCAGTCTTATTCCGAAGGAGAAAATCGCGGAGGCAGGACTGCCGCTGCGCAAAGTCGAGGTGTTGGTTGCGTCACCAAGCCAGCCGATCGAGCGCCTTGTGCCGCGTTACATCATGGAGCTGCCGCGCACGGTGAGGTTCCTGCTGCGTGGCGTCGGGGCAATGAACCGAAATGGATCTAACCTTGCCAGCTACCTGCTGTTTGAGAAGGGTTTCTGTCGGGCCTTGATCGAGCTCGGCTACGAAGACACGATGAAGCGGCGCGAGGAAATGCAGTCGTTCCTTGGTGGTTAGGAAAGCGTCAATTAAGTCACAAAAGATTTGAAAGCCATGACAAGCTTCCCCCTGAAATCGGGGGATTTACAAGGGGAGCCCCCTTGTTCAGGGTTTCCTTAGGCAATTTCCGAGTGGTCAAATGGGCGCATGGCCAGCGCGTTTGGCAAACTGCTAAACTGATTCGGCGGCATGTGTTGGGTTCTTCGGTATCGATGTGGGTTGGTTGGCATCCGGCGAAGGACGGCTCGGGATTTCGGGAGTTAGTTCCCCTTTAGAGACAACTTCTGTGAGGGCACCTCATGGCTTCTCCATTCAATTCAAATTCTGCAAAAACGCCGGACCCATTTGAGTTTCTCAAGGCGCTTTGGACCCCGATGGGCATGCCGATGCCAGGCCTGGTTACCCCGACTCTGGATGTCGGAGAAGTGGAGAAGCGGATTGCGGACCTGAAGTCGGTTGAGAGCTGGCTCAACCTCAACCTGAACGTCCTGCGAATGACAATTCAGGGGCTGGAAATGCAAAAGGCAACCTTTGCAGCAATGCAGGGTATGCAAGGGGGTGTGGCGGGGGCGGTAACGGCGGCGCTAGATGTCGCTTCAGCCTCGGCACAGTCTCCAGCTGCCAATCCCGCTGCCGACGCCTGGTGGACGGTTCTGCAACAGGCGCAAAAAGCCACTGAGCAGGCGGTGAATCAGGTTGCGGGCATGGCAGTTCCCCGCTCGCCTTCGGAGTCCGGCGATACAGGCAAGAAGTGAGCATGCAGTTTCGGGCGGGGCATGCCAGCGACGCGCACTGGCGAGCCGCAGTCGATGTCTGTCTGATGCAGATCCGTCCGGTGCCCAAAGGCGCAAACTTGGGGTTTGCCTATGTTTCGGACTGCTACCACCGCGACGCTCCCGCATTGCTCGATTACCTGAGGGCGCAGACGGGGGTCGACCATTGGGTCGGATCGTCCGCGGTAGGCGTCATGGGGGGGGTGCACGAGTACATGGAGCAGCCCGCCGTATCGATATTGATCGGAGCATTTCCTGGCGGCTCCTTCCAGGTGTTTTCCGGAAAGGCTCAGCTACCGAAGCTTGGCGCGACCACGGGCACGGGCACCGGCACCGGCACCGGCGCATCTGCGGCTCATTTTGCCGTAGTGCACGGAGACCCTGATGCTGATGACATGCCCTCCCTCCTGGAGGACATGGGCGGAAAAGTGGAGAGCGGTTTTCTTGCGGGCGGACTGTCCAGCGCTTTGGGTGCGCAGACAGGGACACGACAGTTTGCAGATGAAGTGTTCAGCGGAGGCCTCTCGGGTGTTGTGTTCTCTTCCAACGTATCCGTCATGACACGACTGACGCAGGGGTGTTCCGTGCTGGGGAAGGCAGGCGCCCGAACCATTTACCAGGTTACGGGCGGCGAGAGGAACGTCGTCAGCATGCTGGATGGACGACCGGCGCTAGACGTCATGCTGGAGGCCGCTGGAGCCGGTGGCGAAGGGGAGGAGGCCCTGCGAGGGGCCATCGCAGGGCTGGTCATCGGCTTGCCGGTCGCAGGGTCGGACACCGGAGACTATCTGGTGCGAAATATCATCGGTGTGGATCCACGCAATAGATTGATTGCCATCGGGGCATCCGTCGAAGTAGGCATGTCACTGATGTTTTGCCGACGTAGTCCTGATGCCGCGCGGAGCGACATGGGCCGCATGCTCGAGTCGCTTCGGCTGCAGCTCCAAGCGACACCGAGCGCGGGCCTCTATTTTTCATGCCTTGGTCGAGGCCGCAACCTGTTCGGCGAGTCGGGGGTAGAGTTGCGTGCTATCCGCAATAGCCTTGGCGAGTTCCCTCTGGTTGGATTCTTTGCCAACGGCGAGATAGCGCATGACCGCCTCTATGCCTACACCGGGGTTCTCGTTTTATTCACTTGAGGGTGTTACGGAGCCGACTAGGATGCCAAAAAAGTGCCTCATGCGTTCCGGACTACTACATTACGGACGAAGCAATCGTGGCAAATGCTGAGGACGCAGTGCTAAGCGGGCTCACGCCTTTGTATCCTCCGATCGAACCCCACGCGAGCGGCATGCTGGAGCTCGATGAGCGGCACGTCATGTATTGGGAAGAGTCTGGAAATCCCGATGGTATCCCCGTGGTGTTTCTTCATGGAGGCCCCGGTTCGGGAACAACGCCTCGCCATCGCTGCTTTTTCAACCCTCGAGACTATCGAATCATCCTGTATGACCAACGAGGTGCCGGTCGATCCTTGCCACTGGGTGAGCTAATTGCCAACTCGACGCCGCATTTGATTTTCGACATGGAGACGCTCAGGCGACACCTGGGTATTGAGCAATGGCTGGTATTCGGGGGGTCCTGGGGGAGTACGTTGGCCCTGGCTTACGCCCAGGTACATGCCGCGCGATGCCTTGGACTGATCCTGAGAGGGATATTCCTGTTTCGCCCGGATGAAGTGGACTGGTTCATGAAGGGGATGCGGCGCGTATTCCCGGAGGTGTGGGCGAACTTTTCCGAATTCCTTTCCGAACCCGAGCGCGGCGATCTCCTGCAGGCCTACTATGGCCGGCTATCGCATGCGGATCCGGGTGTGCATGTGCCGGCAGCGCGTGCGTGGAGTCGCTATGAAGGCGCGTGTTCGACGCTTCTGCCCAGCATCGAGACGATGGCTCATTTCGATGATGAACGCGTTGCCGTTGGCCTGGCGCGTATCGAGGCGCATTATTTTGTCAACCGCGGATTCCTTGCCGAGAATGCCTTGCTCGAGGGGATTGAAAGCGTGAGGCATCTTCCCTGCGTCATAGTGCAAGGTCGCTACGATATGGTTTGCCCGTTGGTGACGGCTCATGAGTTGCATATTGCATGGCCTGAAGCGGAGTTCCACATCATCAACGATGCGGGGCATTCGGCTTGGGAGCCGGGCATACAGTCGGCCCTGGTCGAGGCCACCGACAAGTTCAGGCGCGACCGCCGATTTTCCTGAGTTCGCCCTTGTCGTGGCGGGAAAAGCCGGTATCCACCGGGCGAATGGAGCACAGACGGCTTTCCAGTTGAGACAGTTGCTCGAACACCGAGCCCAGCGTTGCATTCAATTCCTGTCCAGCCTCTGTGAGTGCCATTTGTCGCCCCTTCTGGGTGAATAGGGGGACGCCGATTGTTTGCGCGAGCTTTTTCATTTGTACCGATACGGTCGGTTGCGCCAGGCAGAGTTCCTCGCCCGCCCGGGTGAAACTCTGATGCCGGGCCACCGCCTCGAATACGGCGAGCTGGGTGAGAGTGCCGTGGCGAAAGTAACGCCTTAGATCTGCATGCTTCAATAGATTCTCCTGAAGGCGGAGCACATTGACCGCAAAATGAGTCACTGCATCCCGCCTTGTGTTGACGGCGCCTGTTTGAATCAATGGGTGGGTCTGACCATCTCTTGCTCGCGTGTAGCAAGTTCAGGGGCACCGCACGAGCAGGTATGCCTCCCAACATGCCGCCTCACCGGCCGATGGTGGATTTGATCACACGTTGCATAAAAATACAATTGTACAAATAGAAAGGCGGGGCTCACTGCCAAGGAGTGATCTTGTCAACGAGGGGCGTCGGCTAAGCATTCATTTGGATATGAAAGGATGCATCCCCTTGCTCTCCTAATCAGGCGCCTAAGGGCAATTCCGTTAGGCGCTCCAAGCAAAGGACGGGGTGATGAAATGCGTTGGCAAGCGAAGGCGAGCATGATCTGATCACGCATTCGCAGGCAATGGTCGAAGTGACGCGCATTCGAGCGCGGTAGAATGGCTTCCTTTTTCAGTGCGCTTTCCAGGTGCAAAAGAGTTCCTCCGTCGCCCCAGCAGCCAGCATTGACCTCCAGCGCTTGCGCCGGATATTTGCTTCGCCGCCCAAACATGTGCCGATTCCGTTTGCCGATGAGCGAGAGGGGCAGCATCCCGGCGGCGATATTCGGCCCGCGGCGGTGCTCATGCCACTGATCGAGCGCACTCGGGGCCTTACCGTATTGTTTACGCGGCGCACCCCGCATCTGCGCTCGCACGCCGGGCAGATCAGCTTTCCGGGGGGGCGATCGGAGCCGCAGGACGCGACACCGGCGGAGACGGCATTGCGAGAAACCCATGAAGAGATCGGGGTTGCAGCATCGCATGTGGAGGTGCTGGGTTTTCTGCCCAGCCAGTACACGACGCGCTCGGGCTTCATCGTGACGCCGGTGGTCGGCGCGGTTCGAACGCCCTTTCAGCTGAAGCCCGACGTATCGGAGGTGGATGAAGTCTTCGAGGTGCCGCTGAGCTTCCTGCTTGACCCGGCCAATCATCGCCAAGGAAGCATTGTCACCGAAGGCGAGGTTCGAAATTTCCACGCAATCCCCTATGGGGACTATTACATATGGGGCGTCACCGCCGGCATCCTGATGCATTTTTATTGGTTTCTGAGCGCGGCTGACACTGAGTAGGTTGTTGCTCCGGCGCGCGAGAAATGCCTGCGTCTTGGGTCAATGTGTGTGTGCTGATACTGGGCGCATGGTCACCCGCTTCATCTCATGTGGTATCTTCATTGGTGATGACGATTCACACTGAAGCAGAAGCGCGTACATGAGCCTGATCTCCCTGGTGATTGCACTGGTACTCGAGCAGTGGCGACCGCTCGCCGATCGCGGGAGGCTCTTCGCCCCGCTGATGCGGTATGCGAACTACCTCGAATCGCAATTCAATGCCGGAGAAGCCCGGCAGGGAACGGCAGCTTGGATGCTGGCCGTTCTGCCTGCAGTATTGTGCGCGTGGCTGATCTATTGGATTGTCCAGCATGCAGGCCCCTTGGGCCCCATCGCCGCCCTTGCGGTCAATGTGGCGGCGCTGTACCTCACCATGGGATTTCGTCAGTTCAGCCATGCGTTCACCGCGATCCACCTGGCGCTCAAGGAAGACGACTTGGAGCGGGCTCGGAAGATTCTCGGGGAGTGGTTGGGGCAGAACTGCAGCGACCTTTCTCGTGAGGAAGTAGCGCGCTTGACCATCGAGGGGGCACTGACAGCCTCGCACCGGCACGTGTTCGGCGTGGTGTTCTGGTTCGTGCTCCTACCGGGCCCGTCGGGGGCGATTCTGTATCGATTGGCCCTGTTTCTGGCCGAGCGCTGGGGGCATGATGACGCTGCGGTCAATCCGGCGCTGGGCAGCTTTGGTAAGTTCGCCCGCGACGCCTTCGTCGCGCTCGACTGGGTGCCGGTTCGCATCACTGCCATGGCCTTTGCAGCAGTGGGTGATTTCGAAGATGCTGTCTACTGCTGGCGCAGCCAGGCCGAGAAATGGAGCGACCCCGCGCTGGGCATCGTGCTGGCCGCGGGCGCAGGTGCACTGGGTGTGCGCCTCGGCATGCCCATCGTCAATGTCGATGGCAGCGTTTCCGATCGGCCCGAGCTCGGCGTGGGCGACGAGGCGGACGCCGGGTTCCTTGACAGCACTGTCGGTCTGGTGTGGCGCGCGTTGGTGCTCTACTTGTTGATGCTACTGCTTTTGGGCGTGGCAAAAGCCGTCAGCTAACGGTGTGTGGTCTTGCGGGTTAGACGTGATTACAATACCAATTGTGATCCAAGAGTGGCGGTTCTTTATTATCTTTTCTGATAATAATGTCTGATCCGGCTCCTGCCGGGGAAGTCTAGTTCCCGAATTCTGCTTGAGCGATGCGTCGATACAGCGCCAAGCGACGCTGATCGATGCGGTCCGCCTCCGCCGCCGCGGCAACCGCGCATGCGGGCTCTCCCTGGTGATGGCAATCGGGGAATCGGCAATTGACCGACAGTGGGCCGATTTCACGGAACCCGGCGGCCAGTTCGCGCCAGTCCAGGTGCGCCAGCCCAAATTCCTGCATGCCCGGGCAGTCGATGATGGCGCTTTGGGCGTCTAGTCGGTAGAGGCGGGCAAACGTGGTGGTGTGCTTTCCGGACGCGAGGAACGTGGAAATCTCGCGCGTCGCCGCGTTGGCCTCCGGAACCAGGGCATTGATCAAAGTGGACTTTCCCATGCCGGATTGCCCGACAAGGACGGTGGTTTCCCCCTGCAGCCGTGCGCGCAGGGCCTCGGCCATCGCTCCCCCGTCCTGCAGGGCCGATACGACAATTGGTGGATAACCAGCACGCTCAAAACCGCGCAGCCGCTCCAGGGCCTGCGTGGTCAGTTCGGCGAGATCGGCCTTGTTGAGCACGATGAGCGAGCGCATGCCTGCACATTCCGCCGCGGCCAGCACGCGTGCCACCAGCTCATCGCTGAAACTGGGCTCGGAGGCGACCACGACGGCAACCTGGGTGGCGTTGGCCGCAATCAATTTGCTGCGATGGGCAGCCGAGCGAAAGAACAGCGTCGAGCGCGTCTCGGCAGACTCGATGACGCCTTCTCCCGGGCCTGATGACAGCACGGTGACACGGTCGCCGCAGGCATACTGCGATTGCCGCCCCAAAGCCATGCAGGAAAGCAGCGCGCCGGGCCCACCCGCCGCCTGTTCATGAGCCGTTTCAACAAGGTAGCGCCGGCCGTAGGCCGCGACGATCTGTCCGTGCAGCGCCGCGCCTGAGGTTGCGCGGATCGTCCTCACTCGCCGGTCCCGTTGCGCAGGGTCACCGCGACCGGGTCGGCTCACCGTCGCTGCGCCGGTGCGTCATCGAGCAGGACATTGATCTTGGCGGCGCAGATGAAATCGTTCATGGAAATGCCGCGAATCGAGTGGGTGTTGTAGGCAATGTCGCAGCGATTGAACTTCACACCAAGGTCCGGATGATGGTCTTCAGCGTGGGCAATCCAGGCCACTGCATTTACGAACGCCATTGTCTGGTGAAAGTCGCCAAACAGGAATACCCGGCGCAGGCGCCCGCCAAGGCGTTCCCAGCCAGGGACTGCGGGGAGCAGGCGGGCAATGGCAGTGGCCGTCATGGGCTTTGTGCCCGCAGGAAGGGCCTTGCACTTGCGCGCTGACAGTCGCGGGCGCGGCATGCTCACGTGGTGGCTCCAGCGGCCGAAACGTCGGCGGGGCGTACGGCCAGCGACTGCAGTCTTGCAATGCGCAACGCCGCCGGTGGGTGCGAGTCGTACCAGGCCGAATGCAATGGGTCGGGGGTTAGAGTGGCGGCGTTGTCCTGGTAGAGCTTGACCAGCGCATGCACCAGATCCTGTGGCGCTGCATGCGCTGCAGCGTAGGCGTCTGCTTCATATTCATGGCTGCGCGAGTACAGGCTGGCCAGTGGCTGCAGCGGGAACATGAAAACGGGAATGATCATGACGAACAAGGCCAAAGCCATGGCTGTGGACGGGGTTTGCACGTTGAGACCGCTATAGAACCAGTCGGTGCCAATCAGCCAGCCGAGCAGCGCGAGAAAGCAGAAGCTGCCGACAAACAGCATCGCAATGCGTTTGGCCACATGGCGATGCATGAAATGCCCGAGCTCGTGTGCGAGTACTGCTTCGACTTCGGGGCCGCTCAATCGGGTAAGCAAGGTGTCGAAAAATACGATCCTGCGCCATCTTCCGAAGCCGGTGAAGTAGGCATTGCCGTGGCTGGAACGTCGAGAGGAGTCCATGACGTACAGGCCTTGCGCGCGAAAACCGCACTTTGCGAGCAGCGCTTCGATGCGGGTGCGCAATTGCGCATCCTCCAGCGGCTTGAATGTATTGAACAACGGGGCAATCAGCGTGGGGTAGATGGCGAGCACCAGCAGGTTGAAGGCAATCCAGGTTGCCCACACCCACAGCCACCACGCCTCGCCCATGCCAGTCATCAGCCATAGAACGCAAAACAACAGCGGTATGCCCAGCAGGATGCCAATGAGAGATTGCTTGAGCATGTCGATGAAATACAGGGCGAGGGTCGTTCGATTGAACCCGAAGCGCGCTTCGATGGAAAACGTGCGGTAGAGGGAAAACGGCAGGTCGATGACGCCGGTCACCACTGTCATCGACATGATCAGCGCGATTCCGTGCGCATAGCCGCCGCGCTCGAACATTGCCGCCCATGAATCCGACAGGGCCTGCAACCCCCCGCCCAGAGTCAGTGCAAGCAGGGTTGCGGCACCTGCCAGCGCCTCCAGCATGCCAATGCGGGTTTTCGCCTGGCTGTAGTCGGCTGCCTTCTGGTGTGACTCGATGCTGATGCGCTCGGAAAATTCATCGGGAACCTTTTCTCGGTGCGCCGCGATGTGTCGCATGTGGCGCGTGGCAAGCCACCATCGGATGGCGGTGGAGGCCGTCAGCGCAGCAAGAAACGCCGCCGTGAATGCTTGCATCGGAAATGGACCTGTATTCAAAAGGGTTTCAGGGGGGCAATGGGTGCCCTGGGGGGCTGTGGGACTGCGCCAGTGTGCGACAATTAGATTTTACACTCTCAGCCCAACCGGTCCGCATGCCACAAGATCAAAACAACCTCGTCTGGCTCGACATGGAAATGACCGGCCTTGAGCCGGACACGGATCGCGTCATCGAAGTGGCGATGGTGGTCACCGACAGCCAGTTGGTGACAATCGCTGAGGCGCCAGTTCTGGTCGTGCACCAGCCGGACAGCACGCTCGATGCGATGGACAACTGGAACAAGAGCACACATGCCCGCTCGGGGCTGATCGAGAAGGTCAAGGCCTCGACACTCACCGAGGCGATTGTCGAGGAGCGCATGCTTGCATTCCTGGCGCAGCACGTGCCCGCGCGAACCACGCCAATGTGCGGAAATTCAATCTGTCAGGATCGCCGCTTCATGGCGCGCTGGATGCCTGAGCTCGAAGCCTATTTCCACTACCGCAACCTTGACGTGTCTACGCTCAAGGAACTCGCGCGGCGCTGGAAGCCCGAGTTGATGAAGGGCCTGGTCAAGCACGGCAAGCACGAGGCACTTGCCGATATCTATGAGTCGATAGAGGAACTGAAATACTACCGGGAGAACTTTCTGAAGCTGTAGCGACCTTGCGCTGGTTGTCTGTCGACTCAGACGAACTTCAGATCACCCGGAAATTCTTGAACTGCCAGGGGTCGGCCGTGTCGATGTCTTCGGGAAAGAGCACGCCGCGGTCTACGAGCGGCGTCCAGTTGCTGTAGGAGCCGACCAGCTTGCCCAAGTAGGGCGACGCGACTTCCATGACCCGCTCAAAGTCCATTTCATCCGGGTCGATCACGCCGCGCCGCGGGTTTTCCACCGCCCACACCATGGCCCCCAGAATCGAACAGGTGACCTGCAGGCTGGTGGCATTGTTGTAGGGGGCAAGCTTTCGCGCTTCGCGCACCGACAGCTGAGAGCCGAACCAGTATGCGCCCTTGGCGTGGCCCATCAGCAGCACACCGAGCTCGTCGATGCCTTCCTGGATGTCGCTCATCAGTACGCGCCGCTTGTCCTGCAGTTTCCAGTTTTTTCCGGCCAGCTCGTGAATGGAGGCGATGGCGCCGTCGCAGGGGTGGTACGCATAGTGCACGGTGGGCCGGTAGCGGGCCTGGTCGCTGACCTGGCCATTCCTGACCGTAAGGTAGTCTGCAATGGAGATCGATTCGCCATGGGTGATGAGGAATCCATGGAAGGGACCTTCCAGGGGTGTCCATGTGCGCACCTGCGTGGATGCGCCGGGACGCTGCAGGTAGATTGCGCATCCGGGGCCAAAGTCATGTCGTCTGCCGTCGTTCGGGAAGTATTTTTCGTGCGTGCCCCAACCGAGTTCGGCGGGCTGCAAGCCTTCCCCCACGAATCCGTCAACGGACCATGTATTGATGAATTCGCCGACGCGCTTGGCGGGGTGGGCACTCTGCGTGTCGCGCTCGGCGATGTGGATTACCTTGATGCCGAGTTTTTGCGCCAGGTTCGCCCATTTCTCCCGCGTATTGGGTTTCGCCGATTTGGTTCCGGTATCGCGGGCGATATCGAGCAGGGCGCGTTTGACGAAATGGGATACCAGCCCCGGGTTCGCGCCATGCGTCAGCACCGCAGTCGCTCCACCGTTGGCTGCTCGGCCCCGGTTGAGCGCCAATGCCGATTCGCGCAGCGCGTAGTTCGAGCGTTGCGAGGGCGACAGGCGCGTGTCGACATAGCCGCCGGCCCATGGTTCGATGCAGGTATCCAAGTACAACGCGTTGGAGTCCTGGCACAGTTCCATCAGGGCCACGCTGGAGACGTCCACCGATACATTGAGCAG